>JBBDWJ010000277.1:0-15223 GCA_040902925.1 Bryobacterales bacterium | reverse complement strand
GGAAGCCCGCTCAACCGCCGCGTGATTCCCTTTCCACATTTATGTCGCGCACCCAGACAATCCTGTCTGTGCGGCATGGGCAACTCCGCAGGTGCTCCAAACAATTCTATCTGTGCGGCACCGGCCAATCCTGTCAGTGCGGCACCGGGAATGTCCTGGCCGCGGGCAATGGCAATCCTGTCAGCCGCTCCGCTCCTGCCGCGAAGCCCGGCCGATCGTGCGTTTTCTTCCCCCTGACCCAGATGCGCGGTCGAGACGGTTCGGAAACGCCCAATCTGTTGGCTACAATGATGGAATGCGGGTCAGGGTCGTGCTCTTGGCGTTGGTCGCTGGGCTTATGCTGCAAGCTCAGAGTCCGCTGACTTACAAGCAGCTCCACGGCTTGATCCGTTCCTCTCTCGACCAAAACCACCGCGACCGCGAAATCGCCGAGTTCCTGACAACGCAAAAACTGACCTTCGCGCTCGACGATCCACTGATCGAGGAGTTTGTCGGCATGGGCGTTGGGCCCAAGACGGTCGAAGCGCTGCAGAAGCTCAAACTTGCCAGCGCGGGGCTGCCCGAAGCGGAAACCGCCGAATCGATTCCGCCCGAGCGCCGCCAGCCCCCGCCGCCGTCTCCGGAAGAGCAAAAGCGCATCATCGAAGAGGCGCGCCGCGCCGCGCTTGAGTACAACCGCAGCCTGCCCGACTATCTCTGCCTGCAGGTGACCCGGCGCTATGTCGACCCCAGCGGGCTCGAGATGGACTGGCTGAAATACGACGAGGTCAAGACGCGCGTCAGCTACGTGGACCAGCATGAGAATTACGAGTTGGTCAGCGTCAACAACAAGGTCACCGATCAGAAATTCGACGACATCGGCGGCGCCACCAGCACGGGCGAGTTCGGCAGCGTGCTGGCCGAGCTGTTCTCGCCGAATACCGCCGCCGAGTTCCGCTGGGCGCGGCATGCCTTGTTGCGCGGCCGCGGGGTCTGGGTGTTCTCGTTGCGTGTCCCTCAGGCCCGTTCGCGCCTAAGCTTGAGGTACCAGAAGCAGCGGGAGATCATCGTCGGCTACACGGGTCTTGTCTATATCGACAAAGAAACCGAGCGGGCCATTCGCATCGTGACCGAGGCGGAGAACATCCCGCGCGATTTTCCGCTCCAGGACGCCCGCACGAGGCTCGACTACGAGTTCATGGAAATCGCCGGCGGAACCTATCTGCTGCCGCTCAAAGCCCGTGTCTTCATGCGTGACGGCCGCTTCCTGAGCCGCAACGACGTGGAGTTCCGGCTCTACCGCAAGTTCAGCGCCGAGGCTTCAATCTCCTTCGACGAAATCGACGACCTCGCGCCGCTTCCTGAAGATGAGACGGATGCCGGCGGGCCGGGTGCGCCTGCTAGCCCGGCGGTCTCTCCCGGGACGCTGCCGCCCGGAGCCAAATAGCCGCCCGAGTGAGAGGACCAGTGCTCGTGCCGGTCCTTCGCCGCGAAGCGGCGACGAACCCCTTGCGGAACGATCAGCCGTTTAGCGAATGAGGGTCTTCACGCTTCGGGGAGCAGGGTGCTGTCGCGCCCCGAGACAGCCTGGAGCAACCAGCGGGAGCCCCTCTGTCGCTATCTTGGCGGGGGCCGCCTGTTGCTGGCTGGCTGATAGAATGACGTTCGATTCATGCTTGGCCGCGTTGAAGCTATCCAGTTAGTCAAACAGTTCCGCACCTTCCAGCGCCGCGAGGGGCTGCTGGGCGCGGTCCAGGACCTTTTCTCGCGTGAGTACAGCAATTTGCGCGCTGTCGACGGCGTGTCGTTCACGCTCTCGCCCGGGGAAATGGTCGGCTACATCGGCCCCAACGGCGCGGGTAAGTCCACGTCGGTCAAGATGCTCACGGGCATCCTGGTTCCTTCCTCCGGCAAGGTGATCGCCAACGGCTTTGAACCGTACCGCCAACGCGTCGCTTTCACGCGCACCGTGGGCGTCGTATTCGGCCAACGCACGCAACTGTGGTGGGATATCGCGGTCGTCGAATCGTTCCGGCTTCTCAAGGAAATCTACGATGTCAGCGACGCCGACTATACGGCGCGTATGGCCCGCTTTGATGAAATCCTCGAGCTGAAACGCTATCTGCGGCAGCCGGTTCGCAAGCTCAGCCTCGGCGAGCGCATGCGCTGCGACATGGCGGCGGCGCTGCTGCACAACCCGCCGCTGCTGTATCTTGACGAGCCGACCATCGGGCTCGATCTGCTGGCCAAGGAAAACATCCGCCTGTTCCTCAAGGAAGTGAACCGCGAGTTCAACACCACCGTTCTGCTGACGACGCACGACCTTTCCGATATCGAAGAACTCTGCCGACGCCTGATGATTATCGACCACGGCCGGATTCTGTTCGACGGCCCGCTGCATGACCTCAAGCGTATGCTGTGGCGGCAGGGGCATATCCGATTCGATTTGAAAAGCAGCGAACAAGGGCCCGCCCTGGAAGGGCTGGCTTTACCCGGTATCCGGATCGACAAGGTCGATGACCTCACCTATCGCGCCTCGTTCGACCGCGAGGACCACACCGCGGGCGACGTGATCCGCCGCATCGTTTCGGCCGTCGATGTGCGCGACATCTACATCGAAGAAGAGTCGATCGAAGAGATCGTACGGCGAATCTATACCGGTGGCGCGGTCGAGGAGCTACAGAAGAGCCGATGAGCGCATTGGCGGCCGCCACGCCCCTGCGGAACTGCGTGCAGTACGCCCGCATCGGCTTCGTCAATACTCTGGCGTTCCGGCTGCGCTACTACACCGGCATTGTCACCTATCTGATCAACGTCACGGTCTACTATTTCATCTGGAAAGCGCTGTACGCGACCGACCCGAACTTCGCCGCCGGGTTTCGCTTCGATGAAATGGTGACGTATGTGGCCGTGGGGTGGGTGATCCGCTCGGTTTACTTCAATAACATCGACCAGAACATGGCAACGGACGTTTTGGAAGGCAACATCGCGATGGCGATGCTGAAGCCCGTCAGCGTACAGTCGATTTACGTCGGGCAGGCGCTAGGCGAGGCGGGCTTTCGGCTGGTGATGCTCACCGCACCAGCCGCCTTCGTCGTGTCCCTGATGTTTCCGCTGCAAGGGCCCGCGAGCCCGAAAGCGTTTGGCCTGTTTTTGGCCTCGTTGGGGTTGAGCATCGCCCTAACCGGGGCGCTGAATTTCATCGTTGGCTGCTGCGCCGTGCGCTTGAAGTCGATTTTAGGGCTGTTGCGCGCAAAGTTTTATGTGCAGGAGCTGCTTTCGGGGCTGCTTGTGCCGATGACGATGTTTCCCGCCGCGCTACAGACAGTGATGGCTTACCTGCCGTTCCAGCACATAGCGTACACGCCGCTGCGGATTTATCTGGGCAAGCTGGAAGGCGCTGCCGCGCTGGAGGCTCTTGGGATTCAGGCGCTGTGGACTATCGCGCTGCTGGCGTTTGGGGCGCGCTTCTGGCATCTGATGGCCCGCAAGATTACGATCCACGGGGGATGAGCGTTCGCCAATCCTCCCGGCTCTTCCGCCTGCCGGTAGTCAAATGCGGCCATATCCCAGCCAGCCGGGCAGGTTCTCGTCGCACCACTTGCGGTACTCCTCCATGGTGTCGAAGGATCGGAATGGCGCATCGTCCAGCACCGGCTTGTAGGTGTGAATGAAAGCGTACTTCATACGCTGCGCCAAAGGCCGGTTCGCAGCCGCTTCGAATTCCTCTCGCCACTCCCTGAGAGTTTGAGGGTCGACTTTGGAGTTCATAGCATCCCCGTGAGCCAAGCCGCCTACGACAAAGGCTGGAGATCGGCGGCCAGGGTTGGGCATGCGAGCTTGGCGCGACGGCGAGATCGGAGAGTTCCCGGCGTCAGCGGCACTTTGCTGCTGTGCTGTCGCGGGGATGACAACATCATGCTTGGCCTCGGGCGCGACATGCCGCGCCCTACACTGATTCACCGGCGATGAATCCCTGGGCCACCGCACTAGTAGGTGGCGCGGCCGCCGCTGACGTCGTAAACCTGGCCCGTCACGAACGAACAATCCGAGCTGGCGAGGAAATGCACGACCGCCGCGACTTCTTCGACAGTGCCGGTGCGGCCGCGCGGAATCCGCGACGTCATGTATTCGACCTGTTCTTCCGTGAGCTGATCGAGGATCGGTGTGCGGATGACCGTCGGCGTCACCGAATTCACGCAAATATCGTATTCGGCCACTTCTTTCGCGATCGATTTCGAAATCGCGATAACCCCGGCCTTGGAAGCCGAGTAGGCCGTCATGTTGGGGTTGCCTTCTTTGCCGGCCAGCGAGGCAATGTTGACGATGCGGCCATAGCCGCGCTCTAGCATGTGGGGTAAGGCCGCGCGGCAGCAGTAAAACACGCCGCTCAGATTGATGTCGATCACGCGCTGCCAGTCCTGGTCGGTTTGCTCCCAGATCGGCGCGGCGCGGCCGGCAATCCCGGCGTTGTTAACCAGAATATCGATCTGGCCGGCTTGGTCGAGAACGAAGCGGACCATCTTGTCGACCGAGGCGCGGTCGCTCACATCCACCTGCCCGCCGAAGGCTTTCAAGCCCTTCTTGCCGAGCCGGTCCGCCACGTCGCGCGCCTGATCGATCTTGAGATCGACGATAGCAACCTGGGCGCCCGCGCGCGCCAGCCGGTCGACGATGCCTTCGCCGATCCCCTGCGCCCCGCCGGTAACAATCGCAGTGCGGCCCGAGAGGTCGAACATCATTACTCTTCGTCCTCTTCCTCTTCCTCTTCATTCTTGCTCGAAGAGGCTCGCTTGCGATCGGCGCGGCTTGCGGATTTACCCTTTTTGGCGGGCTCGGCCGCGGCTTCCACGGTTTCGGCCGCTTTCTCTTCACCCTCGGACTCGCCGGTCTCAGCGTCTTCGACCCCCGCTTCGGCCGCGGTGGCCTTGGGGACGATCTCCTCGTTTTCGCGCCCTTCCGCCCGCACCTTTACGATGAGATCGATATCGATGTCGCGATGCAGATGGATCGAAACGGCGTGGTCGCCCACCAAACGGATAGGCCGGTCGAGGAAGATCTTGTGGCGGTCGATCGAGTAGCCCTGTTTTTCCAGCTCCGCGGCAATGTCGCGCGAGGTTACCGATCCAAACAACTGGTCGGACTCGCCGGCTCGGGCGATAATCTTGATGGTCAATTCCTGCAGCAGGTTCGCCAGTTTCTGGGCGTCGCCTTTCAGGAGGGCCGCTTCGCGTTCGGCGGCGGCCTTCATGTCCTTGACATTCTTCTTGCTGGATGTCGTGGCCGGGATCGCCAGTTGCTTCGGGAACAGATAGTTGCGGGCGAATCCGTCGGCAACCCGGACAACATCTCCGCGGTCACCCAACCTGGGAACTTCGCGCTTTAGGATCACTTCCATGATTGGCACACTTTCGACTCAGACTTACGTTCGTTTTTCCATCGGGCCGGGCGCCGGCCGTTAGCCGCCGGCGGCAAAGGGCAGCAGCGCAATGTTGCGCGCCCGTTTGATCGCCCGCTTCAGGCGGCGCTGATGCTCGGCGCTGAGGCCGGTATGGCGCCGCGGCAGAATTTTGCCGCGATCGCCAACGAAGTTTCGCAGCGTGTCGCTATCTTTGTAATCGATGATGTCGACACGGTTGACGCTGAAATAGTCGACCTTCTTGCGCCGGAAGAACCGCCGGCCGCCGCCGCCACCACCACCACTGCCGCCACTGCCGCGGCCACCGCCGCCGCCGCTGCGCGGTCCACGATCCGGGCCCCCGCGGTCCGAACCTCCTCGATCCGAGCGCGTGTCCCTTCGATCGCCGCCTTGGGCGTCGGGTTTCGTATCTTCAGCCATGAGTACTCCTTCGAAATCCTTGGTGTCTCGCCTTGCCGGGCAAGCCGGCTCGCTCAGCAATGAACGTCGCTAGGATGGATCCGGCCGCGGCAGGCTTATCACTCTGGGCCAGCCGGTCAGCGCGAACACCTTGCCTGAATCCACAGGGCCTGAATCCACAGGTCATCTTCACTCCTCGGGCTGGGCCGGCTGCGCCGGAGCCGGCGGTGCCTCTGACTGTGGCTGAGCGGGCCTGCCCGGGGAGGGCGAAGACGGCGCCGATTTCGACGGCTTGCGGGCCACGCGCTTGTCGCGCTTAGCCTTTTCTTTCTCCGCCCGCTTGAGGTCTTCATCAATGCGCACGGTCAGGAATTTGATCACCGGGTCGCTCACGCGCAACCGGCGCTCCACTTCCTTGGCCACGGCCGCTTTGCCTTCGAGGCTGTATTGAACCAGCACGTAGTACCCTTCCGTGTTGCGCTGAACGCGGTAGGCGAGCCTACGTTTGCCCCACTTGTCGACTTTATCGATCGTGCCGCCATCGGAGGTGATCGTGTTCTTGACTAGCTCAATCACCTGATCGATTTCCTCTTCCGGAAGCTCCGGCTTGAGGATGAAGATAACTTCGTAAATTCTCATTTTCCCTCGGTGTCTGATCCTTCGGCGCGACGGTTGCAAACCGCCATGGCCTTCGCGGCGCCGTCGGAAATTAAAAGGCGGACAACGTCCACCGCTCGCCCGAGTATGGCGTCTAGTTCATTTTCCTGAGCTCGCTTGAACGGCTGCAGCACAAAGGCCGCGCCATCCGCGACGCGGCGCCCAGGATGGATGCCAATCCGCAGCCGCAAGAACTCCTGAGTGCCCAAAGCGCTGATGACGGAAATCATGCCGTTGTGGCCTGCCGCCGAGCCGCGCTCTCGCATCCGCAACGTACCCCATGGCAAATCGAGTTCATCGTAAATCAGCAGCAATTGCCGCGCTTCCAACTCGTACTTATTCAACAGAGCCTTTACCGGCCCGCCGCTCAGATTCATGAACGAAAGCGGCTTGGCCAGAATCACCGGCGAGCCGGCGATTTCACCCCGCCCAACTAGCGCATTCGCTTCTGGCCGGCTTACCCGAATGCCGTCCCCGGCGGCCAGCCGGTCAATCGTCAGGAAGCCAAGGTTGTGGGGCGTCAGGCTGTACTCTGGGCCGGGATTCCCCAGGCCCACGATCAGCACTGTCTCTCGTTCCGCTGGCGGCGATCCCACATTATCCTCGCCGGCCGGCGGCAACGGTCAAACCACCGGAGGCTTTCAGACCGCGGACCCAGGCAGCGCCCGGGAGCGCCCATCCGAATTGCCCCCCTACGACTTGCCTTCCTTCTTGCCTTCCTTTGCCTTGCCTTCTTTCGCCTTGACTTCTTTCGCCTTGCCCTCGGCGGGCTTGCCGCCCTCGGCCGCGGGAGCCTCCGCTCCCGGTTCCGCTCCGGCCACCGCAACAACCTCCGGCGCGGCTTCTACCTCGGCCTTCTTCACGACGATGTGAACGAGCACGCGGGCGGGATTGGTGCGCACGGTCCAGTTTTCGTTCGCCGCCAAGTCGCCGGCCCGGATCGCCTGATTGACTTCGAGGTTCGTAATGTCGAGCTCGATCTTTTCCGGAACTTCGAGCGGCAGGCACTCCAGTTCGACTTCGCGGGTGACCACTTCTTCAAAGCCGCCCTGTTCTTTGACGCCGATCGCAACGCCGACCGTCTGGACCGGCACGGTCACGATAATCTTCTGCTTGAGGTCGACGCGTTTGACGTCGACGTGGAGTAGATCACCCCGCAGCGGGTCGACCTGCCAATCGACGGCCATGCCGGCGGTATTTTCGCCGCCCGCGAGCTTGAGGTTCAGAATGCGGTTGTGCCCGGCGCGCGACCCGAGAAGGCGGGTCATCTCCTTGCGGTCGAGCGTGATCGCCACCGCATCCTGGCCTTCGCCATAGAGCACGGCCGGCACGCGGCCCGCGACGCGCAGGCGGCGGGATTCGTTCTTGCCGCGCTCGCTGCGCACACTGCCTTCTACATCCAGTTGCTGTTTCAAAATGTCCTCCCTCGAGCGCCCGCGGCGCGTGCCTTCCCGCTGCTGCCGGGCGGTCCCGCGGATTTCAACGCGATGACTTCCCAGGCGCTATACAAATAAGCGGCTGATCGAGGTTTCTTCGTAGATCGATCGGATCGCTTTGGCGAGCAGCGGCGCCACGCTGAGCTGCCGGATTCTCTTGCTACCTCGCGCTTCTTCGCGCAGTGGGATGGAATTGCTCACAACCAATTCCGTCAACACCGAGTTATCGATCAGTTGCAGCGCCGGGCCGGAAAGAACGGCGTGCGTGCAACAGGCGTACACTTTCGATGCGCCGCGGCTATCGAGCGCCTCGGCCGCTTTCACCAACGTGCCCGCTGTATCCACCAGATCATCGACGATCAAACAAACGCGGTCCTGAACTTCCCCAATAACGTGCATCACTTCGGCGACGTTAATCTGCTCGCGTCGTTTGTCGATAATCGCCAGCGGCGCCTTGAGGTGCTTGGCGAAGGCTCGGGCACGCTCCACGCCCCCGGCGTCGGGCGACACAACGGTGAGGTTGGGCAGCTTCAGCGCCTGAATATACTCAACCATCACCGGCGCCGCGAACAGATGATCCACCGGGATGTCGAAAAAACCCTGGATCTGCGCGGCGTGCAGGTCAAGGCTCAACACGCGGTCGGTTCCCGCCGTCACCAGCAGGCTGGCCACGAGCTTGGCCGAAATCGGCACCCGCGGCCTGTCTTTGCGGTCTTGCCGCGAATAGCCGTAATAGGGCAGCACCGCCGTGATGCGCTTGGCCGACGCCCGGCGCAGCGCGTCCATCATCAACAGCACTTCCATCAAGTTGCGATCGACGGGCGTGCAGGTCGGCTGCACGACGAAGACATCGGCGCCGCGCACATTCTCGTTGATCTGGAGGTAGATCTCGCCGTCAGAGAAAGTTCTCACGTCGCATTCGGCAAGCGGCACCTCCAGGCACTTGCAGATCTCCTCCGCCAGCGCCGGGTGGGCCGTGCCCGTGAACACTCTCAGCCGATCGCAGTTCATCGCCAGTACAGGAGCTGTCGCGGCCATGGCTGTCTCGCCCCGCTAGGCGTTCCACAACACGCCATAGTTTTTCCGGCTCATTTCCCGCACCACCAGCGCCTCGCCGGCGAAGTCCGCAAACAAACGACGCCGCACCGCAGTGGCGCTGCGGTGGTCGGGGAAAACCCCAAACAACGCCGAGCCGCTGCCTGACAACATGGCGAGCCGCGCCCCCGCATTCACAAGACGTTCCTTCCACTCAGACAACTGGGGAAATCTCGGGAAGACGGCCGCTTCGAAGTCGTTTGAAAGCAACCCCGTGGTGTCCTGGGCGCCACCACAGGCAGACACACTGGTAGCGGAGCAGAAAACACTTATGATATGTCGCCGCTCAGCCGGTGTCAAACCTGTCACACGGCCCTGGGCGAGCGCTCCATAGGCCTCGGCCGTCGAAATTCCGAAATCGGGGATCAGCAGCAACAAACAGCGGCTGCGCGGGGGATCGGGCAGCGGATACACCTCTTCGCCCCGGCCGACCCCGACGGCGGCGCCTCCTACCAGAAAAAACGGCACATCGCTGCCGATTCCGGCCGCCACCTCGTGCAAAACGGCATCCTCGGGAGCCGGATCGAGCAGCAGTTTCAGGGCTCGTAACACCGCGGCGGCGTCGCTCGAGCCGCCCCCCAGGCCGCTTCCGGGGCGGATTTTCTTTTCGAGGCTGATCTTCACCGACCCCGGCCAGTTGCCGCGCTCGAGTAGTCCGCGCGCCGCGCGCGCCGCCAGGTTATCGGGCCCGGCCAGGCCCGGATCATTACATTCCAGCGTCACTCCGCTTTCGCCCGCAGGGTCATACCCCACGCTCAGCCGGTCGGCCAGCGAAATCGTTTGCAGCACCGTTCGCAGCTCGTGAAACCCATCGCCGCGGCGTTCCAGCACACGCAGCCCAAGGTTGATCTTGGCGGGCGCCCAGCCGTGCAGCGTGCGCATTCTAGTTGTCGTATTGGAGGACGGAGAACACTTCGTAGTTCGATAGTTTCTCGCGGCCGTGGAGGAATTCGAGCTCGATCACGCAGGCGATGCCGCTGACCACGCCGCCCAGCATTTCGATGAGCTTGCAGGTCGCCGCCGCGGTACCGCCAGTGGCCAGCAGATCGTCGACCACCAGCACGCGCTGCCCCGGCTCGATGGCGTCCTTATGGATCTCCAGGCAATCGGTGCCGTATTCGAGGTCGTAGTTGATCCGGACACTCTCGGCCGGCAGCTTGCCCGGCTTGCGGACCGGCACAAACCCGCGCCGGAGGTGCGTCGCCATGATCGGGCCGAACATGAATCCGCGCGCTTCAATCCCGGCGATCACGTCGGGCGGATCGTCGCGATAGCGGGCGACCATCGCGTCGGTCAGCCTCCCCAGACCCGCGGCATCCTTCAACAAGGTAGTTATGTCATAGAAAAGAATGCCTGGTTTGGGAAAATCCGGAACCGACCGGATCAGCTTTTTCAAATCATCCATGGGTTTTCGTAGTTCCGTCACAGCGCTCTAGTGTACCGCGAGATGCCTATGGCTCAACTCGTCTGATTATCCACTCCAACTTATTCCACTCCAAATCCGGTTCGTTGATTGGGCTCGGCATCGTGCTCCTGTACGTTGTCGACTCTCGATAGTCCGGGACCCTCCCACAGGCGCTTCTTGAATGCCTCCAGGCGCTCCGGTGTCCCGCTGGCATACGTCTCGACCGTGCCGTCGGCTCGATTCTTGACATAGCCCTGTAATCCCAGCTCCTGGGCCGCCCGCTGAACGAAATAGCGGAAGCCCACTCCCTGAACTCTTCCAGAGACGTAGTACCTGCGCGCGATTAGTTTAGGGCGTGCCACGAGTAAAAGTTTTCTCGAATAGGAAATTCTTACACGGTCAAAAACGATGGGCTGGTAAGAAGTACCGTTAACGTTTCCGCCCACTCGTAATAAAACGAGTTATACCAAGGAAATAGGGGGTACTGCTGTTTGGCAACCGGTTTGCTTAATTCGCGCGCATGGATCCCATCTGGTCGCTTGCTCTGGTAGTTGGGGCGCTCGTTCCATCCTTCTCCCTCGCCCTTGCTCCGGAGTGGGGCCTTTTGGTGGTCATCGTCCGAGCGATGCCATCAGGAGTACCGGCCAGACCATAGATCTCCGACCAAGAGGAGATGGCTCCTTCTGCGATGGAACGCCCTGCAGGGATTCCCCCCGACGACCCAAAACGCCTCACCCTGCAGGGCGTTACTCGCAGAAGGGCTAAAGCCTGAGAGACGCCCTGCGGGGATTAATCCCCCCAATATCTGACGAACCGCCTCCCCTCCGTGGGGCGTTGTCTCTCACCCGCCAGTTCGAATCCCAGACAAGCGAGAGCCCTGCCAATGATATCGAGCCTATTGGCCCGACTGGCACATGAACCCGACTGGCACATGAATCGGAACAGGTGAGAATGGTTGCTGCACGCGCGCTGGCCCGGCGGCCTGCCTTTGCGGAAACCAGTCGGCGGCTGGGCACAGGCGAGGACGGCCCAACTCAGCAGAGCGCGGCCCTATAGAGGAGAGGACGGCCGTTTATTTTCGGGCGCCGCGCTGGCGGTTCTTCACTCGCGTCTGGCGCTGTTTCTTGGCCTTGCGTTTCGGTTTGGTGATCCGGAACGTCCCGGTGCCCATGTATTCGGCTTGGTAGAGCTTTTTTTCGTCGGCCATAACTTTGACTATTGTAGCGGATTGGCCCTGTTCTCAGGGCCGGTCCTCCAGAACGCTGGATGCGGCGCTTCCTGCGAAGCCCGCTGAAGGGGGCTGAAACCAGGGCCGGAACCCGCCACTGGCCGTAAATGACCGGTCTAAGCC
Source organism: Bryobacterales bacterium (assembly GCA_040902925.1). Classification (GTDB taxonomy): domain Bacteria; phylum Acidobacteriota; class Terriglobia; order Bryobacterales; family UBA6623; genus JBBDWJ01. Next base: position 3,482 of record JBBDWJ010000277.1, on the reverse strand, counting down.
GGCTGCGCCGGGCAATCCCCGCGAACTGGGTGTTCTTCGTCCGTTGACGCTGCCGGAAATCTCCTCCTATAATGAAAGCTCTGGCCACCACCCGTGGGGAGGGGTCTGTTCGGGAGTCATCCGCATGCTTGCGATTATCGAAACCGGTGGAAAGCAGTACCCCGTCTCGCCGGGTGAAGGAATCCGTGTCGAAAAACTGGCGGGCGACGTGGGCGCAGCCGTGGAGTTCACCAGGGTTCTTGCCGTCACCAACGACGACGGCAAGCTGTTGACGGGCGGCGACATCCAGTCGGCCAAAGTCACCGGCACGATTGCAGGGCAGGGCCGCGCCAAGAAGATCATTGTCTTCAAGTTCAAAAAGCGCAAGCACTACCGCCGCCGCAAAGGTCACCGGCAGGACTACACCGATATCAAAGTCGGCGACATCGTTCTCTGACGTATCGGGCACACAGCATAGCTTCTCAGTAGGACGGAAAACGTTATGGCACACAAGAAGGGTTTAGGCAGCAGCAGAAACGGCCGGGACTCCAACGCGCAGCGGCTGGGCGTGAAGCGTTTTGGCGGCCAGCTCGTCAGCGGCGGCTCGATCCTGGTGCGCCAGCGCGGCACCCGTTTCTTCCCGGGCGAGAATGTCGGCCGCGGCAAAGACGATACGCTCTACGCCAAGGTCGGCGGTGTGGTCGAGTTTGCCGACCGCGGCCGCCAGGGGCGCTTCATACACGTTCGCACCAGCGCCTGATCGATCCTCTTTTTCCTTTCTGTTTTCACGCCGCGAACCCGCGCGCGATAAAACCGGCATTCGCAGACTCTGTGTTCCGCCCGCGGGGCAAGAAGAACGGCGTTGAGCGCGGCCCGTTTTCCTTGACTCGCCTGCGGCGGAGGTCTATGGTCTAGGAAGGGACTGCGCAGTTTTTTCGGCGGAAGACACACCCCCGCACTCCACTCGAACGGAGCGGAGGGCCACGTCTGAGGTGGCCGATCAGAGGTTGTCTTCCGCCGTTTCCGCGTTCAATCGTCCGCTTCGGACAAAGCCCGTCCGCTCGGACCAAGGCTGACCCGTCCGCTTCGGACAAAGGCAAGTAGATCGCGCCCGTCACGCGTGCCCGTAAAGCGTGGCTGTAACGCGCGAATGTAACGTGTGGAGCGGCTCAGGGCTCGTTAGAAAGGCGGGCTAGCAACGTGTTCATAGACGAAGCCACGATCACGGTGAAGGCCGGCAACGGCGGCAATGGCTGCGTGGCTTTCCGGCGCGAAAAGTTCGTGCCGCGGGGCGGTCCCAGCGGCGGCGACGGCGCGCGCGGAGGAGACGTTGTGCTGCGCTCGAGCAAGAGCCACAACACGTTGATTGCGTTCCGCTTCCGGCCCGAACACAAGGCCCAGCGCGGCCGCCATGGGGAAGGCAGCAATTGCTCCGGCCGCGACGGGGAAACCCTGGTGCTCGAAGTTCCGCCCGGCACGATCGTGTATGACGCGGAAAGCGGCGAGAAGCTGTTCGACTTCGTGGAGCCGGACCAGAACTTTGTGGTCGCCCAAGGTGGCCGCGGCGGGCGCGGCAACGCGCGCTTCGCCACTTCGACCAATCAGGCGCCGCGCTACGCCGAACCGGGCACGCCTGGCGAAGAGCGCCGCATCCGGCTCGAGCTCAAGCTGCTTGCCGACGTCGGCCTGATCGGGTTTCCGAATGTAGGCAAGTCCACGCTGATCTCCCGTTTGTCGGCGGCGCATCCGAAGATCGCCGACTACCCGTTCACAACGCTCGAACCGAATCTTGGCGTCGTCTCCACCGACGAATTTCACAGCTTCCTGATGGCCGATATTCCGGGCCTGATTGAAGGGGCGCACGAGGGCCACGGGCTCGGCATCCAGTTCCTGCGCCACGTCGAGCGCACGCGCCTGTTGGTGCATATGATCGACGTCAGCGAATTCAGCGCGCGCGACCCGATCGACGATTACAAAGTGATCGTCGGCGAGCTGGAGAGTTTTTCGAAAGAGCTGGTCGAAAAGCCTGTCGTGGTGGTCGCGACGAAAACCGACGCCGCGCAAGACCCCACACGCATCGAAACGCTGCGCGAGTTTTGCCGCCGCCAGGGGCTGCCGTTCTACGCCATTTCGGCGGTGACGGGCGAGGGCCTTAACGAGCTAAAGTATGCTTTGGGCGCTCGCGTTCGCGAGCTGGCGGATTCCGCGGTGGCTGCTTCGTGAAGCTCGGTCTGTTTGGCGGCACCTTTGACCCGGTGCATCGCGGTCATATCGCCGTCGCGATTGCCGCGGCCGGCCGTTTTCACCTCGATCGCGTGCTGCTGATTCCTTCCGGATTTCCTCCCCACAAGCATGCTCCCGTCGGCGCGCCCTACGAGGACCGCTACCGCATGGTAGAGCTGGCTTGCGGCGCTGATTCGCGCCTGGAAGCCTCGCGGTTGGAGGCGCCCGACGGTAGCCGCGAGCGGCACTACTCCGTCGAAACGATCGAACGCGTGCGGGCCCAACTGTCGCCCGGGGATGAGCTTTTTTTTATCATCGGCGCCGACGCCTTCGCCGAGATCAGCTTGTGGAAGCAATGGCAGCAAGTCATCCGGCTGGTCGAATTCATCGTGGTGAGCAGGCCCGAAGCGAACCCCGGGGAACCGCCACCGGGCACACGCGTTCATTGGCTGAACGATGTTCGCGTCCCCGTGTCGTCAACGGAAATCCGCCACGGTTTGCGGCAGGGGCGTGATTTGGACGACGCGCTGCCTCCCACAGTCGCCCAGTACATCCGCAAGCATGAACTCTACGCGCGGAAACGCGAGGAAGACTCGTCAGGCCGCCAGGCGGCCCTGGGCTGATGATGCCGCCGCTGTTTTCCGAATAGCGGGTAGAGCTACAACCATTCCACGGTTCCGGCCACAAGATCGTAAATGCCACCGACGATCTCGAGGCGGCCTTGTCTCAGCCGCGGCTCAAGCACGGGCTGCGACGTCCGCAACGACTCGCAACGCAACAGGACGTTCTCGCGGATAGCGTTGGTTTCCAGGTCGCCAGGCATGCCCGCGGCGCGGTCGACAGCGGGTTGAATCAGATTCTGGATATAGCTGCTCTGGCCGGGTATTTGCTGCTTACGCACGGTGGCGAGCACCGCCGCGCAACCGCTGTGGCCCAACACCAGCAGCAACGGAATGTCGAGTACTTCGACCGAGAACTCCAGGGTTCCAAGGACCACCTCGCCATACACGTTGCCGGCCACGCGCGTCACGAACAGGTCGCCCAGACCCTGATCGAAAATGATCTCCGGGCCAACGCGCGAGTCCGAGCAGGTGAATACGTGGGCGATGGGTTCTTGCCCAATGGAAAGGGCTTGGCGTTTTTCAGCGGACGTGGTGGGGCGCAGCGGCTTGTCTTGGGCGAATCGGTGATTGCCTTCCTTCAGGCGCCGCAGAGCTTCGTTCGGATCACCTGACCTATGCGCGGCCGAGGGCCGGGGTGGAGGACCTGGACGCACTCAA
>JBBDWJ010000276.1:0-15306 GCA_040902925.1 Bryobacterales bacterium | reverse complement strand
GGATTTCGGCTCAGCAGCCTGACTCTGGGGCCCGTTGTCCGGCCCATCCCCTGGCTCGGCATTCTGACCGTCCTCGCCGCTTCGATGGCGCTGATCGCGGCGGTGTCCGCCAAGCGCCGGCGGCGAACGTAACCACTCCAAAGCGCCGCCTGCTGCGGATTCGCGCATGATGCAGCTTTTTCTGTTCCCGAGGCCCCAAACCCCTGTCTTACCCAACGAGCAGGCGGGCCAAGACGACGCCCTAGAATGAGCTTAGTGGCGACAGCGAGCGATGAAGAACTGCTGGAGCGCTATCTCCGCTATCGCGAGGACGCCCGCGGCAAAGCCGCGCTCGACGAGCTGTTCGGCCGCTACCGGCAGCGCGTGGTGTTGTGGTGTCTGCGCATCGCGGGGGACCGCGACGGTGCGTTCGATCTTGCCCAAGATGTCTTTCTGAGGGCGTATCGCGGCCTCGACTCCTATCGGGGGAGCGCGAAGTTCTCGACATGGCTCTACGCCATCGCGAGAAACCATTGCTTCAATGCCGCCAAAGCGCGCGCCGGACATCCCGACACGCAGGCCGAACTCGAGTGGCTCGATCTTCTTGTCGCGGCTGACGAAGATCCGCATGAACGGATGGAGAGGCGCCAGGCTGAATCGGTGGCGCAGGAGCTGCTCGCCGATGCGCTGGATGAAAACGAAAGGCGGACGATGGTGTTGCACTATTGCGACGAGCTGCCGCTCGACGCGGTAACGAGACTGCTGGGTTTCACCAACAGCAGCGGCGCGAAGGCTTACATCGTTAGCGCCAAACGGAAGCTCAAACGAGCCTGGGAGCGGCGTCAGAAAATCCAACGCCCGCTCCCCAATGCCGGAGGATAGCGGTGGAGAGCCCGAGCCAGGATCCCATGAACCGCGAATCAACAAAGCCTGCGTCGTGTCTGGCCATCGACGAACTCGAACAACACCTTCGAGGCGGCGGAGGTGCCGATCAGCGGAGGAAACGGGACATGCACCTGAACAGCTGCGCGAGCTGTTCGACGGAGCTGGATTTGCTGCGAAGTTTTCTGGAGGGAGAGCCGACGGCGGAAGAGCGCGCGGATGTGGAGTGGCTGACGCGCCGCCTGAGCGAGACCCGCCTTGGCGAGGAGAGCACCGCGGCAGCTCCGGCGCCCTCGTGGCTCGACCGATTCCGCGACCTGTTTCGCACCTCGGGCTGGGCGTGGGCCGGTGCCGCGGCGATGGCCGTTTTGGCGGTTACCGTTTTTGTGGAGACCCAGCCTCCTGATCTGCCCGGCGGCCTCGGCGGCGGCTCTTCCATTGTTCGCTCGGGCCAACTCGAGGTTGTGGCGCCTATCGGCGATCTCGCCGCTCCGCCGGAGTCTTTGCAGGTTAAGGCCTGGGAGGGAGCCGTCCGGTATCGATTCGAAGTGCGCGAAATGGATCGCACGCTGGTCTGGTCCAGCGAGACGGATCAGCCTCAGATCGATTTGCCGGAAGGCGTCCGCGCCGAGGCCGCGCCTGGCCGCACGCTGCTGTGGAGCGCCGCCGCGCTCGATGGTTCGGGTGGCGTTCTGGCCGAAACGCAGGCCATACGATTCCGCGTGCAGACAGAGGCAACACCATGAGCCGATTCCCTATTTGGATGTGCGTCTTTTTGCTGCTGTGGGCGGCGCCTGCTTTCTCGCAGCCTGAAGCGTCGGTCCGCGTGGCCGAGGAACTGGCGCCCCCCGGTGGGCTTGCCTTGATTCAGATCGAGCTTACGGAACCGGTTCCGATCCTCACCGGGGACGTCACCGTCGCCCGAAACGGAAACGTGCTGGGCGATATGTGTGGAATCGGCCTGTTCAGCAGCACGCTCGACGTGATCGGCGCAGGCACGCGGCAGGGGGCGCAAACGCGGGTTCGGTTCGTGGGATTCAGCGGGCAAGTCGGCGTGACGCCGGATCTGCCCATGATGGCTTTTGCGTTCGAAGTCAGTCCGCAGGCAGGACTCGGCGCGCAAGGAAGCCTCGACATTATCGAATCGAGTCTGCGGCTCGAAGCACCCGGAGGGACGATCTATCGCAACGACCTAAAAGCAGGCACGGTCACCGTGGGAGGCATCTCGATTACTGAGGTGATTCCCTCGAACGGAATCATTCCCGCGGGGTCGCGAATCACCTTTCGAGGAGTGGGCTTCCAACCCGACTCGCGGATCGATATCGAAGGCGCGGATTTGAACTCCTTCCAGGTTGCGAGCGCGACCGAGATTTTTGCCATCGCCGGACAGACGTTCCGTATCGAGAACCGGCGCATTCGGCTGCGCAACGATGACGGCGCTCAGGACATCTTCTACACGTTCACCACCGCGAAACTTGAACCGGCTACGACGAACCCGGTGCTGCGGACAGCGATTCCGATTCTTTCCCCGAACGCGGTGAGCCAGGCCCTGCTAACGGCCTCGCCTGACCTTCTCGGACTGACGGTGCGCAACCCCAACGCGACAGCGGCAAGCGTTCGTGTGCGTGCATTCAGCGCGGGCGGAACGGTTTTGGCGGACCGCACCGTTTCGATCGAGGCGAACGCCCAGAATACGCTGACTCCCAGCGAATGGCTCAACGGTGCAAACCTGTCGGAGGCGAGCACCTACGCTGTGGAATCCGAGCAACCCGTGCAATCGCTGGGGCTGCGCCTGGAAGACGGTGCTTTTGCCCCAGTGCTGTTGCGCGAAGGGCCCCCGCCGGTCGAGCAGCCGCCCGCCAATCCGCGCATTAGCCAAGGCGGATGGGTGCTGGCGACGCTGAGCCCGGCTCAGAACGGCATCGCGCCGCTGGCGATCACGACTCTTTTTGGAGAGGGTTTCGCACCGGCCGGGTTCTCCCAAGCTGTCGGCCCGAACGACATCACTGGCGGTAGCTTGCCGACGCAGTTGGGGGGCGCGTGCGTCGAAATCGATGGGCAACGCTCACCTCTTTTCTATGTCTCCGATAAGCAGATCAACTTGCAGGCGACTTACGTGGGGCCGGGCGCCGCTTTCGCCGTTGTTGTCCGCGGCTGCGGCACGGCCGAGGAATCCCGCAGCCCGGCGGAGGTTGTCGCCGTCGCGGCTCGCATGCCGGCGTTGTTCGTGTTGCGCCTTGACGGTGCGTCGGGGGTCAATCCCGTTGCCGCGCTGCACGGCGGCGGGCCGCAGATCGCGGGCGATCCGCAGCAGGTGGCGGGCGCTACTCCCGCCCGTCCTGGCGAATTCGTCAGCGTGTTCGCGACGGGGCTCGGAGCCACGGATCCACCGCTCCTGGCTGGAGCCATTCCGGCCGAGACTGTTCCCGACGGCCTCGCACGGGTGACGGGGCCGGTCGTCGTGCGTATCGGCAACCGCGAGGTCCCATCTGATGATGTTTTCTATGCGGGCGCCGCGCCGTGTTGCGCCGGCCTCTACCAAGTGGTCTTTCGCGTGCTCCCTGATCTGACCAGCGGACAGTATCCCGTTGAAGTCTCGGTGGATGGTGTTTCCTCCCCGCCGGGGCCTTATCTGGCGGTTCAGAACCCGTAGTTCAGGACCGTGGGCCGGTTCTGGCCTCGTCCAACCTGATTCCGCTGCCCCCCGCGAAAGCTGTCTCATTTTTCTGTTCCGCCCACTCTTCCGGGCTGTCCTACTCATCGATACCCGCTGAGTATTCAAATCTGGAGGATCCTATGCGAGCTCGTGCTTTTGCACTTCTTCTTTTTTCGCTCTTCCTAACCCCGCTTCTCTGCCAAAACGGTGAGATCGAGTTTAAGGGCCGAATCGATAGCGTGCCGGCGGGAGCCGGCGCCGGAACCTGGCAGGTTGCCGGACGATCGGTCGTCGTGACGGCATCCACGAAACTGGATGACGGTGACGGTCCTTTCGTCGTCGGCGCGTGTGTGCAGGTCAAGGGTACGGCCGGCCAGAACGGTTCGGTTCAAGCCACCGAGGTCAAGACGGAAGATTCGTCGGAGTGTTCCGGCGGCCAGGGCGGTGGCGGTAACGGCGGCGGCGACGATGATGGCACCCCGGACCAGGGCGGCGGCAACAATGACGATGGCCCCGGGGACGACGGCGGCAACAGTGGCAGCGGCAACGGCGGAAGTGGCAATAGCGGTAACGGCAACGGCGGCAACGATGACGGCGTCAATGACGACGAGCTGGAGTTCAAAGGCGTGCTGGGCAGCTTCCCGGCCAACGCCGGCCCCGGCTCTTGGGTCATCGGTGGCCGCACCGTTACTGTGACTAGCGCCACGATGCTGATCCAGGATGATGGATCGTTCGTCACCGGCGGTTGCGTCGAAGTGAAGGCGCAGGTCTTTGGCAGTGGCACTCCGGAAGCGGCCCGCATCGAAACGGAAAGCCCGGAAGACTGCGGCCTGTTCGGCGGGACGAACCAATTCAACTTCAAAGGCTTGTTGCAGGCTTTTCCAGCCGGGCTTGGTCCGGGGGTTTGGCAGATCGGCGGACGCGAGGTGACCGTCACTGCACAGACGGTACTGCTCACGCGGCGCGGCTCGTTCGTGCCGGGCGCGTGCGTGGAAGCGGAAGGCGTGGTGACCAACGGCAGCACGCTACAGGCTTCCAAACTGCAAACCGAGAACGCCGACGATTGTGGAGCGCAAGCGCAGTTCCGGCTTCAGGACCGCGTGCGCTTCCGCGACAGGATCATGTCGATTCCCGCGGGCGGCAGCCTGGGCAAATGGCAGATCGGCGGCCGTGTGGTCGAGGCGGTTGCGTTCACACGCCTGCGAACCGACAATGGGCCGCTCGAAGCGGGCGCTTGCGTCGATGTCAAGGCAATTGCCAATGGCATGGCGATGCAGGCGGAGGAGATTCGCCGGGAGCGCGATGAGAAGTGCGACGGCGACGATAATCGCGGCGAACTGAAATTCTTTGGAACCGTCAGCAGCCTTCCGGCGGAAGACAGCCTACTAGGAAACTGGATGGTCGATGCGACAACCGTCGCCGTGACGGCTTCGACAAGAATCGAGCAGCACCGCGGCCCGGTCGGCGTGGGCTCGTGTGTCGAGGTCGAGGGCAACGCCAACGGCGACGGCAGCGTTTCCGCTCGCGAGATTGAGGTGAAATCGTCGTCCGCGGGCTGCATGAACGGCGACATCACACCGCGCGAGGTCGAGTTTCGCGGCCTGATTCAGCAACTACCGCCAGGGGGTGTCCAAGGCACGTGGCTTGTGGCTGGACGCAGCGTTCTCGTAACCGCCGCCACGGAAGTGCGGCTTTCCGGCACGGCTGCTCTCGGCCAATGCGTGAAGGTCCACGGCACTCTCGATGAAGACGCCGTCGTTGTGGCGCGCGAAGTCGAGACGGAGACCAGCGCCAGTTGTGGAGTCGGCGTCGCCGGCGCGGAGTTCGACGTGACCGGGCGGCTCGACGTAGTGCCCAACGGCGGCGTCGGGCAGTGGACCATCGGCGGAATCTCGGTCAGCGTGCTCGCCGGGACGGAACGCAACACCCGCAGCGGACCCTTCGCCGAAGGCGGCTGTGTGAAAGCGCAAGGTTCGGTGCTCGGTGACGGAACGCGCCAGGCGCGCGAGGTCGAAACGCGGCCCGCGGCCGAATGCAGTGCGCCCACGGAGTTCGAGTTCCAAGGGCTGGTGGAGAGCGCTCCGGCGCAGGGCTCATCGGAGTGGACTATCAGCAGCATCGTTGTCGTCGTTAGCGGCGGCGCCGAGATTGACGAACGGCTCGGCCCGCTCATGGTCGGGGCGTGCGCCCGCGTCGAGGGAACGCCCACGGCGCCGAACCGCGTCAATGCGCGGCAGATCCGCGTCCTGAGCGGGTCGGGCGTTTGCGCTTCCTCGGCCAGCACTGTTGGCGGCGCGACGCTGAGCGCCGGCGCGGTGAGTCCCAACCAGGTCGTCAGCATCTTTGGTCCGGGTGTCGGGCCTGCCAGCGACCGCAACCTCGAGATCAACGACGACCGCGTGACGCGGCAACTGGGCGCGAACCGCGTGTTGTTCGACGGCGAAGCAGCGCCACTGCTGTTTCTCTCGTCGCAACAGCTCAACGTCATTACGCCTCGTTCGCTACAAGGCAAGACCGAAACCGAGATGCAAATCGAGACCGAGGGCGGGTGGTCGCAAATCATTCGTCTCGAAGTGAAGCCCCTCACGCCCGGCCTGTTCACGCTGGACGCCAGCGGGCGCGGTCAAGCCGCGGCTCTCAATACCGCGAGCGACGGCTCTTTGAGTGTCAACGGAGCAGGCAATCCGATCGCGCGCGGCCGGGTCCTCGTGCTCTACGCAACCGGATTGGGGACAGCCAACAGCGGTGACGACGGTCTCGTTGTCGACCCGACGGGCCAGAATCTACCGCGCCCCGATGCGACCGTCACGGTTAAGATCGGCGGGGTCGAAGCGCGAGTGTTGTACGCGGGCGGAGCGCCCGGGCTGGTGTTCGGCGTATGGCAGCTCAATATCGAAGTGCCTCAGAACGTTCAACCCGGCCAGGTCTCGATTACGATTCAGGTCAACGGAGAAACCAGTCCTGAAGACGTATTCGTCATGGTCCAATGACAAACCACTGCGAGTAAAATTGGCTCTGCAGGTGCGGGACGGGGTTGGCATCAACCCCGTCTCGCCTTGCAAGCTTGCCAACCCGAAGGTCGATCCAGAAAGCCCTGGGTAGGTCGGGTGGTATCGCGTTGTCTTATCCCTTCATGTTGAAGGTTTCGTTTGAGCGTGTCTACGCTGCGAGCGGGACTGACCTGTGGCGTCCAGAATTTGATCACTCATAGCGCCCAGGGTGCCATCAACCTCGAGGCCTCAGCCTTACATCGTCGAGCAAGGCGAGCCACGTCTGTACCGAACGGCCTCGTAGAGTCAGGGCGGGGCGTCTCGGACGTAAGGATCAGAAGCCCGAAATGACAGCGGCAGCGACAATGGTAACCATCAAGGCTGTTCCCAATATCATCGCGGCTAGTCCGCGCTTGTTGGGGGGCAGGAAAGAGAACAGATCCGAGAGTGTCATCATCACACCCATGGGCGGGGCAACTTTCCAGGTATCGAGACGCGCGCCCTTTCCGGCAGCGTCGAGCACGGAACTTATATAGCCAATCGTTTGCGTAATGGCGTGCAAAGTCCGGGTGACTTTTGGCGTGGGCGGTCTCTTTCCGGAGGAGATTGCCCCAGCGCTCCAGCGATCGCCTGAGTTTCGTTTGCCCATTGGGCGCGGAAGAGGATCGTTCCCGACGGATCGATCAGGTAAGCGCTATTGGGCCGTGAACCCAGACTGCGATGGAATGTCCCATCAATATCGTCCACGGTGACCTCGAAAGGTAGATTGTGATGTCGCTTCAGATCTTGGGCGCGGCGCAGTTTCTCGGCAGGAGTTTTGGGCTGGCCGATCGTCTGGCCCGGGTGAGCCTCACGGACCTGCACCATCACAAAGTGGACCTTATCGCCGTAAGTGGCGTGTAGTTGCTTTAGACCCTCGGCCGCGCTTTCCGTAACTGGGCAGGTACGGGAGCCGAACACCAGAAGGACAGGTTGCCCCTTGGCCGAAGCGTCGATGCTGGTCAGGAGGCCGCCGTCTGCCGTTTCCATATCAAATGGTTTGACTTTGTCTCCCGGACCTGGCTCGTGTTGCGAATGTACATGTCGTTGATAATGTCTCTTATTCTTGGGTGATCGAACCGATAGTCATCAGTAGTTCCGGCGGCAGCAGCCGGTGCGTGAGTTGTGGCGGTGTGCATGATTGCTCCTCTAAGAATTTGATACGTGTTCGTTGCTAAAGGATAGAGTGCCGCCCGGAAGTGCCGGCTCCCGCCCCGCGTCAGGCCGCCTTCGCGGGCTTCTTCCAGTCAAACGGCTGGAAGGCCTTATCCACCGGCGTATGGAAGACGTGGTTCGCGTAGTTGCTCAGTGTCTTCACGGCAATAGCGAGAATCACACCGAGAACGTGATGTTCCGAGAACCCCGCCTTCAGAAAGGGCTCCACGTCATCGGGTGTGGGATTGCCCCGCTTGTCGAGCATTGCTTTCGTGAACGTGGCCAGCGCCTGCAAACGGGTGTCCGGGATTGGGGAGCCGCTACGGACCGCGTCGAGGACATCCTGCGGCACATGGGAGATCATCTTCGCCACCATGCTGTGGGCCGCGACGCAGTATTCACAGCCGTTTTCCCGGCTAATGGTCAACAGCACGACCTCCTGCTCTGCCGGGGTGAATCCCGACTGCTTGCGGTAAGCCTCGTAACCATGCAGGTAGGTGCTCAGCACGCCGGGCAGATTTGCCATGCGCGCGTACATGTTGGGGATCAGACCGTACTGTTTCTGCGCGGCCTGCAACAGCGGCTTCGCTTCTTCGGGGGCGCTGTCGAGGCTGTGCGCGCCCAGGTTCATCTGGTAAGTGTTCATGAGATTGCTCCTCTATTTTGACTGATCGTTCCAAATGTGCAGCAAAAAAATTACCCCAACGACCCCGCGGCCTGCGCCGCAATCGCCTTGAGGACTCCCGCTCCGGCGCCCGACCGCGCAAGCACCCGCATTCCCAAAAGCATTCCCAGCAGCGCCTGGGCTGTCCGGACCGGGTCCACGTGCTTTGGAATTTCGCCCTCTGCCTGTCCTCGTTCGATCATTGAGCGAAAGAAGGTTTCGGTTTCGGCGAACGCCCGGTTGACGATCTTGGCCACATCGGCGTCCCTCGGCGCCAACTCCAGAGCGGAGTTCACGAGGAAGCACCCGCGACGCCCGGACTCCGACTTCGCCTCAGCGACCACACCGCGAAACAAGGCTTCGATCGCCTGCTTGGGCGAGTGACCTTGCGCGAGTTTGCGGAAGGTCTCGCGCCGGCCCTGGTCGTACTCGGCGAGAGCCGCCAGCAAGACATCGCGTTTGCTCTTGAACGTGTCGTAGAAACTTCCGCGCTGGATCCCCATCGCCTCCAGAAGATCCTGCATGGAGGTGGTTTCGTAGCCATGGGTCCAGAACGCGGACATCGCGTTCCGGCGGGCTTGCTCTACGTCGAACTGTTTTTCCCAGGGCATCGGCAACCGTCATCTGGTGTCAGAATAGCTTGTTTGGAACGTTTGGTCAAGACAATTATTCGCGACCCTTGCGAAACCAAGCAACCCTCCGGGCGGCCCGGGAGACCGCCAGGCAGACGGCCGGGTCTCGAGGCAGCCCAGAAACTTCTTGACAAACATACCAGTTAGTTGGTATGTATTTCGAGTGGTTCAGAACCGCGCAGCCGCCACGCGGCAGAAATTGATCCAGGGCGCGACGGAGCTCATCCGCAAGAAAGGCTACGTCGCCACCACGATCGACCACATCTGCCAGCACTCCGGGGTGACCAAAGGCGCGTTTTTCCATCACTTCAAGACCAAGGAGGAGCTGGCCGAAGCCTGCCTGGTGGCCTGGGATAGCATGGCCGCGGCTATGGAGGAAGGGGCGCCGTTCCAGAGAATGGCGAACCGTCGAGCGAAAGCCCTCGGCTACATGGAGTTTTTCATCGCCGTCTTCGATGATCCCAAGATTCTCAAATCCTGCCTTGCCGGCACCACGGCCCAAGAGGTATCTGATACTAACCCGGCGCTCCGCGATGCCGCCGACGTCTGTTTCCAAAATGCGGAAAGGCGGTTTCAGACGCTACTGGACGACGCTTGCAAGACGCTTCGCAAGCCGGTCGACACACCTTCCTTGGCAGCGTTGTGGGTCGCCGCGATCCAAGGCTCACTCATTCTCTTCAAGGCTTCGCAGGACCCATCCGCGATTCGTCGGAATCTCGAGCATGTGAAACAGTACATCTCCGGTTTCTTGCCGCGTGGCCGGGCAGAGTCTTAGGAATCAATGCACAAGCCCATCATCTTTGGCTATCTCACCCGCAGGGTGATGGCGTTTTCTTCATCGTCTGCCTGGGGCGTCGAATTTGAGCAAGCGCGTCGGACAATCGAACGTCAGATGGCAGGGGCCGTTCGTTGGCCCTCGGCTTCCCTCGGGAATAGCTGGGAGCAAAGGCGGCCGCAGCTGTCGCTAGTGGAGTGGACCATTTGAAAGGAGAACACAAACATGCAAATCTCGGAAACATTCCTTGCTGAATTCGAGCAGGAGTTACACATCACCCGGAAGTTTCTGGAGCGATTACCTGAGGATAAGCTGACGTGGAAACCGCATGAGAGGTCCATGTCGACAGGGCAACTGGCTCTCCATCTGGCGCTGGTGCCGGGGCAGGTGGCCGAGTTGGCTCGTCAGGATGAGGCCGCTGTTCCGGACTTCAGCCAGCCCAACCCGCAGCCAACCAGCGTTCGGGAAGTTCTAGACGCGCTCGATCAGAGCATCGAAACCGTCAGGGGCATTCTTCCGAACCTCGATGATTCGGCAATGCAGGCGACCTGGCGAGCTGTGAAAGACGGCAAGGAGATCATTGCGATGCCGCGCGCCGTTTTCCTTCGGAGCATTCTGCTGAACCACTGGTACCAACATCGAGGACAGTTCGGTGTCTACCTGCGGCTGTTGGGACAAAGGGTTCCGGCTAGCTATGGACCGAGCGCAGACGAGCTTCCGGAGTTTCTCGAACAAGGGCAAGCAGCCTGATGCCGTACGACGAGAGACTTGCTGAGCGGATTCGAGCGGCACTCTCCGGGCGGAGTGGTATCGCGGAACGACAGATGTTCGGCGGGATTGCCTTCTTACTCCGAGGAAATATGTGTTGCGGCGTGACCAAAGATCTGCTCATGCTGCGGCTCGGCGCACAGAGAGCCGAGCTCGCATTGAGCGGGCAACACACTCGGGAAATGGACTTCACGGGAAGACCGATGAAGGGGATGGTATACATCGAATCCGAAGGGTTCCGCACTGAAACAGAGTTGCAGGACTGGCTCGAACAGGCTGTGCGGTTTGCCCAAACTTTGCCTGAAAAGCGAGGGGTGAAGGGAGGTGCACGTACGTCGAGAAGGAGATAGCCGTTATCAAAATTTGTTGATTGCGTGTGCCTTTCCAGACTGACGCGGTGATCGGGAGATTGAGCTAGACCATGTAGGGGACATCACTCGCCCGCGATGGATAGGCGTAGGCCATCTGTTTGAGGTCGGAAGCTTTGATGCCGAATCGAATGGCCAGGGAGAAGAGATTGATGAGTTCTTCCGAGTGCACGCCCAACAGGTGAGCGCCGAGGATGCGTCCGCTTCCCTCCTCCACGAGTACCTTGTAGCCGGAGATTTCCTCGCTAATGCGGCGGGATGAGTACCACTGCGCTGTGTCGCCGGACTGCACGTGAAAGCGGAAGCCTTTCTTACGAGCATCGACATCCAGGAGGCCAACCGCGGCCAACGGCGGTATGGTGAAGACAACGCTGGCCACTGCCGTGTAGTCCGCAGTGCGGTTGTCACTCTTTAGCAGATTGGACGCGACCACGTGCCCCTCCATCCCCGCGACAGGAGTTAAGGGAGGCCCATCAGTCGCAGCCGCGTCGCCGGCCGCATAGACTGCTGGGTTCGACACGCTACGCAAGTGTTCGTTGACGACGACTCCACGTGGGTTTGCCTCGACCCCCGCGGAGAATAGGTCCAGCCTGTCGACGTTCGGCACACGGCCAGCGCCGTGAACGACTAGATCCGCCTCGATCTCGAATGCGCCGGCCTCTGATTCGCCCTTCACCAAAAACGAGAGGTCTCGCTTCTCGATCGCCTTCACCGGGGAACTGAGCTTCACCTCAATCCCGAGATCTTTCGTCGCTTTGACTAGGCGGTTCACGAGATCGGGGTCAAAGCCCCGCAAAGGCCGATCACTTCGGTGCAGGATCGTCGCGGAAGCACCGGCTCTTGCGGCCACATGCGCGAACTCGAAGGAGATATAGCCGCCACCCACGAAAACAATACGCCTCGGCAATTCGTGTAGCTCGAGGAAGTCCGTGCTTGTTGTAAGAAGTTCTTCGCCGGGAAATCCCAGGGCCGCCGGCCGAGCTCCGCTGGCGATGACGAAGCGCCGCGCTTCGAGGGTATCGTCGCCTACTTGAATGCGAGACCTGTCCAGGAAGCGTGCCGTCCCATGGAAGGTGGCGATGCCCTTCTTCCCGAAGCTCCGCTCGCTGCTCTCGGGAACCGGCTCGGTGAAGCTCGACTTGAACCGCATCAGGCCGGGCCAGTCAAGCCGCAGCTCGTCGGCCACGACCCCTCGCGCTCTATCCGGCGAGCCCAGTCCGCTAGTTCCGTGGCACCCACCAGTACCTTCTTTGGGTCGCAGCCTCGAAGCGCGCAAGTGCCGCCGTAGGGGAGCTCGTCGATGACGGCCACTTCCCAGCCGGCCTCGCGACACTTGTTGGCCGGGATCGAACCGCCGGAACCGGTGCCGATCACTACCAAGTCGAATTTCTTGGGCATAAGTCTTTCCCCCGCAATGGGAATCCCCGGCGGCTATCGTCACGATAGCGTGAGTCGCCGCTCGGCTGACCCACATTGGCGTAGCGCTGGGCGACCACGTTCAGGACACTAGCGACGACCAGACCAGCGACCCCGACATACGCCAACGGCGCTGAGAACGCCACGAAGATAAAGATGAAGACGGCCAGCGCGCTAACTACACCAACCACGAGAGGCCAGATCCTCTTGTGTCGTCCGTATCCCTGGAAGAGACCGAAAAGGGTGACGGCCAGAAACACGAGTAGCAAGGGCAGCAGCACAGCGTCGTTAATCAGGAACCCAAGGCCCAGCGCCGCGAAAATGGAGATGATGGCAGGAAGGCCCAGGCAGCAAGCGGCGGCGATAAACGAGCCGACAACACCCAGCTTATCCAGATGTTCGGTCAGTGACATAACGATTACGCTCCGAGATTCCTCAATCGCGATCTGGGCGGCTCAGGACAAGACCGGCAAGAAGGAGCGCGGCAAGAATCAATCCGCAACAGATCATTTCGCCCCATGGAAGCATGCGCAGATTCCATACGGTTTGTGTTTCAGCCGTCCACGACCGTAATTTTTTCCTCCAGGATCACCTGGTCATCTCGAAAACGCCTCCGGGACAGAGAGTTGCTCAAGACCCTGCTTGACGGCCTGCGTCACTTCGCCGAGGCAACATCGGCCAGATGGATTCTTGATCTCGCATTCGCACCGGCCCTCTTTCACCGCCTGCTTGACCGACTCCACAACAGTAGAGCGCCCCGTCCGCTCGATCTCCTCCCAAACCGAAGTCCGGGTGTGGTTGAAGCAATAACAGACAGGTATCGGGTCTTCTATCTCTTTGACTCCTACCCGCACTGTGAGATCTGTTTTTTCAAACAGCGGGCCGCCGTCTCCCGAAAAGTAGACGACCGCACATTCTGAAGTTGCGCAGACGAAGAATGGTCCCCGGGTCCAGAGCCGCGGGCTCGGCTCCCGCAGCATGGATTCCAGCGTCTGACTTTGCACGCGTCTTCCCTTCCGGCCGCACCTCGGGCAGGTTTGTAACGCCGGTAGTCGCACGGCACACGCTTCCTCAAGTTTTGAAGAACAACAAGACACTGTTTGCGCCTCCCGTAACCATCCACCTTAAGGGCGGGTTCTAGTTGCAACAAGAATGCTCCACTTTCGCGCGAGGATCGGCCACTCCCCCCTAGTCGTTTCTCGTCCGCACTGCGGATCGGATCTGCTCGATCGAGGGCCAACCGGTCGTGTGACCGTTTCCGGAATAGACTCGGCAGCCGAATCCGTACCCCTTGGCCTCTGCTTCGGGGCCTTCGAGGTCGACACCGTCGATGCGGATCGTCGGCGAACCGATGAACCGTTTCCGTTGGGCGTCCTCCTCAGAAGTGACCTCGACCATCTCGATGTTCTCGGGCAGGTCCTCGGCGCGAAGAGCTGCTTTCAAGTTCGCCGCCGCGGTTGCGTAGGAAGGACAGTCCTTGAAGTAATAAAGTTCAACCGTCATCATATTCACCTCTCATGCTCCAACCTTGGGCGTCACCCGATAACCAAGCTCTTCGAAGGCTTTCGAGAGCTGTTCGGCGGTGACGATGGCGGGGTCGAACACGACATGAGCCGTCTTCTCGTCGTAAAGCACTTGGATTTCCTTGACGCCCTCTCGCCGCGAGAGTGTCGCCTGAATCCCCAACGCGCAACTGGAGCAAGTCATCCCTTCAACGTCGTAACTGATCCGCTTCAGCTTCGCTGCTTCGCCGTTGTGGAGGGTTCCCGTGAAGCCGCTCCCTCTCATCACGGTTAGCAATTGATCCATCGAGATTTGCGAGGGCTTGTATCTGACATGGGCGCTCTTGCCTTCCAGACTGACGACCACCGTCGCCACGCCCGGCGTCTTCATCAGGGCGTTTTCAAGTGTCGCGGCGCAACCGGCGCAGGTCATTCCCTCAACGTCAAACACCGCCGTCGCCGATCCGCTGGAGGCGGCAAGGGCCGTGGATGAGGCGGTGGACGCCCCGCCCGAGAAGAGGGCGGAGTAGTAAGGGAATGCTGCCAGCGCCGCTACCGCGGCCGTGACAACCCAAAGCAGGATCTTTCGCGACTTTTGGTGCGGACCGACGGCACAGGCCTCACCTTCGCATTTCTCTTGCGGCTGCTTGCGGTAGGTCAGATAGAAGGCGCCGGACAGAAGCGCAGCCGTGGCCACAAGCAGGTAGGGGCGTAAGGATTCAAAAAGTGTCGCCGCCCCGAACGCCCCGAGTCCGAGACCGACCGCGACCAGCGGGCCGATGCAACACAGCGATGCCAGGCCCCCCGAGACGATTGCCGCTGTTGCGAAGGTTTTATCTTTCATGACTTTCGTCACCTCCTCCCGTTTGTGTTCAAAGACTCCAAGATCGGGCAGTCGCTCACGGGGCCTTGGGTTAGGGCGCATTCGTCGGCGAGCTTGCCGAGCACCGTCTTCATCGCTTGCAGCGAACGGATCTTGTCTTCGATTTCTTCAATTTTTCGCGGCGCTTGCCGGCATACATCCTCGCACCTCGCCCCGCGGCTGGCGCGAAGCGCGAGCAGAACCTTGATCTCCTTGAGAGAAAACCCCAACTCCTGGGCGCGCTTCACAAAGCGTACACGGCGAACAGTGTCTTCGGGATAGATCCGGTAATTTGAGCCCGTCCGAGGGGGCTTCGCGACGACTCCTTGGCGCTCGTAGTAGCGCAGAGTTTCGATGTTGACTCCCGCCTGCTTGGCAATAGCACCAATGGTCAATGCGGACATTTCTGATTCTCCAACCTCAGCCTAAACCCCGGACCATAGTCCAGGGTCAAGTTGTTTTCTGCTGCCGTCGCTCACAGTCCGTGGAGTGTGCTCTGGTGACAGTCAGCCTTTTTTCGCCCGGCGACCGGCTCGCAAGTTCCTGATATCGTCGGGCGCGAAAAAAAGGTGACAGGAAGCTGTGAAATAATGCTACAAAGTACTTTGCATAATGTAG
>JBBDWJ010000275.1:0-15341 GCA_040902925.1 Bryobacterales bacterium | reverse complement strand
TAAATGTTCTATCCGCAAAGTACTTTGTCTGACTTCTACCACGGGCTGCTAGGCCTACATTTTTATTGTAGTGCTCCGATCTTCCAAACGCAACAACAGCGCCGACGGGTATCAACGATGCGTTTACGATCCGCTTTCTCGTTCGACGTAAATGTTAACACGCGCGTTACGAAAGTCCTCCGCCGCCCTGTTCCGTACTGTTTCGCCATGTGCTATGCCGCATTTCCGCGGACGATACCCACAATACTATACGTTACACTATCGCGTATGGCTCAATTCCCGGTTTGCATTATCACCGACGAATTCTCGCAGGATTTCGAGTTGGTTTGCGGCACCGCCCGTGAGCTTGGCGTGCCGGCGTTGGAAGTCCGCACCGCTTGGAACAAGAACATCGTCGACCTGAACGACGACGAGATCAGCGAAGTCAAAAGATTGGCCGAATCGGCCGGCTTGACGATCGCATCCATCGCCTCGCCGGTGTACAAGTGCACTCTGCCCGAGGGAGGCGACATCGATCGCCGCTTCGAGCAGGACGCTTTCCACTCCGCCCACTCCTACGAAGACCAGCCGCGCATCCTCAAACGTTCGCTCGAAGTCGCCGCCAAGCTTGGGGCGCCGGTTGTGCGCGTTTTCAGCTTTTGGCGTACGGTCGAGCCGGCGGCAACTACCGGCCGCGTCATCGAAGCCCTCAGCAAAGCGGTCGAGACCGCGCGGCCCTATGGCGTCAGGATCGGGCTGGAAAACGAGCATGCCTGCAACGTCGCCACAGCCGCCGAAACCGCTCCGGTGCTCAACCTGTTCGACGATCCGTTGTTCGGCCTCGTGTGGGACCCTGCTAATGCCTACGTAGCGGGAGAGGTTCCCTACCCCGACGGCTACCGCTTGCTACCCGCCCGGCGGATCATCCACGTACACGCCAAAGACGGCGTCATGCCACCCGGCAGCGATCGGATGAACTGGGGAGACGTAGGCGCGGGAGAGGTTGACTGGAAAGGCCAGCTAGCCTCGCTGATAACAGACGGATACCAAGGCATGATCAGCCTGGAAACCCACTGGGGCGGCCCGGCGGGAAACAAATTCGAAGGCAGCAAGATTTGCGCGCGCAGCCTGCAGAGATTGGTTGCGGAAGCGTAGAGGTTGTCAGGGAATGCCTTCCCCTTTGTCCCGGAGACGCGGCTCGAAAGAGCTTCAGGCCCGCATCCAAACCGGCCGTTCCCCTTCAGCCGGATGGCGCTTCAGCCGCTCATACGGAGTGAACCGCGCCTTATAACTCATCGACGGGCACGCCGTGATCCAATACCCCGGGTACGCATAGAGAAGCCGCTTGCGGCGGGCATACTCCAACTGCGTCAGGGCCGACAGCGTACCCGGGCTCGACTCGCGCCACGCCGGATCATAAAAGGAATAAACCAGCGAAATCGACTCCCTCGTTTCGTCCATCAAGGCAACGCCCATTAGCCGATCCTTGTCGTAGAACATCCACTGCCAAGCGATATTCTCGCCGCCCATCGCAAAGGACTCCAGATAGGATTCGCGCGTGACCAGGTCGCGCTGCCAGCCGCGGTGCTGGGCCATGAAGCCGTGGTAGCGGTTGAACAGATCGAGGTGCGCGTCGGTTACGAACACGGGCTGGCGCACAACCCGAATATGGGAATTGCGGCGCAGCACGCGGCGCTGGCTGCGGCTGGGCAGAAACTCCTGCACGAGCACACGCAGGCTCACGCACTGCTGGCATTGCAGGCAGGCGGGCCGGAACAACTGGTGCCCGAAACGGCGGTAGCCGCGCGCCAAAAGATCTTCATAGTCGTCGCTGCCGAGGTGCGTGACGATGCGGTACTCCAGCGACGCCCGTTCGGCGGGCAGATAGGAACATGGCCGGGGCTCCTCCACAACCCGATACAATTCCCGCATGCAAGTATTTTAGGTTCTCCGGATCGCTCGCGTGTGTCCGGGGGGGGGCCGCAGCGCTGCGGTCCGGCCAGTGGCGTCACCGATGTGACGCTCGATGGCGGTTGACTTCGACCGCAACGGGCGAAAGAATGTGAACACCCCGGTCGAACCGGAAACACCGATGTCCGACCCAATCGCCGTCAAATACATCGCTGCCGAGCACATCCAGGCATTCAAGAGCGCCGCCAAGCGCTGGTCCGTCTGGATACTGGTGCGCGGCTCAAACCCGCATTCGAAGCACTATATCGGCAAGCCCGGATACGTCCCCAAGCGTCTCGATTGCAAGGCGAAGACCGCTAAGCTCGACCAGCCGCCGCATCGCCTGGCGGGATTGGTGGCGAGTCCCGAGATTCATCCCCACGCGTTTGGCGAGCGCGACGTTTCCAAGGAATGGCGGCAGTTCCAGCAGTATCTCTACGTGCCCGCGCCGGGCGAGCACCGCATGTACCTGCCGCAAGGCAAGCCCTACACGTTGGAGTTGGATCGCAACCACGTGCACTACGGCTGCGTGGTCTTCACAAAGTACGGCCTGACGACCGACAAGAACTACATCTACGGCGACTATGACCTCTACGGGATCGTGTCGGAAAAAGACCCGTCCAGCAACGTGTTCGTCGAGGAGATGCGCCTGCACGACGACATGCCGCACAATCGCGGCCCTGAGCTATTCGACGTGCAACACTTTCTAAACCGCCAGCTACGCGTGCCGATGATTCTGCACGGCTCCCAGGAGAAGTATTCCGATCACACCGACGAAGATATTCTGGTTTTCTGGCCGGACGGCGCGACCATCACCGAGGCCAAGGGAAAGAACGAAATCGAGCAACTGTATTTGACGACTTTCCAGGGCCGCCGCACGCACGGCAAGGGAACGCCGGCGCAGCCGCACACCGGCCAGTGGAAGCGGGTTTAGCGAAGGTCTGCCTGCCTCCGAAGGCCTCCCACTGCCTTTTGCCTTTTGCCTTTTGCCTTTTGCCTGGCCTTGGGTCTTTTGCCCGTCTCCGGAACCTACCGCCCGGTCTCCCACTTCACTCCGACGCGAATCAGCCGCGGCGCCCCAATCACGGGCTCGGGAGTAAAGCCGGCCAAATACTCTTTGTCCAAAAGGTTCTCGACCCCCAGCAGTCCGGAAAACCCGCGCCCGAAGCGGTGCTGCACCTGAAACTGAACGCTTGCGAAACCGGGCAGCAGGAACTCGTTGAGGTCATCCTCGAACTGCAGCGAATAGGCTCGTATGCCGGCGCTGACGAGCGTCCGTCCGGAAGAATAGAGCACCTGGAACGATCCCTGGTGTTTCGGGGTTTGCGGCATCCAAACGTTGGTGTCGAGTTGCGAATCGGCAAACAGATAGGCCCCCTCGACGCGAAAGGCGCGAAACGCTTTTTGAACCTCGAACTCCACGCCTCGCGCGGTCGCCTCGCCGATGTTCTGGCGCTGCCGGATCGGCTGCGCGCCACTGACGAGGGTGACGTTGCCGATCAGCTCGTCGATTGTCTGCCAGAAAAGAGTCGTCCGCGTGATCAGCGACGAAAAGTTCCAGTCCAGGCCGGCGTCGACGCCGACGGTCGTCTCGGGACGCAGGTCGGCGTTGCCGCGCGTGGTGACATTGCCAACGCGAAAGTCGCGGAAGAATTCATTGAGCGTCGGCGCGCGAAAGCTGCGATACGCCGACGCCCGCCAGCGGCGCGGCCCATCGGAATAGGCGATGCCGCCGCGGGGGCTCCAGAAATCGTTGCCGCGGTCGGTAAAATCGTGCCGCAGCCCGCCGTAGACGCGGGTTCGCGATCCCAGGGCGACGTCGGACTGCACGAACACGCCTTGCTGCCACAGGCGACCGCCCGGCGTGCGCTGAATTCCCGCCAGCACCACGGTCTCGCGGCTCACCCCGCTGGCGCGGTGCGCGTCGGCTCCCACCAGCCAGTTCACGTTCCGTGTGGACCCGTTCCAGAGCACCGAGCCGCCAGTGTCCTCGGACGTCACTTTTTGCAGCAGCGTCAAAGTCTCCACATCGTGCGTCGCATTCACTCCGGTAAAGCTGCTGAAGAGCTTGCCGCGCGAGTGGTAGGCGTTGGCCGAAAAACCACCCAGCCGGTAGCTCCCTCCGAAGGTGCCGATGGTGCTCGAATTGTCGCGAAGCTGCGTGCCGTTCTGGCGCTGCTCGGCCAGCACGTTGGCTCTTAGCGAGAAGTGCTGACGGCCGCCGAAATAGTCCGCGCGCACGTCGCCCACGACGAAGTCCATGTCGGCTTTGGTATCAACCGGCCCGCGAATCTCTTCGGGGACGATGTAATAGCCGTCGGAGCGGAAACCGCG
The DNA here is from genome assembly GCA_040902925.1 of Bryobacterales bacterium. GTDB lineage: Bacteria > Acidobacteriota > Terriglobia > Bryobacterales > UBA6623 > JBBDWJ01. The sequence goes on along the minus strand of JBBDWJ010000275.1, from coordinate 11,078 downwards.
CGCCGACGTCGAGACTCCGAACTTTCCGAAAACATCGGAGTAGCCGCCACGCGCTTCGGCGATGCCGACGTTGCCGCCTTCGACCGCCATCCAGGCGTGCCGCGCGTCGGGCGCCGGCGTCATGATGTTCAGCATTCCGCCCATGGCGCGGTCCCCGTAGACGCTGTTCGATGCGCCGCGCACGATCTCGATCGTGTCAATCGTGTCGGGGTTGAAGCGCGTCCAATACACCCAGCCGCCAAAAGGATCGTTGACCGGAATGCCGTCGAAGAGCACCAGCGTACGCGACGCCGCGTTGGTGCCGATGCCGCGCAGCGAAACACCCTGCGAGGTGGGATGCGACACGAAGCTCGAGCTGCGGCGGAACAGCGAAAAACCCGGCACGTCGCGCAAGCGGTCGTCCAGGTTGACCCCCGGCCGCGACTCCAGCGAATCGGCGTTCATCGTGGATACGAAGCTCGCCACCGGCGTCTCGACCTGGGCACGCACCGTGACGGTGGTCTTCACCGGTTCGAGCTCGACTTCCGGCGCCTGCGCCGGCAACACAAGCGGCAGCGTGATTACCGCCGGCAGCAAACCCCAAAAGACTTTCATAGTTGTTGCAAATGGAAAAACACGTGGCCTTCGGCCGATTCTACCGCTTGCTCTCCCGTTGCCTTGGCCGCCGTGAATACCACGGGAAAACCGGCATCGGAATGACTTCCTGCCAGGTAGGCTTCCCAATGGAGGCGGTTGTTGCCGCCCCGGGAAGGCTCGGTAAGCGCCAGATATTGCAGGATCTCATAGATAGTCGAGCTCGTGGGCGACGAGGTTATCGAAAAATCGTCGGAAGTGAACTGCAGCAGCACTTTGTCGTTGTGAAGCCTCCAGGCAACCGCCGCGCAGAGCTGAATGCCCTTCTCGAAACGCTCCAGCCAAGGCTCGCCATCGGGGACGCTGCGGTCGAGCACGATATGGGCGCGGCGAAAATCGTCCCGCGTATACTCGCGAACCCACAAGCCGCCCGCGCGCGCGGCGGCCTTCCAATCGAGAAACCGCGCGCCGTCACCGGGCAATGCCGGGCGAATGCGGTAGAGGTCGTGGCTGTCGCCGCGGTCCCGCGCCTGCCATTGCTGCTCGATGCGGCGGACGACCTGCTCGACTTCGGCGCAGGGCTCCACGCTGGGGTAGACGACAATCCCCTGGGTCAGGCCGAGCCGCGCTCGCCGCTCCGCAAAATTGAAGGGAAAGCGCGTGCGCAGCCATACCTGCTGCTTGCGATACCGCCCCCGCGCTGGAAAGCGGGCCTCGATGAGCGCCACGACTTCTCCGCCGCCCGGGATCAGCGGACAATAAGCCTCTTCGAGCGCCATTTCCGAGGCCTGCTGCGAACTGCCCGGCGTGCCGATCCAGAGCGAAAACGATGACAGCCAACGCTTGAGGTTCCGGATCGCGACCCGCGCCAGCACCGGCTGCCCGGCGAAAATATGCGCCGGCAGAGTCATCTGCAATTGCAGGCCCGAGAGCATCAGCCGCGACGCCAGGCCCGACAGCAGCAGCGCCGCCAGCATCGAGCTGAGCACCAGGTAGATGAGGTTGTTGCCCGAGGAAAGCGCCGCGGTGCCGACAGCCAACACCGTCACCAGATAGATCAATCCCTGGCGCGTGATACGGTAGCTCCACGAAAACGGCCAGCGCTGCCTGCGTACCCACCCCAGCACATGGGGCGCCGACATGTAGACGATGTAGCAGCACAGGCACAGCGCCGCGGTGGCGGCCGCAAAGCTCAGCGTGGAAAGCCCCACGGCATAAAAGCGCTCCGCCCCCAAGGCAAGCAGGATCGCCCCCGCGAGAGCCACGATGGCCCGTTCCAGCCGCCGGCTAAGCCGAGCTTTTCTCATTGCGGAATGCGTGTACGCGTCACGCCCGGCTCATTGTAACAACGGCTCCGCGGTCTCAACGGCTCCGCCGCCTGAAACAAGGCCGCCTGAAACGAGACTGGGAGCAAAGCCGCTTTCCTGTCACATCGAGCGATGCAAAATCAGACCCGAGTCTCGCGCCGCCTGAGCAAGCCGCTTGTCCAATGTCCAAAGCGGGCAGCCTGACAGCAAGGCTGAAGCCACAAGGTGGGCATCAACCCAGCCAAGACCGCGGCCCCAAAGCCTACCGTTGTCAATCAGCCGCAGCACTTCCTCTTGGGAGGCCGGAACGGCCAAAGGCAAAGCGTGGAGGCCCCCCAAAATGACCCCCCGGCTCTTGAGGCTGCCGCAAGCCAGTTCGCCAATGATGAAGGGATGCGTCAGGACCAACGACTGCGTTAAGAGTCCCACCAGCGCCGTGTGCCCGCGGCGCAAATGCTCGATCCAGACCGAGGTATCGACCCAGAACCATCAAACTGCGCGCCGTCTAGGGATGTCACGAAGCTGGGGCTCTGTTCCTCCAAGGGCTGCTAGGCGTTTCGCTGCTTCGACCGCGATCAGGGCTTCCAGACCCGCATGCACCAAGGCCGTTTTCTCTCGAATGCCGGTAAGCTCCCTCGCCCGTTCGAGCAGGCGATCATTGAGAATCAGTGTCGTTCTCATATGCATTAGTATGCATGTTTAATACATATGAATCAAACGGAAGAAATCCAGGCCAGCGGCGCGGCCCATCGAACACCCGGTCACCCTCACTGGTAGCTCCCCCGCTCTTGTCCCGCCTTTCCCACTGCGTTAGAGTCAAATGAGTGACTCGCAGCCTACTGGCCCTGTCCCTGCTGCTGACCTTCCCGCTCTTCGGACAGCAATCGGCCAAAAAACCCTTCGATGCCTTCGCTTTGTCGAGGCTGGTGCGGGTTTCTGACCCGCAGCTTTCGCCCGACGGCTCGACGGTGGCGTTCGTCGCCGAGCGGGTCTATCTCTCCGACAACAACCGGCAGAAGCATATCTACACCGTGCCCTTGGCGGGCGGCGAGCCTCGGCGCATCACGCTCTACGGAGAGTCGAACACGCGGCCGCGCTGGGCTCCCGATTCGCAACGCATCGCCTTCGTTTCCGGGCGTTCGGGAAAATCGCAAATCTGGATCATGAACGCCGATGGCACCGGCGCCCAGCAGGTCACCGACCTCGCCACCGAAGCCGACGGCGTATTGTTTTCACCCAATGGCGGCTATCTGCTGTTCACCAGCCGCGTCTTCCCCGAGTGCGACAATGCCGCCTGCAATGAGCAAAAGCTGAAGGAACGCGAGAACAGCGGGGTCGAGGCCCGGATTTACGACACCCTGCTCTACCGCCATTGGAATCAATGGGACGACGGCCGGCGCAGCCATCTTTTTGCTGTCAACCTCGAGGGTCCCGGCGCGGAGGGCAGCGCGTTTGGCACTCCCCGCGATCTCACGCCGGGAAACTACGACGTGCCGCCGTTTTCGCTGGGCGGGCCCGATGCCTACGCGATTGCGCCCGACGGCCAGGAAATCTGCTTTGAGCGCGGGCCGGGCCAAGACCCCGCTAGCAGCACCAACCTCGACCTGTTTGTCGTATCGCCCGAAGGCGGCGCCCCCACGCAGATCACCACTAACCTGGCGGCCGATGCGTCTCCGGTCTACTCCCCCGATGGCCGCTACCTCGCCTACCGCGCGCAGGAGCGCCCGGGTTACGAGAGTGACCGCTGGCGCCTGACGCTGCTGACACGCGCCACCGGCGAACTCGTCAATCTCACCGAAACGCTGGACCGCTGGGTCACCAGCATCACCTGGTCGTCCGACTCGGCGCGCCTGTTTTTTACAGCGGAAGACCGCGGCCGCGAACCAATCATGATGGTGCCCGCGACCGGCGGCGGCGTCAAAATGATCGTCTTCGGTGATGCCCATCACGGCGATATCCAATTCGCTCCCGACGGCCGCTCGATCGTCTATACCGGCCACAGCGGGTCGCATCCCACCGAAATCTTTCGCGGCGTCTCGTCAGGCGGAGCGCCGGCGCAGCTCACGCATTTCAACGACGAGATGCTCAACGAATACCGGCTCGACGAGCTCGAGCAGGTCAGCTACCGAAGTTCCGACGGAGCGACCGTCGAGGGTTTTCTCGCCAAGCCCCCGAACTTCGACATGCAGAAAAAATATCCCTTGTTGCTGCTGATTCACGGAGGCCCGCAGGGGGCCTGGGGCGAATCCTGGAGCTACCGCTGGAATCCGCAGGTGTTTGCCGCCGCCGGCTTCGTGGTGTTCATGCCCAACCCGCGCGGCTCCACCGGCTATGGCCAGAGCTTCATCGACGCCATTCGCGGCGACTGGGGAGGGCAGGCCTATCTCGACATCATGGCGGGCGTTGATCACGTTTCGCGCCGCCCCTACGTCGATTCCGGGCGCATGGCCGCCGCCGGCGCATCCTACGGCGGGTACATGATCAACTGGATGCTCGGCCACACCGACCGCTTCCGCGCTTTCGTCTCGCACGCCGGCGTTTACGACCTCGAGAGCATGTTCGGCGCGACCGAGGAGCTCTGGTTCCCGCTGTGGGAGTTTCACGGCACGCCCTGGGACAACCCCGAGATGTACGAGCGCTGGTCGCCGAGCAAATACGTCGCGAATTTCAAGACGCCGACGATGGTCGTCCACGGCGAGAAGGACTACCGCGTGCCCTCCACGCAGGGAATGCAGCTTTTCACGGCTCTTCAGTCGCGTGGCATCCCGTCGCGGTTTCTCTATTTCCCCGACGAGGGGCACTGGATTCTCAAACCCCGCAACAGCCTCTACTGGCATCAATCCGTGATTGATTGGCTGAAGAGCTGGGTGGACCGAGGCTACGCGCCTGCTCCAACCCCGGCGCCGATCTCGAATCTCGATCAGCCGCCCGACAGCGTCGCCGAGCAGCCCAAGCCTGCCATTCAAATCGACCGCGGCCCGCAACCCTAAGAGTCGATGGCTTAGCTACTCGCGCGGCAGCTTCCAATGCTCGTCGAAGTATCCCGAGGTAACAACCTCGCTTTCGACAACGCCCCCAATCGGCTGCCGCAACTGAAGCACGGCATAGTCTCCAAAGCGCGGGAACAACATGGCATTTGTCGCCGCCATATCGTGCGCCTGAAACGAGTGGCCCGTGTTGAGCACAACGTATCGCTGAGGTTGAAGCGGGTTCGGATAGATCATTGCGATAGTGTGCCGCGAAGCATCATAGCTCTGGCCGCCCAAGGAAAGCTTGGCGGCGTCCCACTGCAGCGGCAACTTGCCGGTCACTCCCTTGATCACCTGATTACTTTCCGGGTCGCCAAACAGGACAAGGTGGTGGTTCGACGCGTCGCCCGCGGTTACCGCCGTGTCGTCCTTAACGCGCACCTGCCCCCGAAAGTATTGGGAATAGGCGTCGAGGAAAACGCTCAGGGTTTCCTCCGCGTACCGGCCGGCCATGTCATTGGCAGCGCGGCGGGTGGGCCGAACGCAAAGGAAGGAATCGAGAAAGGCGTCGTCAATCGGGCCCTGCAGCCCGTGGCGCTTGCGGAGCGAAGCATCGCTGGCCTCACTCCAAACGCCCTCCCGTTTTTGAAACACCAGCTCCGGACTCACGTGGAGCTTCTCCATCGGCTGGCCGTCGATGGTAACCGTTCGCGCGCGGGGCACGTTCAACAACAACGCGGCGACGTTCTTGGTTTTGATTTCAACCGTGGCGCCGCCGTCCGAGCGCCGGGCGTCGACTTCGGCTCGCTCGTAATGCTGATCGAGTTCACCTACCCTGACCCAAAAACAGCGGTCATAACGCGTGGTGTAGGTGACGAACCGGAGGTGGTCCGGTTCGGCGCGCCCCTTCTTCAGGGCCTGCTCGATGAACGCCTCCGACCGCTTCTTGCTCTCCGGTTCCCAGCAATGCGGGGTTTTCGGCCCCACCAGAAAAACGGCAGGCAGTTCGTCAGTAGTCCGGTTGAGGCCGTCGCGCTGAAAAGCAAAGCCCTCCTTGGCGAGCTGCTCGCGAATGTTGACCGACGCGGCCAGCTGGCGGTCGTCTTCTCCGCCGTAACCGACGGTGGGGAGCTGGAAAACGTTGAGCGCGTAGTCGCGCGAGTCGTAAATGTGCAGCGCATTCAACTGGTAAGAGGGCAGGTTGTACAAACGGGCGTATTCCATCGTATCGGTGAAACCCGCGCCGGCCTCGATTGCGGCCCATTGATCCGGATAGTGCAGACCCAGATGCCATGCTCCCGCGCCGCCCATCGAGAAACCGCGCAGCACAACGCGATCTTCATCGATCTTATAACTTCGCTTCGCCGCCTCGACTGATTCCAGCACGTCCATTTCGCCGCCCCAGCGATACGCGTTGTTCGTGCGGCCGAGAACCTCGATTTGAATGAAGCCGATCGGCGCGAGGGGAACGCTCCCGTGGCGAATCTCCGCCGGCTTGCGGGACAGGAACTCCACCTCTCCCATGGCGCGATTCGTGCCGTGAAGCAGAACGTCCATGCGCACCGGCCGGCTGCCATCGTAGGACGCAGGTACGTGGGCAACGTAGGGTTGGGCGCTGCCATCCACCCGCGAACGATACGCGCGCAGTACGAGTCCGGTCGCGCCTGTCCATGATGGTTTGCCGGCTTCGAGCTCGCGGGATCGAGCGAGCCCGATATCGAGCAGCGAGAGCGTTTTGGCAACCGAATCCTTGAAGTAGTACTCGTTGTGGCGCCCGATCCACTCCGCGGCTTTATGAAAGATCTCCACCTCGACGATTGCCTCATCGGGAGCTTTCTTTTCGCGCAAAGTAGACAGGCGCTCTTCCAGCTCGGCCATCTTGCGCCGGATTTCCGCGGCCTGCTCGGAGGAAGGTGGAAACTGGTCGCCCGGAGGCCCCTGGGAAGGCCGTACATACTGACTTCGCGCTTGAGGGGAGTAAGCGCCGAGCGCGGAAAGAAAAAGCAAAGTTCGTCTCGTCATGGATTCCTTCCGCAACGCGGACCCGGCTCAGATATCTTCACGAACAACACGCCTTCAGTGGCACGTGGAGCCCTGACTCCATTAAGTTCGTTGAGATTCAACCGGACAGGGAGCGGTGTATTGGCGAGCCGAGTATTATAGCGCCGTGGGGGGTGGGACGCTCCGGCGATCCAGCGGCCGCGAAGCAAACCCGCGGCCGGACGCGCCGCCCTTCGATTCATTGAAGGGAATTTCCGAGAAGTCCGTAGTACACTGTCTGGGGGACAGGTTCCCGAGCCACGAGAGGAGATTCCCATGACCCGGTTGTCACGCAGAGCGTTCCTTGGAGGCATCGGAGCCGCCGCGGCTGCCAACGCGGCCGGCAGCGGACAAGCGCTGCCCACGCGCCCATTCGGCGCCACCGGAGAAAAGGTCACGATTTTGGCTATCGGTTGCGGCAACCGTCTCTGGGCTGGCTATAAGACCGAAGATCGCGGCGGCGAGGCGCTCCAACTGGCGCTGGATCTCGGCATTCGGTATTTCGATACGGCGCAGGCTTACGGCGACGGCATCAGCGAGACGTGGGTCGGCAACGTCACCAAGCAGCGGCGCAAAGAGGTCTTTCTCGCGACCAAAACACCGGCGCGCACCTACGACGATGTGATGAAGCGTTGCGAGGGCAGCTTGAAGAGCCTCCAAACCGACCACCTCGACGCCTTGCACATCCACAGCCTGCGCTATGAAGAGGACCTCGAAAAAATCGAGAACGAAGGCGCTGTGCGCGCCCTCTATAAGCTGCGGGATGAGAAGATGGTGCGCTTCATCGGCATCACCTCGCACACCGATCCCGTCACGCTGGCGAAGGCTCTGGAGCGCTACGACTTCAACTGCACGCAGATGGCGTTGAACGCAGGGATGCAAGGCCGCAGCCCCGACGGAGCGGGATACTGGAAAACCGGAGGTGTCAACGACTTCTTCGGCGAGCCCCTGGCGCCCACGCCTTATCCCGGAACCAGCTTCGAGGACATCGCTCTTCCGGTCGCGGTTCGCAAAAACATGGGCATCATCGGCATGAAAGTCACCGCGCAAGAGGGACTGATCGGGTCCGGCGCGAAGCGCGCGAGCGCCTCGAAGCTGATCCAGTATGCCCTGTCGCTGCCGGTTTCGCTGGTGACGGTCGGCATGCCGCAACTGGAGTTCATCCGTCAGAATACCGGGCTGGCGCGCAGCTTCCAGCCCATGCCGAAGGCGGAAATGAAGGAGCTGTCGACGAGATTGGCCGAGGCTAACAAGACGGCTCTCGACTACCACTTCAACCATCAGCATCACGACGCGTGACCTTTCAGGAAAAGTAACGCGGCTGGGGCTGCAGCTAACTTTTGCCTTTTGCGCTCTGCTTTTCGTCCTTATTCGGCCGGCGTTCCGTACGCCAGCCGATTCTCCCGTTTGTCGGAATCCGCAAAGCTCTGCTCCCGGCAATCCAATTGCGCTATCGTAGCCCGTGACCATGCGGCGGCCTGGCCCGGCGTGTGAAAAACGGAGCGGGGAGTTATGCAACGATGATTTTGCTTCTTTTGCTGATGATGAGCGCCGGCGTGAGTTGGGCGCAGCTCGAAGGTGTGGTTGACGTCCACGCTCACGTGGATCCCGAAACGATTCCGCGCTCCGTGGATGCCATGGACCTGGCGCGCATCGCCCGCAAGGAACACATGCGCGCGGTGGTGCTCAAAAACCACTTTATACCCACCGCGCCGATTGCCTTTCTGGTCGCTCGCGAGGTGCCTGGGGTTCAAATTTTTGGCGGCCTAGCGCTGAACAGCCCGGTGGGCGGCATCAATCCGGCGGCCGTCGAGCAGATGACGCAGCTTCCGGGCCGCTACGGCCGGATCGTATGGATGCCCACGATGGATGCCGAGCGAGTGCCGGTCGAGCGCGACGGCAAACTGCTGCCCGAAGTGTACGAAGTGTTCAAAATCATGGCCCGCGAAAACCTGGCGCTGGCCACCGGCCATGCTACTCCGGAAAACACACTGCTGCTGATCCGCGAGGCGCGCAAGGCCGGAATCGATCGCATCATCGTGACGCATCCCATCAACCGCATGAGCCTGGAGCAACAACAGGAAGCGGCCAAAATGGGTGCATACCTGGAGTACTGCTATGGAACAACCCTGGAATACGCCGGCAAGGGCCGCCGCACGTTAGCCGAGTACGCCAAGCTGATGAAGGCGTTGGGCGCCGAGCATTGCATCATGTCGAGCGATCTGGGAAATGCCGTCAACCCGGTGCATCCGGCGGGAATCAAGACCTACATTGCGGGATTGCTGGCGGCGGGAATCTCGGAAAGCGAAATCGACATCATGCTGCGGCGTAATCCCGCCCGTCTGCTGGATCTGGAATAGCCGCCAGAGCCTAAGTCTGACGGCCAAGCCGTGGAGGATCGCCGGCTTCCGAGGTGTCGCTGGTCAGGCGCAGCGATACGGCGCGGGACGAACAGTGGAGCGCCTATTCGTCTTCGCGGTGCACCAACGCAGGTGAGAAGGCCGGCACGCAGATCGCGTAATACTCGGCGCCCTCCTCCGTCGGCGTGCTGTAGCGCACCCATTCGCCCTTATGGGCGATCACAGCCTGCCCGGCCTGGACGTCCATCAGCCCACCTTCATGCTCGACACGCAGCATTCCTTTAACAACGATCGTAAACTCGTCGAAATCAGGCCGCTGCCCGGGCTCAAGCCAGCCGCTGGGACTGCGCATATGGGCCACGCTGACCTTCGAGGTGGCCGAATTGACCAGCCCGATGTGTTCTTCGATGATCTTGGTCTTGTTACCGGCGGCGCGGATGCGAGTGGGTTGAGTGATGAGAGTTGGCATGAGGGGCAACGCCTAAAGCTGTCGAAAAAACATGGAGCGGGAGACGGGGATTGAACCCGCGGCATTCAGCTTGGGAAGCTGACGTTCTACCACTGAACTACTCCCGCTTCGTATTCAACGAGTTACGCCGCTGATGCGGTGTCCAAATCGGCCAAGGCTGATGCACCGGCCATGGTAGCAGGTTTGCGTTTCCAAGTGCGACTTTCGAGAACCGCGCGAACGGTGCCATTGTGAACGCCGAACCGGCTCGCTAGCTTTGCTGCGGATACACCGCTTGCACTCAACGAACGGATAGCGTCTACGGCTTGCCACGTGAGTTTCGCGGCGTTGTTTCGCTCGCCCTTCAGACCCTTCGCTAGACCCTTGCGGAAGGCGTGACGGATGTTCCCTCCGCGCGTGACCCATTCGAGATTCCACGAACGATTGTTCGTCTTGTCCCCGTCGATATGGTTTACTTCGTGGCGCGCAGGCTTCGGCCCGATGAACGTCAAAGCTACCAAACAATGAACGTCGATCGACTTCGCGCGGCCATCGTTCCATAGATCGACCCGCAGATAGCCTTTCCGCGTTGGAAACGCCTTGCGCTCACGGCCCGCGAAGGTCCGATTGCTACCGCCGGCGGAACGTCTCACGCGGCCAACGTCCGATACCTCGTAAGGCCACGGCGCGCCGTCTAACGTAACGGGACGCCATTCCTCGAAAGAGTCCCACGGCGGCGTTTCTAGGCCCTCTGGCGGCGTTCCTGGCGTGTCCATACCAAGTAGGGACGCCTTCGGCCAGCCGCGCGTTCCCACGGGCCTTAGAAGGCCTAAGGTGAAACACCTAGAAAAGTTGGAACGAAGTGTAAGGCCGGATACGTCTCAAACCACACATGAGCAAGCTAGGGAACGCTACGAGCATACGAAAAATAAATACGTAGCACGACCGCTTTTTCTGCCTAAATAACAGTAGAGGCCCCTCGAAAGGCCGTAAACAACAGTGAAGGATGATTCAGCCAATGGAACCCTTTGAAACCCGCGATTACGGTTTAGCGGGTTACCTCCTCGCCGTAGGAATCCACCCGACAGACATCACACTCCGCCGTCCTGACGTTTTTTTCGTCTACGACGCGAACCCCGCGCTGATGCAAGCCATCGGCGACTATACCGGCAACGCACCCGTGGCGTGCCGTAACTATTTCAACGCCTTGCGAAAAGCCAAGGTCTACGTCAGCAAGATCATTCAGGGAGAACACTACGATGCCTCGAAACAGTACATCTAACGCCAAGCCGCACAGCGGCTCCAAGCGGCCCGACGATAACGCGACTGGCGACCGTAAAGACGCCGGCGCTGCGTCCGGTGGAAGCCCGCCAACTTCTGA
>JBBDWJ010000274.1:0-15354 GCA_040902925.1 Bryobacterales bacterium | reverse complement strand
GATTGATTCCCCACCGGTTATCGGCCAGTGAGAGATTTTAGCCGGACAGCAGTGTTTGTTTTAGATTGGGAGACCTACGCGGGCGACCCGCGATAACGTCCGCGAGGCCGCGGGGCCCGCTACTTGCAGGATGGCGCTGCACCAGCGCAGGGAAACCAAGGCGCCAAGCCGGGCTCGGACCCGACGCCTTAGATAGCCGGCGATCCGCTAAAGACCACCGGAGCTTGCAACCGGCAGGAAATCCTTCCATTCGAGCCGCATGTCCTGGTGGAAGGATTTTACGAGCACTCGGCCTTTGACGTAGACGTCGAGGTGTTTGTAGTACCAGGCGCCGCCGCCCAGTTCCGTCAGGGTCAGCCTGCCGTGCATGCGGCTGAGCGAACCGAGGATGCCACCCCAGAGTCTCACGGGCTCCATGAGTTCGAAATCCACCTGGAGCACCACGAAATCCTTGCTGTCGATCCACAGCTTGCCGCGTGAATGATTCAGCGCATGATCGGCGCGCCGCCGCACCGGCAGCGGGCCTTCCTTGGGCTCGAACGTCAAGACGTAGGCCGACCGTCCGGCGATTTCTTCCAGCCCGGTGACTTCGGCCCGGTAGCGGCTGACCAGCTCGTGGTCGAAGTTGAACTCCTCTTCATCCTCGTCGTCCGGCACACTGCTTTTCCCGGTCGCTTTCTTGTTTGCTTTCTCGATGAACTCCCGCTTGCGTTTGGTTTCCTTGCGAAGATCGGATCGGCTCAGGGGCTGACCGTCGCGCGTTTCCAGCTCGTAAAACTGCTCGCCGGCCAGGGGATAAACCTGGAAAGAGCGGGTTTCGGTCGACTGAACCGCTTCGGCATCGTTGAGGTGGCGAGCCGTGTAAACGTGCTCCAACCGCCAGCGCTTGTAAAATTTCTGTTCGTGGTGCCACTGCGCCCATTCGACAGCCTTAGCGATGATTTCCTTGGCCGGCGGATGTTCCTGCTTGGCAGCCGGATCCCCTGCGGCGATGGGCAGATAGCCAGCGAAGCTTGTCAGTAGGGCCAGTCGGAAGAGCACTTGCATGGCGGTTCGGCAAAACGAATTCTCGCAGATGCCGCGGCCGGCTCGGAGAGTTCGGGCTTCTACTAATACGGCTGGCGCTGCGGAAGGGGTTACAATTCCGCGGCTGGCGGCTGGGGGAAACCGGACCGGCCCCACCGTAACCGAGGGGCACTTGATCAACAACGCACTGGCGTCTTCCGTTCCGCCGCTCAGGCAGGAAATCCCGTGCAATGCCCACCCCAAATATTGGGTATCGTTGCGGGGCACGTCGAACAGGTTGAATTCAAAAGCCGACGCGGCAACCGTATCCCACGGCTGCCGGTAGAGCGTGACTCGGCGGGCGTGGCCTGTCGCACTGGGCTTCTAGTCGATCCCTTCGTGCCTGTACGCCTGTGAGCCGCTGGGTCCCGGGGTAGCTGAGTCGCTGGGTAGCTGAGTCGCTGAGTCTCGCCGAGCCGCTAGGATCCAAGGCGCTAGCACGGGGCATGGAGCGACGCAGGCCGTAGCATCCGGGGATGCTCTCGCCCGCACTAGCAAACTTCAAAGTTGAACAGCGGTTAGTTGTCGCGAGAGAATCGTGCGCTCAAGCACGGCGCGGAATGTGGAGAACGAACGATGTGGAGAACGAACGTGGAAAACAAGACAACCCATCCGGGCCAAAGTACTATGCCGCATGCCAGAACGGATCGATTGGAGCGGGCAATTTTGTGATCTCTGTTCTGAGTACGAGCGCCGCTCAACAAGCAGCGTCCGAAGTTTCGGTGGCGTTGTTTATGCAATGTTTATGCGGCTTACGTCGTTTCGTCGTCACGCTCGCATTTCATTGCGACGGCCACGCTTGCCGGTGCTTCGCGTGCGCCTTCCACCACCGTGCTACCTCTTGAGAAGTAGGTAGCGGCAACTAAGGTAGGTCAAATTTACGTACCCCTGTAAGAATTGACCGGTCGATTATTTGTGCTGTGATCGCAGGCCGCGCGAACACGCGCGCGCCTTCGGGCATTGCGAGTACGTGACGAGCGTTCGCATCAAATGCGGACACGATTGATTTGCTGCTGTTTAGACGCTGCGACGGCATGGCGGCGCGTGTGCGTCTTCAAAATTTTCAGAAACAATTCGCCTCGTTTGGAAGATGGAATGGGGAATGGTCCAGAGCGTGCAATAGTCGCGTGTGAAGGAACTCGCAAGAGTTCCCGAGGATCCCGGAATCGGCTGGTCTACGCCTTGTGCGAACGACGGGCTCGGGGTCGGATCAACGATCGGCGGTCGAAATTGTTAAGCGGGTATGCGGAACCCAGTGGAGGGCACTTTCGACGGCTGTAGCGTTCGGTTCGGCCCCGCCGGGTCTTCCTGGAACTGCTGAGTTCCCGGATATCGAGCCTCATACTACGGTTTTCACTCGAAGCTACCCGGTCGGTTTTCCGGCCGGGTGTTTTTTTGCTTCCCTTCCCAAGCAACCAATCCTGAATCATTCGATGCGGTAACGCGTGTAGTTAATCGCGTGTTCAGCCCTCGGCGCATCGCATCGGGGCTTCAGGCATGCCCCTCGCCCTTGGTCCCGGTAGGAGTTCGAAGGGTGGACCCCATCCTTGCGGATGGGCTCGGATCGTTTGCGGCTATTTCTTGGGTGTATGGCGGCTCAGACCTGCCTCATCACCGCTGAGATCCATGGTCGTGGAGGCCTGATGCGATGCCCGGCAAGGACTACATCCGATGGTCTCTACCGCAACGGCCCATCCGCGAGCAGCCGCGTTTCCTCGTAACCCACGTTCACTCGCAGGTTGGAGCGGGTGCTCTCCAGGGCCTGCTCGCCGTTGCGGAGGACCTTGCGGTGATGGTACCAGCGGTAGCCGCCGGCCTCCCCGAAGTCGGAGAAGATTTCCTCGACTTGCGCCAGCCCCTGGGGCGTGTCGCCGACAAACGTATGCTTGAGCACGTCGTGCGTTTGCGCATCTATGGACAGGCGCACTAGGGTACCGCCGAGGTCGGCAATTTGCACGACATCGACTGGCCGGCCGGCCACATCCTCGCTGCCGGTATAGCGGACGAAAGCCGGGTCGGGCGGCGGGCCGATGAGAAGATTATTGCGGTCCATCTCGGCGCGGATCTGCTGGGCGGCCTGATCGGAAAGATCCCGGCGGCCGGCATCGCCGTGCTGCCAGGCCCGCTCGCCGTCGAATACGATGACGGCTTTTCCTTGCGGGGTGTTAATTTCCTGGCGGATGGCATCGGGATAAATAAAAAAACTCCGGCTTGTAAGCTGGGCTACACCCTGAGGCGTATGAATTTCGGTGGTTAGGTCGAAGCTATAGTCATGGATCGAGGCTGGGGCGCCGCCGGCGCGGAAGGCTTCGCGCGCCTGTTGAAGCAGCTTCCAGCCCTTGTCACGGGCAGCCTGATCTTCATTGCCCGCACTGGTTTGAGCGCCCAGCGCCAGTGCGAAAAAGACCAGCGTGTACAGGAATCCGCGCAATTTGCACTTGCCCAGCATAAGGAGATTATGGGACCTTGTGCCGTATACGGCTACCAGGGGAAGGCTGGGATTGGTCCCTCAAAATGCCTTATTACCCTGGAGATGCATTGCCATCGCGGGCCGCTCGTAGGATAATTAGAAAGGCTACCGGCAGGTATACGACGCTCTCACGGCGTCGCGGTTCAAACGGAGATTGCCGGAAGTCCCCCTACGGGTGTCCGTAGAAGGAGTAACGGGTGAAACGAAGCGGCTCCGACGAGACCCTCCGATGTTCATTCTGTCATAAGAGTCAGGAAGTGGTCGGGAAGCTGATCTCAACTCCTGGTGACTACCCGAAAGCGTATATCTGCGACGAGTGCGTCGCGGTCTGCAACTCGATTCTCGAGGACGATAAACCCGAGAAGACGGCTCCGAACCTTTTCTCCCTTCCCAAACCCCAGGCGCTGAAAGAGAAGCTGGATCAGTACGTGGTCGGGCAGCAGTCGGCCAAGAAGAAGCTCGCGGTAGCGGTCTACAACCACTACAAGCGCGTCTCCATGAGCAAGCAGCGCGGCGCCGGGGATGTCGAACTGCAGAAGTCGAACATTCTGCTGGTGGGCCCCACGGGAACCGGCAAGACGCTGTTGGCGCAAACCCTGGCGAGGATACTGGACGTCCCGTTTGCGATCGCGGACGCGACGACGCTCACCGAAGCCGGCTACGTCGGCGAAGACGTCGAGAACATCATCCTGAAGCTGCTGCAAGCCGCCGACGGCGACGTGCAGCGCGCGCAGCAGGGCATCATCTATATCGACGAGATCGACAAGCTCAGCCGCAAAGACGAAAACCCTTCGATCACGCGCGACGTCTCGGGCGAGGGCGTGCAGCAGGCGCTGCTGAAGATCTTGGAAGGCACGGTCGCGAACGTCCCGCCGCAGGGCGGCCGGAAGCATCCGCACCAGGAGTTTACGCCCGTCGACACGACGAACATCCTGTTCATCTGCGGCGGCGCTTTCGTGGGTCTCGAAAAGGTTGTCGCGCGGCGCCTGGATCAGCGCGTCGTCGGATTCCGGTCCTCGACCGCCGTCAAGCCGTCCGATGGAACGCCGCAGCCTCGCGAGGACGACAAGGATTTGGGTCTTCTCGGCCAGGTGCAGCCGCACGACCTGCTGCGCCACGGCTTCATTCCCGAATTTGTCGGCCGGCTGCCGGTGCTGGCGGTATTGGGCGATCTGGATCAAGCCGCGTTGGTGGAGATTCTCACACGGCCGAAGAACTCGCTGGTGCGGCAGTACCAGAAGCTGTTCGAGTTCGAAAACATCCGGCTGCGGATCGAGCCCGACGCGCTGGAATCGATCGCCGACATGGCGCTGCAGCGCAAAGTGGGCGCGCGCGGCCTGCGGATGATCATGGAAGAGCTGATGCTCGACGTGATGTACTATCTGCCGTCTTATAAGCGGGTGCAGGAGTTCGTGGTCACCCGCCGTATGGTTGAGGACCACAACGTTAGCCTGACGGTGCTCGAAAAAGCCGGCTAACGGCTTCGTGGCTCCGGGTTCATTCACTCCTTGGAAACGTCTGCCTGGTGCGCTGTCCGCCCGGTTCGCGGATGGCACGGCTGGTTGACGGAAACTGTATAACTGATGCCCGTCCTGGGCCCTCCTGCCGCGTCGTAGTTGATTCGACAAAAACGCCCGTCCGGGTTAGACTCAGCGATAGAGGAGAACGAGTCGCGTATCGGCTCAAAGGCGCATGCAATCGAACATCGAAAAGAGCGAAACCCGCAGTCTTCCGATGATGCCCATTCGGGACGTCGTTATCTTTCCGCACATGATGACGCCGTTCGTTGTGGGGCGCGAATCGAGCGTCAACGCGCTCGAGGAGGCCCTCGCCGGCGACAAGAAAATCTTCCTCGCGACGCAGCATGACGCGTCGGTCGACGACCCGGCCCCCGACCAGATTTACCAGGTGGGCACCATCGTGACGATCGTGCAAAGCCTGCGCCTGCCCGACGGCAACATCAAGGTGCTGGTCGAGGGCATCGAGCGGGCGCGCGCGGTATCCGTGAATCTCGAGCGCGGCTTCCTGTTCGCGGTCGTGAAGACGGAAAGCTTCGCCGCGCCGGCCACCAGCGATCTCGAAGCGCTCACCGGCCGCGTCAACACGTTGTTCGAGCAGTACGTCAAGCAAAGCCAGAACCTCAACTATGAAACGATGATCGCCGCCGTCCGCGTGGACGACCCCGGCAAGCTGGCCGACACCATCGGCGCGCATCTGCAGTTGACGATTCCCGAAAAGCAGGATCTGCTCGAGATCTTCGATCCGGTCGAGCGGCTAGCGCGTATCGCCGACGTGCTCGACATCGAGATCGAGAAGCTGGGCGTCGACCGCACCATCCAGGGGCGCGTGAAGCGCCAAATGGAAAAAGCCCAGAAAGAGTACTACCTCAACGAGAAGATCAAGGCGATCCAGAAAGAGCTCGGCCGCGGCGAGAAGAGCGAATACGACGAGCTGCGCAAGAAGATTCAGGCCGCCGGCATGACCAAGGACGCCCACGAAAAGGCGATGAGCGAGCTGCGGCGCCTGGAGAACATGCCGCCGATGTCGGCGGAATCCACCGTGTCGCGCAACTACATCGACTGGCTGCTGGCTGCGCCGTGGAAGAAGAAATCGCGCGAGATCCGCGACCTCGACTTCGCCGGCAAGGTCCTCAACGAGGATCACTACGGCCTGGAAAAGATCAAAGACCGCATCCTCGAATTTCTGGCCGTGCGCCGGCTCGTGAAAGACCCGCGAGGCTCGATTCTTTGCTTCGTTGGGCCTCCGGGCGTCGGTAAGACATCGCTTGGCAAGTCGATCGCCAAGGCGACCGGCCGCAAGTTCGTTCGCATGTCGCTGGGCGGCGTGCGCGATGAGGCGGAGATCCGCGGCCACCGCCGCACCTACATCGGCGCATTGCCCGGCCAGATCATCCAGATGATGAAAAAGGCCGGCACGCGCAACCCGGTTTTCATGCTCGACGAGATCGACAAGATGTCGACCGATTTTCGCGGCGATCCGTCGGCGGCGCTGATGGAAGTGCTCGATCCGGAACAGAACCACATGTTCATGGATCACTATCTCGACGTCGAATACGACTTGAGCAAGGTGTTTTTCATCGCCACGGCCAACGTGATGCACACGATGCCTCCGGCGCTGATCGACCGGCTGGAGATTATCCGGCTGAGCGGCTACACCGAGATCGAAAAGGTCGAGATCGCCAAGCGGCACCTCGAGCGCAAGCAGCTCGAACACCACGGCCTCAAGGACTCGCACCTGGAGTTTTCGGAGGAAGGCCTGCGCGACCTCATCCAGAAGTACACCCGCGAAGCCGGCGTCCGGAATCTCGAACGGGAGATCGGCAACGTCTGCCGCAAGGTGGCGCGCAAGGTTGTTTCCGCCAAGGGCAAGAAGTTGAAGAAAACCCTCGTCAAGGCGGATAACCTGGCCGAGTTGGCGGGCGTACCCCGGTACCGCGACCTGGAAGCCGAGAAGAAGAATGAAATCGGCTCCGCAGTGGGCTTAGCTTGGACCGAAGTCGGCGGCCAGTTGCTCAACATCGAAGTCACCTTGATGGACGGCAAGGGCAAGCTCATCAGCACCGGCAAGCTGGGCGACGTGATGCAGGAATCGGCGCAGGCCGCGATGAGCTACGTGCGCTCGCGGTCCCAAAGCTTGGGTCTTCCCAAGGATTTCTACCGCCACCTGGACGTGCATATCCACATTCCGGAAGGCGCGATTCCCAAGGACGGCCCCTCGGCGGGCATCACGCTGACGACGACACTGGTCAGCGCGCTGACACGGATAGCCGTGCGCGGCGACCTGGCGATGACCGGGGAGATCACGCTGCGCGGCAGGGTCCTGCCCATCGGGGGGGTCAAGGAAAAACTCCTGGCCGCGCATCGCAACGGGATCATGGAAGTCATCCTTCCCAAAGACAACGAGAAGGATCTGCCCGACATTCCTGATAACATTAGGGCACAGATGAAGCTGAACTTCGTCGAGCACATGGACGAAGTGTTGATGATCGCTTTGGAGCGCCCGCTCGACGGGCTTGCCGCGCCGGTGCCACCGCCGGACGCAGTCAAGACCGCGAGAAAGGAAGAGAAGCAGAACGTAACGCACTAACGGCGGAAGCAGAACGGACCCGGCCGTTGGGGTAATTGCCGGTCACCGTGAGTCAGGATTAAGAACAGGCTCAGCCGCCTTCAAGCCAACCATGCCGGTCGAACTGGTTGTTAGCGCCATGTTAGGCAGCCAGTTCCCGCGGGATGGCTTGCCGGAGATTGCGTTTGTCGGCCGCAGCAACGTAGGCAAGTCCAGCTTGCTAAATACATTGTTGTTGCGGGGAGAGAAACGCAGCGCCGGGGAAGCGCCACTGAACCGCTCGCAACTCGCTCACACCAGTCGAACGCCGGGTCGCACCCAGGCAATTAATTTCTACCGTATCGATCAGGCGTTCTACTTCGTTGACCTTCCGGGCTACGGTTTTGCCAAGGTGCCCAAGAAGGTTATGGACGACTGGAAGCGGCTGGCCGACAGCTATCTGAGCGGGCGGCCGCAGTTGAAGCTGGTGGTTTTGATCGTGGATAGCCGCCACGGTCCCACGGCGTTGGATTTGCAGATGAAGGAATGGTTGGGGGTCAACCAAAAACAGTTCTTGGCAGTCGCTTCAAAAGCGGATAAGCTTAAGGCATCGGAACGGGTGAGGACCCTCCGAGCCCTCGAAAAGGATTTCGAATCTCCCCTAGCGTTCTCTTCGAAAACGGGAGAAGGAGTCGCGGCGCTCTGGCGCGGCATCCAGGATTCTCTCAACCAGTAACACGCATCTTTTTGTCACTCCGAGGATATCTATGGCATCGCGTTCTCAACAGGAAGACACCACTGCAACGGTGGACCTTGCTGCATTAAAGGAAATGAACATCACGAGCCTGAACCAGCTCGCCAAGGAATTGGGGGTTCAAGGCACGGCGGGATTGCGCAAGCAGGAGCTGATCTTCAAGATCTTGCAGGCGCAGGCGGAAAAGAGCGGCCTGATCTTTTCCGAGGGAGTCTTGGAGACGCTGCCGGAAGGTTTTGGCTTTCTGCGCGCTCCCGAGTACAACTACCTGCCTGGTCCCGATGATATTTACGTCTCGCCGTCGCAGATCCGGCGCTTTGATCTGCGCACCGGCGACACGGTTTCGGGACAAGTCCGGCCGCCGAAAGAAGGCGAGCGTTACTTCGCGCTGATCAAGGTCGAGGCGATCAACTTCGAGCCGCCGGAAGCGGCCCGCAACAAGATCCTGTTCGACAACCTGACGCCACTTTACCCGCAGGGCCGCATCCGGCTCGAGACGACCAAGGAAAACGGCAGCGGGCGGGTCATGGATCTGCTGACGCCGATCGGGCGCGGCCAGCGCGGCTTGATCGTGGCGCCGCCGCGCACCGGCAAGACGATGCTGCTGCAGTCGATCGCCAATTCGATTACGGCGAACTCGCCCGACATCGTGCTGATCGTGCTGCTGATCGACGAGCGCCCCGAGGAAGTCACCGACATGCAGCGCTCGGTGAAGGGCGAGACCATCAGCTCGACGTTCGACGAACCGGCCAGCCGCCACGTGCAGGTAGCCGAGATGGTGATCGAAAAAGCAAAGCGCCTCGTCGAGCACAAACGCGACGTGGTAATTCTGCTCGACTCGATCACGCGCCTGGCGCGCGCCTACAACACCATCGTGCCGCCGTCGGGCAAAGTGCTCTCGGGCGGCGTCGATTCCAACGCCCTGCAGCGGCCGAAGCGCTTCTTCGGGGCTGCCCGCAACATCGAAGAAGGCGGCTCGCTGACGATCGTGGCGACGGCGCTGATCGAAACCGGCAGCCGCATGGACGACGTCATCTTCGAGGAATTCAAAGGCACCGGCAACATGGAAATCCATCTTGACCGCAAGATGGTCGACAAACGCATCTTCCCGGCAATCGACATCAACCGCAGCGGCACGCGAAAAGAAGAGCTACTGCTGTCGCCCGAGGAACTCAATCGCGTCTGGGTGCTGCGCAAGGTGCTGAGCCAAATGTCAGGCAGCGAAGCGATGGAGCTGTTGCTCGACCGCATGAGCAAGACCCGCAGCAACAACGAGTTCCTGGCGTCGATGACGACCTAGGTAGGATAGGCGCTCCAGCCAGTCCAGCCCCCGTCATTCCTGCCGTTCACGGCCGGCCAGTGGGGACCGGTACTCATGCCGGTCCCTCGCCGCGCAGCGGCGGTACTGCCTGCCTGCAAGATTCCAGCAGCAATAGCCTCGTCTCGACGATCGATCGCATCCTTGCCTTCTCATCTGGGCGCTCCGCGCCCAAGGACCCGCACGAGTACCGGTCCTCACTTCTCCGCTACAATCATTGCGATATGTCGATTTGCAGAAGAACATCCGCGCGTGAGACTCGATTCGCCACGCTTTGCCTTGTCGCCGTGCTTGGCATTTTCGCTGCCTTCGCGGGCGCCTGCGGGAGCGGTGGAAGCGGCGGCGACGAAACCATCTCGATCGCCGTGATTCCCATGGGCACTACGCATGAGTACTGGAAGGCTATTCATGCCGGTGCCGCAAAGGCCGCCGGCGAGTTGGGCGTCGAGATTGTTTGGAAGGGTCCGCAAAAAGAAGACGACCGCGCGCAGCAGATTGCCGTTGTTGAAGACATGATCGCCCGCAGGGTCAAAGGTATAGTGCTTGCGCCGCTGGATCGCACTGGACTGCGGCAGGCGGTCGGCGAGGCGAAGCAGGCGGGCATCCCGACGGTTGTCGTCGATTCGGGCCTTGAAGGCGACGATTTCGTCAGCTTCGTGGCAACCGACAACTACCAGGGCGGCGTGGCCGGGGCGAAGCGGCTGTCCGAGGTAGTGGACGGCAAGGGCAAGATCATTCTGATGCGCGTGATGGTGGGCGTTGAAAGCGCGCGCGACCGCGAGCAGGGCTTTTTGGATGAGATTGCCAAACACCCCGGCATCGAAATTTTGAGCGACAACCAGTACGGCGGCATTACGACCGAGACGGCTTACCAGACCGGCGAAAACCTACTGAACCGCTTTGGCGAGGTGGAAGGTATTTTTTGTCCCAACGAATCGACGACCTTTGGGATGCTGCGCGCCCTCACCGACGCCGGTAAAGCGGGCAAGGTCAAGTTTGTCGGCTTCGACAGCAGCGAGAAACTGATCCAGGGCTTGGAGGAGGGCCATCTGCACGGCCTGGTTTTGCAGAATCCCTTTCGGATGGGCGAGTTGGGCGTGCAAACGATCGTCAACCACTTGCGAAACCCCGCTGCGCAAATCGAAAGGCGGATCGACACCGGAGTGCATGTCGCCACGCCGGAAAACATGAACGATGCGGAGATTCAGGCGCTGCTCAGGCCGCCTGTCGATCAGTATCTGTAAGCCTCCCCTTTGAAAGCCGAGCATGCCGGCGCCTTCATCCACGGATAGAACGTCAACGCCTCGCCTGCGCATGACCGGCGTGCGCAAATCTTTCGGCGCCACGCGCGCGCTGGACGGCGTCGATTTCGAACTACAGGCCGGCGAAGTCCACGCCCTGATCGGCGAAAACGGCGCCGGCAAGAGCACGCTCATGAAAGTGCTCGCCGGGGTGCACCAGCCCGACGCGGGCAGCATCAGCATCGACGGCGAGCCCTACCAGCCTTCAACCCCGCTCGAGGCGCGACACCGGGGCGTCGCGATGATTTACCAGGAGCTGGCGCTGGCGCCGCAACTGACGGTCGCCGAGAACGTGCTGCTCGGCGTCGAACCGACGCGCCGCAGTTTCTGGGGCCGCGGCCAGCTCGATCATGCCGCCGCCGCGCAGCTCACGCGCGACGCACTCGATACGCTCGGACATCCGGAGATCCGGCCCGAAGCCATCGCTGGCTCGCTCAGCATCGGCGCGCAGCAATTGGCCGAGATCGCCCGCGCCCTGGTGACACAGGCGCGCATCGTCGTGCTCGACGAACCGACCAGCAGCCTCACTCGTCCCGACGTCGAGCGCCTGTTTGAGGTGGTGCGCAAGCTCGCCGGCCAGGGTGTTTCGGTGGTTTACATCAGCCACTTCCTCGAAGAGGTCGAGCAGATCGCCGATTCGTTCACGGTGCTGCGCGATGGCCGTTCCGTGGGCAGCGGCGCGACCCGCAAAGTCAGCCGGGACGAAATCATCCGTTGGATGGTAGGCCGTGAGTTGAAGGAAATGTTTCCGCGGGTGCCCCATGCACCCGGCGACCCTATCCTAAGCCTCGATCAGCTCGCGGTCGCCCCCGCCGTTCAGGAAGCCAGTTTTGAACTGCGGCGCGGCGAGATCCTGGGAATCGCGGGACTGATCGGCGCGGGCCGCACGGAAATGCTGCGTGCTATCTTCGGCCTGGAGCCGATTGCCAGCGGGCGAGTGCGGCTGGCGGCTTTCGAAGGCGCGGCGACTCCGGCCACACGTCTCCGCCAAGGGCTCGGGCTGCTCAGCGAAGACCGCAAGAACGAAGGCCTGGCCGTGAGAATGTCGGTCGAGGACAATCTCGTTCTCTCGCGGCTCGACCCCTACGCGCGCTTCGGCTGGCTCAGCGGCAACGCCGTGCGGCAGGGGGCGGCGGGCTGGATCGAGAAGCTTGGCATCCGAACCGCGGCTCCCGATTCGCCTGTGGAATCGCTATCGGGAGGCAACCAGCAGAAAGTACAGCTAGCGCGTTTACTGCATCACGATTGCGACGTGCTGTTGCTCGACGAACCAACGCGCGGCATCGACGTTGCGAGCAAAGTGCACATCTATGACTGGATCGGGCGGCTGGCGGCCGAGGGCAAGGCCGTGCTGTTTGTCAGCTCGTATATTCCGGAATTGCTGGGAATCTGCGATCGGCTGGCGGTGATGCACCGGGGACGGCTGACCCCGCCGGCCCCGGTGGAGCAGTGGGACGAGCACTCCATCATGCTGGCGGCGACGGGAACGAGCAAGGTAGCGTGATGCTTTTTCGCGCGGGCAATACGACTAAAATAGCGCTTCAAATACCGCGGCCTTCTTATACTTCCGCCGCTTCGGTCAGACACGCGTCTGAGTGCAAACCAAGCCTTGCGTGGCCGCCAAACAATAGTGCATAGTTAGGGAAGCCGACAAGGCTGGATCTCGCGCGGCAACACGCGAAATCCGCCAACAACGATCATACGGCGATGATAGACGACCCTGGTAGTACATCCCGCCAAAGCTGGCTTTCCGCCCACATCGCGGGAGCCTCCGTAGGCGGCAGCACAAGGAACGGCGATGGCGACGGCCAGAGTAGACCTCGACCGGATTGTCTACCTGACGGAGCTGACCGGCATGCGCGTCGAGGGACCCAACGGCCAACGGATCGGCTGGGTTCGCGAGGCGGCAGTCACTCCGCGGGAACACCCTCGCCGTGTGTCCCGCTATCTGCTGGGCGGCGGCAAGACACGCTTCATGGTCAGCCACGACCAGATCGCCTCGATTTCGCTCGACTGCATCCGTCTTGCTAGCGACCGCTTCGTTCCCTACTATCCCGATCAGAATTTATTGTTGCTGTCCGAGGATCTTCTCGATCAACAGATCGTCGATGTGAACGGCCGGAAGGTTGTCCGCGTTAATGACGTGGCGTTGCGCGTGGTCAACACCAACGGCCATGATGAGCTGTGGGTTTATGAAGTGGGGGTCGGCCTGCAGAGCGCGTTTCGCAGATTGTTTGAAGGCGTGCTGCCGTCGGGGACGCTGCGCAAGATGCAGCAGAAAATCAAGCCCAACTCGATCCCTTGGGAGTTCTGCAATATCGTCGAGCCCGATCCGCAGCGGCGTCTGCGGCTGCTGATCTCGCACCACCGGCTGGGGCAGCTCCACCCGGCCGATCTGGCCGACATTGTTGAAGAGCTTCCGCCGGCGTCGCGCGAGGCGTTGTTCGAGACGTTGGACGACAAGGTAGCCGCCGAGGCGCTGGCGGAAATCGAGCCGAAAATTCAGGTCAGCATTCTCAAGTCCCTCGACAAGGAGCGCGCCGCCGACATTCTCGACCAGATGCCGCCCGACTCGGCCGCGGACGTACTCCAGGAACTTACCGACGAAGCGGGCGAAGAAATTCTGCGCGACATGGAACATTTGCCGGCGGCCGAAGTGGAAGAGCTTCTCGAGTACGAAGAGGACACCGCCGGCGGCCTGATGAACACGCAGTTCATCGCGCTTCGCGAGGATGCCACGGTGCGCGATGCGCTCGAAGCGCTGCGCGGCAACGAGGATTTTCTCCGCAACCTGACGCATCTGTTCCTGATCGACGAGGACGAGCGGCTCGTGGCCGCCGCGCCCATCGGCCGGCTGCTGATCGCGCGCGAAGAGGACCCGTTGCGCAGTCTGGCTTTCCGGGAAACCCCGCGCGTCGGCGACGAAGATGATCTGGACCACGTCATCGAGATGTTCGACAAGTACAATCTGTACACGCTGCCCGTCGTCGACGAAGACGATAAGCTCAGCGGGGTGATCACCGCGGACGACGTGATCAGCGCCCTCCGGCCGCAACCCGCGCGCGACTAGCACAACACCATTCGGAATTCCTATGTGGCAGCGCTTCCGACGAAACGCAGGGATCTTCCTGGTTGTGCTGGGACCCGGCATCATCACCGCCGTTGTCGACAACGACGCGGGGGGAATTTATACCTATTCCGAGGCCGGGGCGCGCTATGGTTATCTCACACTCTGGACCGTTCCGCCCGTCACGCTGCTGCTGATCGTCACGCAGGAGATGTGCGCCCGCATGGGCGCGATCACCGGCAAAGGCCTTTCCGATCTGATTCGCGAGGAATTCGGTTTTCGAACGACCTTTTTGGTGATGATGGGGCTTTTGGTGGTGAATCTGGCCAACGTGGCGGCCAATTTCGCTGGCATCGCCAGCTCGCTCGAGCTGTTTCACATCAACCGCTACTTGTCGGTTCCGGTCTGCGCCTTCGCCGTATGGGCGCTTGTAGTGAAGGGTACTTACCGCAGCGTCGAGAAGGTGTTTCTGGTCACCAGCATTTCGTGCCTGGCCTATGTCGTATCGGCGGTCCTTGCGGAACCGGATTGGGCAACAGCGATTAAGAGCACGGTCACGCCGGTGATGCGGTTCGATGCTCCCTACCTGGCGATGATCGTGGGCCTGGTGGGCACATCGGTAGCGCCATGGATGCAGTTTTATCTGCAAGCCGCGATTGTTGAAAAAGGGGTGGA
Organism: Bryobacterales bacterium; assembly: GCA_040902925.1. Classification (GTDB taxonomy): domain Bacteria; phylum Acidobacteriota; class Terriglobia; order Bryobacterales; family UBA6623; genus JBBDWJ01. The sequence continues at coordinate 639 of JBBDWJ010000274.1, read as the reverse complement.
CCGCGGGCAGTATCGCCAGTCGCGGATGGAAGTCGTGATGGGCTGCATAACGCTGGCGTTCATGAAGTTTTTCGTCATCGTGTGCGCGGCGGGAGCGATTTGGGAATACGGGCCGCGCGAGATCCACCAGGCGACCGACGCTGCTTTGGCGTTGCAGCCGCTGGGGCCGTACGCCTATCTGCTGTTCAGCGCCGGGCTGTTCAGCGCTTCGCTGCTCGCTTCCAGCATTTTGCCGCTTTCGACGGCATATTCGGTCTGCGAGGGACTGGGTTTCGAATCCGGCGTGAGCCGGCGCTTCGAGGAAGCACCGGCCTTCTACTGGCTCTACTCTCTGCTAATCGTGATTGGCGGCGGACTGGTGCTGTGGCCCGGATTCCCGCTGGTTCGGGCCATTCTGCTGTCTCAGGTGCTCAACGGCGTTCTGTTGCCGGTTATCCTGTTCCTGGTTATGCGCCTGGCCAGCCGTGCGGATTTGTTGGGCGAATGGGCCAATACCCGGTTTCAGAACGGCGTTGCCTGGGTCGCCGCGGCCAGCCTTTTGTTTCTCTCGGCCGCTCTGGCGGTGATGTCGTTCAGCGGCGAGGCCTAGTGTAATGTCCAACAAATAGATGGACAAAAGAACAGGGTTGCCGTATACTC
>JBBDWJ010000273.1:0-15364 GCA_040902925.1 Bryobacterales bacterium | reverse complement strand
ATTGAATCGAAAAAGGTTAGGACCATCAGCGGCCATGCCTTACAAGCAGGAGGTCACTGGTTCGAGCCCAGTACTGCCCACCAAACCTACGTTTTCAATCCGGCGCTTAACGACGGACTCGCCACGGATTTGCCAGGCTGTCCCGTACGGCCACGCGCCGCCCGGCTCAATTCGCCTGCAGCCGGTAACCCACGCCTGATTCGGTCAGAATGTAGCGTGGCCGCGCCGGCTCGGTTTCGATCTTGCGCCTCAATTGCGACATGTGAACACGCAGATAGTTGGTGTGCTCGACGAAGTTTGGCCCCCAAACTTCTTTGAGCAGATGGCGATGGGTGAGGACTTTGCCGGCGTGGCGCACTAAAGCGGCCAGGAGTTTGTACTCGTTCGGTGTAAGGTGCACTTCGTTGCCATCGAGGTAGACGAGCCGCGCCGCCAGATCGACTCGCAGCTTGCCGCTCTCATAGACAGCCGACTCAGCGCCATCCTGCAAAGCCGCGTGGCGTAGGGCTACGCGCATGCGCGCCAATAGTTCCTTGGTTCCAAACGGCTTGCTGACGTAGTCGTCCGCGCCAGCATCGAGGGCATCAACCTTATCCTGTTCCTGGCCGCGCGCCGAGATAACAAGGATTGGAACTTTGCTCCACTCGCGAATTCGGCGGATCACGTCTACGCCATCCAGATCAGGAAGGCCCAAATCGAGAAGCACTAGATCCGGCTGACGCGCCGCTGTCTCCGTCAGCCCCTGCTCGCCGTTTTCCGCGAAAAACAGACGGTACCCCTCGGCCTCCAGAACGACGCGCAGCCAGTGGCGGATCTCACGATCGTCTTCGATGAGGACGACAGGGGGCGCGTTTGAGCCTTTCATGAGTCCCTTTTCCTGTCAGACACGGTTCATCGGCTCTTGCGCGGCCGCGGTTGCCGCGCCCTCCGTAAGCGGCAGAGTGAATCGAACCCACGCTCCGCCTTCCGGACGGTTGCCGGCCTCGATTTGTCCTTCGTGCGCCTCGACAATCGCCGCACAAATCGTAAGGCCAATACCCGCACCGCGGCCTTTCGCGGAGCTGCCGCGATAGAACTTCTCAAATGCGCGATGTTCCTCACCAGGCGCAAAGCCCGGTCCGTTGTCGCACACTTCCACAGCTATCGAAGCAGGCGTAGCTCGAGCTCGGATTACGATTGCCGCGTCCGCGGGGCTGTATCTGTCCGCGTTTTCAAGGAGGTTGAGCAGCACCTGCTCGACCAACAGCCCATCCACGAAGAGAAGGGGCAAGTCCGCCGGGATATCTACGGTAAGCGGGCGACCCAGCAAGCGATGCTCCAGCCGGGTTAGAGCGGAGCCGACGATCTCTTCGAGGGACTGCCAGTCCTTGCGCAAATGGAGGCCGCCGGATTCCGCCCGGGTGAGCTCAAGCAGGTTGTGCACCAAACGGTTGAGGTGCTCGGTCTCGTCATGAGCCGTTTGCAGCAGATCGCGTTGCTGCTCGGGCGTCAGGCGCGTGCCCTGTTCGAGGACACCGCTGACCGCACCCTGAATGGTCGCCAGGGGCGTGCGCAGGTCATGCGACACGGCACTGAGCAGAGCGCTTCGCGTACGCTCGGCTTGAACCTCCACCTCGGCATTTTTTGCAACCTCGGCGAGTTGCGTGCGCTCCAAAGCCAACGCTGTCTGGCTGGCGAACGCCTCCAATAGATGAACCCGTTCCGGATCTTCAAAGAGCATGTCGCCCGGCGGCCTGATGGCGAGCACACCCAGAGCCCGGCCCTGCGACCCGATCAGCGGGGTGTAGAGGCCCGCCGCTGCGGCTAGGGTGTCCGACCCACGCCCGGCTCGTTTTCCATGGTCATAGACCCATTGGGCCACCGCGGCCTCGCGGCCATCCACCCATTCCGAACCGGGAACAGGGGCGACCACGGCCACGCGGGAGGTTTCATCCGGGAGCAAAATAGCGGCATCGCCGCCAAAAGTTTCAGTAGCGTGACGGGCTGCCGCTTTTACCATTTCCGGCTGCCCAGCGGCGCTCGCCATCGAGCGGCTTATGCGGTAGAGCGTCTCGGTCCGGTGCTCGCGTTCGACTGCGAACGCCGCCTGGTTACGGACACGGAATGTAAGTCCGCTGATCGTGAGCGAGACGGCCAGCATCACGACGAACGTAATGACGTATTGGGCATGGTCCACTACCAATGTGTGATAGGGAGTGGTGAAGAAGAAGTCGAATGTTGCGACGCTGAGCAGGCAGGCGAAAATGCAGGGACCCCTGTCCGACCGCATTGCCACGGCTACGACACCCAACAGATAGACCATCACCACGTTGGCCAGGTGAAGGTGGGGATGAAACACCAGCCCGACTATCGTGCAAGCAGCGATGACCAGAAGCGCCACGCCGTATTGCCTCCATGGCGTGATTTTGGGCCTTACCTTTGCCGGAGCGGCGGACTCCGCCTTGCGCGTGCTTACCGCATAGATGTCGATCTCTCCGCTGCCCTCGACGAGCTTGTCGAGAATATACCCTGCCCACAGCCGCTTCCACAAAGGGGCCGCAGGCTTACCGATCAGAATCTTGCTGGCATTGCGCGCCCGGGCATAATTCAGCACCTCGGCGCTAATGTTCGAGCCGCTCAGTGTTACCGTCTCCGCTCCGAGTTGCTCTGCCAACCGCAACGCTTCGTATACGCGTGACCGGACGCCCTCAGGGAGTTGTCCCCAGCGAGGTGTTTGGACGTTGGCCACGACCCACTCCGCTCGCAGTTGATTCGCCATCCGCTTGGCCGCGCGGACGAGTTCTTTTGAGAAGGGGCTGGGACCGATGCAGACCATTAGCCGTTCGACGACTGGCCACGTCTCTTCCACCGAATGGTCCTGACGGTACCCCCGCATCTGCACGTCGACGCTTTCGGCAGTGCGCCGCAGCGCCAGTTCGCGCAGAGCGATCAGGTTCCCCTTGCGAAAAAAACGCGCCGCCGCATGCTTGGCTTGCTCCGGAACATAAACCTTTCCCTCGGCCAGCCGTTGCAGGAGAGCTTCCGGCGGCAGATCGATCAGCTCTATCTCGTCGGCCTGCTCGATCACCGAATCCGGGACGGTTTCCCGCACCGCCACGCCGGTCACCCGCGACACCACGTCATTCAGGCTTTCGAGATGCTGAACATTCACCGTGGTGTAGACGTCAATTCCAGCCTGCAGCAGCTCGTCGATGTCTTGCCAGCGTTTGGCGTGACGCATCCCGGCCGCATTGCTATGGGCTAGTTCGTCAACGAGGGCCAGCGCCGGCCTGCGGCTCAAAGCGCGGTCGAGATCGAACTCGCGCAATGTCGTGCCGCGGTATTCGATTGCACGAACGGGAAGCATCTCCAAACCCTCCAGCAGGGCTTCGGTCTCCGGCCGCCCGTGAGGCTCAACGTAGCCCACAACGACATTGACGCCCGCCTCCTTCAAGCGGCGGGCGGCATTCAGCATGGCGAAGGTCTTACCGACGCCTGGCGCCATGCCAAAAAAGATTTTCAGGCGGCCGCGGGTTCGCTTGTTTTCTTGCTCCTGGACACGAGCCAGCAACTGGTCGGGATCAGGCCTCATTGCGTTTGCGTGGCTTGTTCGTCGAGGGCAAGGTTGAGTACGAGCACGTTGACTCGCGGCTCGCCCAGAAATCCGAGCGAGCGCCCTTCCGTGTACGTGTTGATCAGGGTGCCAACACGCTCGACCGTGAGCCCTCGAGAGCGGGCAACCCGCCCTGCCTGATAGTACGCCGCCGCCGGGCTGATGTGGGGGTCGAGCCCACTGCCTGAAGACGTGACCAGATCCACCGGAACGCCCTGCGCGGCGCCTGGGTCCGCTGCTCGCAGGGCCTCAAGACGTTGCTTGGCGGCTGCATGAAGGTTCGTACTGAGGGGACCAAGGTTCGAGCCCGACGATGCGGCGGCTTGGTAGGGAGAAGGGCTCGTTGCCGAGAGCCGGCCCCAGAAATACCCGGCTTGCTGAAATTCCTGACCAATGAGCGTGGACCCAACCGTCTCACCGTCCCTTACGATGAGACTTCCGTTTGCCTCCCGGGGAAAGAGGAGTTGCGCGACAGCGGTCATCACAAGCGGGTAGCCCGCTCCGGTGACTATCGTCAACAACGTAAATGTCACAAGCGCCGTTCTGATCAAACTCAAGTGGCCCTCCAGGGACGCGGCCGCTACGCAACGCCCAACCCGGTCAACAGGACGTCTATGGCTTTAATGCCGATGAAGGGAGCGACTACGCCACCCACGCCATAGATGAGTAAGTGTCGCCGCAGCAAAACACCCGCGCTTTGCGGCCGGTACTCGATTCCCCGCAGCGCCAATGGAATCAGGGCAATGATGATCAAGGCGTTGAAGATGACCGCCGAAAGAATGGCGCTTGACGGGTTCGCTAGTCCCATGACGTTCAGCGCTTCGAGCTGCGGATACGTGCCTGCAAACGCGGCAGGGATGATCGCGAAATACTTCGCAGCGTCGTTGGCCGTGCTGAACGTCGTCAACGCGCCGCGCGTCATCAACATCTGCTTGCCGACCCGCACCACGTCCAGCAATTTTGTCGGGTTCGAGTCCAGGTCGATCATATTGGCCGCTTCCTTGGCCGCCTGCGTGCCGCTGTTCATCGCCACGGCGACGTCAGCCTGAGCCAGCGCCGGTGCGTCGTTCGTGCCGTCGCCCGTCATGGCCACCATGCGTCCCTCGCTTTGGGAGCGGCGAATCAATTCCAGCTTGTCCTCGGGCGTCGCCTCGGCCAGAAAATCGTCGACTCCGGCTTCGGCTGCAATGGCCGCGGCCGTCAGGGGATTGTCCCCGGTGATCATGACTGTCTTGATCCCGGCCCGCCGGAGCTCAACAAAGCGCTCCCGGATGCCGCCCTTGACGATGTCCTTCAGGTGCACGGCGCCGAGTGTTCTTGCGCCATCGACGATAACCAGAGGCGTCCCACCCTGTTTCGCGATGTTATCGACGCAACGCCGGATTTGAGGCGGCAGCGATCCTCCCGCCTCCTTGAGGAAGGCTTCGATCGCGTCGGTCGCGCCCTTGCGAATCCGGCGGCCACCCAGATCGACTCCGCTCATGCGAGTACGGGCGGTAAAGGGCACGAATTTGGCCCCAAGCTGCTTGATGTCGCGCTCGCGGAGATTGTGCTTCCGTTTGGCAAGGACAACGATGCTGCGGCCCTCAGGGGTCTCATCCGATAGTGAGGCTAGTTGCGCCGCGTCGGCTAGCTCCAGCTCCGAGACGCCCTCGGCGGTTAGAAACTCGGTCGCCTGGCGGTTGCCCAACGTAATTGTGCCGGTCTTGTCCAGCAGCAGGACATCGACATCGCCGGCTGCTTCCACGGCGCGCCCCGACATCGCGAGGACGTTTGCCTGAAGCATGCGGTCCATGCCCGCTATGCCAATGGCCGAAAGCAAGCCGCCGATCGTTGTCGGGATCAAACACACCAACAGCGCCACAAGAGTCGTCAGCTTCACCGGCTCACCGTGGCCTCCGGCAGCCCCAACGCTGAACAATGAGAAGGGTAGCAGCGTTGCCGTTGCGAGTAGAAAGATGATGGTCATCGCTGCCAGCAGGATCGTAAGCGCGATTTCGTTGGGAGTCTTTTGCCGGGCCGCGCCCTCCACCATGGCAATCATGCGGTCCAGGAAGCTCTCCCCGGGTTGCGCCGTAACGCGAATCACCAACCAGTCTGAGAGAACCTTCGTGCCTCCGGTAACGCTCGAGCGGTCGCCGCCGCTTTCGCGAATCACGGGCGCGCTTTCGCCAGTAACGGCGCTTTCGTCGACGGAAGCAACACCCTCGATGACTTCGCCGTCACTGGCAATGATGTCCCCTGCATCCACCATTACGGCGTCGCCTGGTCGCAGTTCGTCAGACCGCACCACTTGCCATGTCGCACCGTAGCGGGGTTCTTCGAGGCGCTTGGCTGGGGTTGTGCTGCGGGCCCTTCGCAGGGTGTCGGCCTGAGCCTTGCCTCGGCCTTCCGCCATGGCTTCGGCAAAATTGGCGAACAGGATCGTGAACCAAAGCCACAACGCAATGGTTCCAATAAACCACGCGGGCGCCTCGCCTTCACCGCGCAGAGCATCAAAAAAGAGCAGGGTCGTGAGTGTCGCGCCGACAGCGACAACAAACATCACGGGGTTGCGTATTTGAATTCGGGGGTCAAGCTTCCAAACGGCGTCGCTCACCGCGCGCTTTAGAATCGCGGGCTCCAGCAGGCTCAGTCTTTGCGCTGTCGATGCCACTGTCTCTCCTTCTTATCAGTTCGCCCGCATCAGCAGGTGCTCGGCGATCGGCCCTAAAGCCAGCGCCGGAACAAAGGCAAGCGCCCCGACCACCACAACGACAGCCGCCAAAAAGCCGACAAACAGCGGCGTGTGCGTCGGCAGCGTACCGGGCCCCGGTGGGACGATCTTCTTTCTCGCCAACGAGCCGGCGATGGCAAGGACCGGCAGGGCGACCCAGAAACGGGCAAAAAGCATTGCGATGCCGCCGCTGATATTCACCACGGGCGTGTCAGCGCCGTAACCAGCGAAGGCGCTGCCGTTGTTGTTGCCCATGGAACTGAAGGCGTAGAGGATCTCAGTGAAGCCGTGCGGGCCTCGATCTTGAATGCCGCTCAAGCCATCCGCTGTCATCACGGCGATCGCCGTGCCAGCCAGGACCATAGCCGGAGGTGTGAGCACGGCAATCGACGCCATCTTCACCTCGAAGGCTTCGATCTTCTTGCCTAGATACTCCGGTGTTCGTCCCACCATCAGCCCGGCGAGGAACACGCTGAAGATGACGAACATGATCATGCCGTAGAGGCCCGAGCCAACGCCGCCGAAGATGACCTCGCCGACCTGCATCAGAAACAGCAGGATCATTCCACTGAGCGGCATGTAGGAGTCATGCATCGAGTTGACCGACCCGTTGGAAGCGGCAGTCGTCGCCGTCGCCCAGATCGCTGAGTTGGCGACACCAAAGCGAACTTCCTTGCCTTCCAGGTTGCCGCCAGGAGCGTTGCCGCTCACTGCCTGGTCGATCTCCATGCCCTCGAAGGATGGATTTCCGCCATACTCCAACCCGGTTACCAACAACAAGCACGGCACATAGATCATCAACATCGCCGCCAGCAGGGCCCAGCCCTGCCGAAGGTCGCTCACCATGCGGCCGAAGGTGTAGCAGAGAGCGGCCGGAATCAGCAGGATCGCCAGCATCTCGAGGAAATTGGAAACCGGAGTCGGATTCTCGTAGGGGTGCGCCGAGTTGACGTTGAAAAAGCCGCCGCCGTTCGTTCCAAGCTGCTTGATTGCGACCTGAGAGGCCGCCGGCCCCATGGGTAACAGTTGCCCGCGCGACTCCAGGCCCGCCGCCGGCCGGTATCCCGCGACGTTCTGCACCACGCCTTGCGAAACGAGTACCACTGTCCATAGCGCAGCTAGGGGCAGCAGGATGTATGCGGTCCCCCGAACCAGATCCACCCAGAAGTTGCCGATCGTATCCGCATTCTTGCGAACGATGCCGCGGGCAAGAGCGGCAAGAACAGCCACGCCCGTTGCCGCCGAAACGAAGTTCTGTACCGTGAGCCCCACCGTTTGAACCAGGTAGCTGAGGGTTGTCTCGCCGCCGTAGTTTTGCCAGTTTGTATTCGTCGCGAAGCTGACGGCGATATTGAAAGCAGTATCTGGGGCCATGGCGCCGAATCCCTGCGGGTTGAGCGGGAGTAAATGCTGCAGCCGCAGGAGCAGATAGACCAACAGGATGCCCGCAGCATTGAAAGCCAACAGCGCCAACCCATACTGTTGCCAGGTCATCTCGACGCCTGCATCGATGCGGGATAATCTGTAGAACACGCGCTCGAAAGGGCCACGCATTGGCTCCGAAGGGCTGCTTCCTCTTGAATAGACACGAGCCATATAGGCGCCCAAGGGTTTCACCATCAGCAACAGAACCGTCAAGAAGAAAGCAATTTGAAGCAGCGCTACGCCGTTCATGAGAAGATCTCCGGCTTCAGCAGAACGACGCCGAGATAGACCAACAGGCCTGCCGCCAGCACTCCCGCGATCAAGTACCAAGACTCCATGATGTGTTGCCTCCCACTCACTGGATGCGGCTGCTGAACCGAACGAAGGCGACCGAAAGGGCCAAGAAGCCGCCCACAACCGCCAAGCAGACCAGATCCATCATGTGCCCACTCTCCTATCACGCCCTTCGCCCTCCAGTTCGCTCCCTTTGGCGCGACGCGTGTTTACTTGATTCAGATTGATCGAGTGCGCATCAGGAAGGCGCCAAGATTCGCATCAATGGCGTTAAGAAAGTGCTAAGGAAGGGCCAACAACGTATGGAGGGCTGAGACGCTCGGTCTGCTTCTTCACAAAGCGAGGGGGCGCCCTTTGCAAGCGGCATCGCTACAGGCGGGCTCGCGATCAACTGGTGACCTAGCGTTCCTTCTAGATAAGCTAGGAGTACGCGATGCTAATGACAGCGGCGGCCATCCGCGCCTCACTGTCGATATGGATCAACTCCCGCCCTAATATTCGCGCCGGAACGACACGCTCTGGTTCAGTCAATAGGCGAAGTGATGCTTCAATAGAGTTGTCCCGCTCCACATACGAGCGGGACGACGACGTCGGGTTCCGCAGCAGGCCGAAGCTGAAGCAGTCCGCTTGCTGCACCAGCCGAACGAGCGCCGCGACCTCAGGCGGAACCGAGCGCCTGTTTTCGCCGTACATGTGATGAGTTCGCACCATCTCGCAAACCGTCTCCGGAAGATGCCAGCGGCGGCATACCTCATTCCCCAGGGCAGCGTGATCGTAACCGCACACCCTAAGTTCGGCCGCAACCAACTCCTTCGGGTCGTGCACATCGGCTTCGTCGAGCAAGGCCATTTCCTCGGGCCGGTGCTCGAAAATCACGAACCGCCCAATGTCATGAAGCAGGCCGGCGAGAAAACACTGTTCCATTTCCAGACCCAAGTCGGGGCGCAATATCGCCAAACGGCGCGCAGCCATGGCGGTCTGGATGGAGTGAATCCACAGATTGCGTTGCCCTCGCGTGTGGGGTACGAACACTTCGACAACGGACAACGACAGAATCACGTTGGCGAGATTGTGGGTGCCGATCGCAACAATTGCACGGGGAATCGTGTCGATCCCGCCCTTACCCTGACTCCGATAGTTCGCCAAACGCATGAGCCGGAGCGCCAGCGGCGGGTCACTGCGAACGAGCGCCAGAATTTCAGCCGGCGCCGTCGGTGACTCCAGATCGAGCGCGGCGAGGCGCGCGATGACCGAAGGCAACATCGCCACCTTTTCGAGTCGAGATTCCAAACCCTCGATCGTTCGTCTCTGCAGCTCTGACAGCGTCGAGCCCATAAGCTATCGCCCTACTCAAACAATGCCTCGATCGTGGTGTTGAGATTCCGCCAAATGATACCAGTAAAGCGTCACCCACTCTTGGAATGGACAGAAACTCGGGGACAGAACCGAGCAGGGGTGTTTCGGTGGTCGCCCGTCACTGACATCCGGAGCAGCGTAAAAGGTGGTTTTTTGCCTGCGGTCAGGATCTTTGATCCACGACTTATGCGATAGCCGGCGGAAGTGCCTCGTACAAGCCGAATTCACGCCGCGCGGATAAGCGCTCAAGCTGGCAGCGAATCGAGCGGCCAACCGCGCTCGGCTTGAGGAAAGGTGACCGGCGTTCGCTCGATCTGCGAACGGTAGATGCCGGAAATCATCTCGATCGTCCAGCGGCCGTCGATCTCGCTACAGGCGGGCTTGCGATCCTTCTCGATGGCGTCGAGCAGGTCGAGAACCATCAGTCCGTTTGCCAGGTCAACACCCTCAGCCTGGAACGGAATCTTCTGCTCTACCGGGATGGGCTCCCACTGCGCGCCGCCTTCGGGAACCCACGCTGGCGTGCGCAATATCCACGGCTGCCCGTTGGGGTAAATTGCATTCGGCAGGAAGATCACGCCTTTGCTTCCGTAGACGTACGTCCCGAAGCGCAAGGGGTGCGTATGCGCCGTCTCCTTCGTCGAGAAGTAGGCGTGCACACCGCCGTCGAAGGCAAACATTGCCGCGATCTGACGGCCGGCGACCGTGCCTAGCGGCTCGCTCGGCGTTCGGACGTGGCTGGCCGCGAGTTCGGCGCCGTCGTGCTGCACATGCGCGAAAACCCATTTCGGGTCGCCCAGGAAGATGCGCATCACATCGCAGATATGCGAGCCCAGCACCATCATGTCCTCGCCGCCGGCGCGACGGTCTTCTTTGCCTCGCCCGCGAATCTCCTGGATGTCGCCGATGTCGCCGCGGCGAACCATTTCCACCGCTTCAAGCAGGAATGGCGAGCGGCGCATCTGATGGGCAATCTGTAGCTTGACTCCCGCCGACTGCACGGCCTTGACGATGCGGTCGGCCTCCCGCAGGTTCGGCGCGAACGGTTTCTCCTGGTAGATATGGCAGCCGGCCTCGGCCGCGGCGATGACCATCTCCGCGCGCTGGTCCAGATGCCGCGGGCAGACCGAGACGAAATCCGGCTTCTCGCGCGCCAGCATCTCCCGATAGTCGGCATAACCCTTGGGGACGGCGAGCCGCGCCTGGGCCTTCTCGCGCCCTGCCGGGTCCGGGTCGGCGATCGCGACCAACTCGACCGAGTCGAAGATTTTCCAGACCGTGTCGAGCCCGTGGCCGTAGTTGCCCCGGCCCGTGTGGGCGATGATGGCGACGCGGCGGCGGGGAGCCGCTGCCGACGGCCGGGTGATGCCGGCGAGCGCCGCGGTGGAAAGGAACTGCCTTCGATTCATACAGCAACTCCGTCGCTAGACTAACGCCGGCGGCCGGCAGAGTGCAAGCGGGGCCATGCGACGCTTGTGAGCAGGGGAGGTCTAACGAAAAGTTGGTGGCACCTGGTGCTGAATCTGACCGGTTCCCAAGAGCCGCCCCTCTGGCTTCGCGGGTGAAAGGAACAGACGATGCGCGGCTCGGCGCAAGCCACAGCTAGGCTACAGGTGAAACAGCAGGACTAGTAGTAATCAGAGAAGGGCGAGTTTCTGCGGCCGGCGTAGTCTTCGGGCTTGGCGACTCTCTCATTAATCCATTCGATCACCGCCGCGTTGCCTAAGCTCTCGCTGTCTTTCCGAAGATAATTCTTCACGACCGCCAGCACGTGAAAACCTTGGCGGAGCTGAAATGAGAGCGTGGGGTCGCCGATCTCGCCTCTGACAACGCCGTGAACGTAATCGACGGCGCTCATGCGGTCGGCGTAGCGGTGGTAATCTCGCAATCTTGCTCCGGCGCGAATTCTCAGCAGCCCCAGCCGTTCGGTCAACTCCCGGCGGGCAAGGTAGATCTTCTTGCCGATGCCGCGGCCTTGCAATCCCGGGCGCACCATGATCTCCGCGCCGTAAAGCGTCCGGCCGTTTTCGGGATCATGGTTGGTGAACATGCCGTGGTCGGTGAGATCGTGCCAGTCGGAGTCGATCTCGTAGTCGTCCCACAAGATGATCAGGCTGGCGGCCATCCCCACTACCTGACTGGAGCCGGACTCGACCGCAACGAACTGGCCTTCGGGAAAAACTTCGAGGTGGGACGCTAACTGCTTCTCGTTCCAAGGTGCGTTGTCGCGATAGATTTCCCGGCACATCTCGATAATCGATGCGAAGTGGTCCGCCTGCGTGTTGACGACCCTGACATTGGGGGCGCTGGGCTTCATAGCGCGACCGTTTCCACGTTCGATGCGATTTCCCGGGACCTCCGGCTGTCGAGCAACGGCAACACGGTACCCGACGTACGCGTATCGAGTATCGTGTTCATGTTCAGCTCGCCGACGATCATCATTTCCTGGTTGACATTGCCCTCGGCCAAAATCCCGTCGCGGGAAAAAGCGAAATCGCTGGGCGTGAGAATGGAAGCCTGGCCATAGTTCAGGGAAACGGCGGGCACCATCGGCAGTGAACCGACCGTGCAGGACTGGATGACGTACATCTGATTCTCGATCGCGCGCGCCTGCGAGCAGTAGCGGACGCGGAGAAAGCCCTGACGATCGTCAGTGCAGGAGGGCACCACCAGGATGTGCGCCCCCTCGTGCGCGGCCGCCCGCGTGATCTCCGGAAACTCGACGTCGTAGCAGATAGCGATCGCTACCTTACCAAAAGCCGTCTCAAATATTCGCAGGCCCGAGCGGGGCGACACCTTCCAGTCCTCATGCTCAAACCGTGTCATGTGCAGCTTGCCCTGCACGCCGAAACCACCGGACGGGCTGAAGAAAAAACACTCGTTAAAGACTCTATCGGACCCGTTTTCCATGACCGGTATGGTGCCGGCGACGATGTGCAGCTTGAATTCGACAGCAAGCCGGCTCATCATCTCGATGAATCGCGGCGTTTGCTGGGCCAGATCGCGGATTTGCTCGGGCATCGGCCGCTTGGTGTTGCCTAGCGTCAGCAACTGCACGGTGAAGTACTCCGGGAACACCAGCAGTTGGCATTTGTAGTCCTCGGCGGTTTCGACCAGGGCCTCGACCTGATCGCGAAATTGCTCGAAAGTCTGAACCGGGCGGATGTAGTACTGCAAAGAGGCAACCCGGATGCGATCGCTGATCATGCTTTTCATTCTCGCAGCATTGCGTTCTGGGTTGCATGCAGGCGTCCTTGCAAGCAACGGAGCTTGCGGTACAGGCGAAAGACTTAGAGGCCTGCCATTCAACCTACGATCGGCCGTTCTGCTTGCTGATCGAGTCCCTTGCTCTGGCGCGGTTCCCGGCGCTGCCGCAACCGCCGACAACGACGTCAAAGCCAGCAGCGGCAGCGCCAGAAGTGACAATCCCGCCATCGTCGCGAATGCCAGGGGATAGCCCGAAGCAGCGACCAAACGGCCCGCCGTGAACGCGGACCACGATTCGCAAGCGTTGGTGGCGCCCATGTAGGCGCTGAATTGCGTTCCTGCCAGCCGCGCGTCGGTGAGGTCCATGAACAACGCATAGGAGGCGGCGGTGAACAACCCGATCCCCAGATAGACAGCGAACAATAGCGTTACGAGGAACGTCCTCGAGACCGATGCAGTCACGGCATCCATCCCCGCTAAGACCGCAATCACCACGGCGAGGAAGACCAGAAACGAGGCTGTCGAGCGGCGGCGTCCAAAGCGATCGGCCGCCCAGCCACCGGCCACAGCTCCGGCCAGCATGGTGACCACCGAACCCGTATAGACGTGACCGACGGCGGTCGAGCTGAATCCGCGGTCGATCAGGAACGGCCCGAGCACCGCGCCGACGGCTTCGAATCCCGCGCCGCCCAAGCCCGCCAGCCCCAGGCCGAGCCAGGTGTTTCGGGCGGAGAACACCCTTTTGAGCGAGGAGAAGAAAACTCTCCATCGTTCCGCCGAGGCTCCTTGCGGCGCGGGATCGCCGGAAAGCATCACAAGCACGGACGTGGCCCAGACAACGCAGACCAGCGCCGCGATCACGATGCCGTCCCCGAGAGCTTCCCCGGCGATCAGCACGCCCGCACCAAACAGCCAGCGCCCGCTCAGCATGCCCATCTGCATCGCGGCGGTGATGCGCCCGCGCTCCTGCTCGGGGGTGATGCGAATCGCCCAGGCGTCGATAGCCACATCCTGCGTGGCGGCCGCGGCGGCGTGTATCGGGAGCAGTAGGTAGAGCAGCGACAGATCCGCTCGATAGTCGAGGAAGGCTACGGGCAGCAGGGTCAACCCCATCACAAGGCGGCAGCTCATGATCCAGTGGCGATGTCCCCAGCGGTGCGTGCGGGCTACATCAACAGCGGGCGCCCATAAGAATTTCAGCAGCCAAGGCAGCACGACCACCGACGTCAAAGCCGTGATGGTTTCGACAGGTACGTCTGCCTGGCGCAACCGCGTGGGCAGCGCCCACCAGATAAATCCGATAAGGCCGCCTTCGCACAGATAGAGCGCCGCGAAAACGAAGCGGCGGCGTGAGGGTGTGGCGGTTAAATCCACGCTTTGGACGTATGACTCAGCGGGAACGTCAGGCATTCGCGCCGAGATACGCGAGCGTTACGTTGCTGAGTGCGGCGTAGCCTCAGGGGCCAAGTCGTCGGCGCGGCCTGTGCCCCGAGGATTCCTGCGGGTTAGCTCCCGCGAACGAACCGAATGCAAACCGGCGCGTCAACTTTGACGCTTTCACCGGTGGGGCTGAGCTTGCCGGTCGCCTGGTCGATGCGGAACAACACAATGTTGTCCGTCTGTTGGTTGGCGGCGAAAAGGTACTTGCCGCTCGGATCGACCGCAAAGTTGCGCGGCACCTCGCCCCCGGTGGAGGTGTTCTCCACCCGCGTCAGCGTGCCCTTTTGCTGGTCGATCGCGAAAACAGCGATGCTGTTGTGGCCGCGGTTGGACCCGTAGAGGAATTTTCCGGAAGGGTGCATTTCGATCTCGGCGGTACTGTTGCGTTCGTCGCCGCCCTCCGGAAGCGTCGACAAAGTCTGTAGCTCGGTGAGCGCCCCACGCGCCGCGTCGTAGCCGAAGGCCGTGACCGTCGAAGCAATTTCGTTGATCACATAGGCGAATCGGGCGCTCGGGTGAAACGCGAAATGACGCGGCCCCGCGCCCGGCTTCACGCGCGCGAAAGGCGGGTCGTTAGCCGTGATCGTGCTCGCTTTGGGATCGAATCGATAAATCAGCACCTGGTCAAGCCCTAGGTCCGACGACATCAGGAAGCGATTGTCCGGAGAGAAATCCACCGAATGCGCATGCGGGCCTTGCTGGCGGCGCGGATTTACGCTCGAGCCTTTGTGCTGGTCAAAAGCGGACGCTTCCGCCAGCCGCCCATCGGAACCGACCGGGTACATCGTGACGCTGCCTGTGCCGTAGTTCGCGATAGCGAGGCTGCCGCCGGTGCTGTCGAGGTTGACGTGGCAGGGCCCGCCCCCCTTCGCCGAAACCGAGTTGAGCGCGGCAAGCTTACCGCTCGCGCGATCGATCGAGTACGAGGCGACCGAGCCGCCGTCTGTTTCGGCTACAGCGTAAAGAAACCGCTGGTTGGGGTGGACCGCCAGAAACGAGGGGTTCTCGATCTCAGCCGCGAGCCCAAGCGGCGCCAGCTTGCCCGAGGCGGCGTCGAAGCGGAAAGCGTAGATCCCTTTGCTGGTCTCGCGGGTGTATGTCCCGACGTATACCAACAGGTCTTTTTCGGTACCCTGCGCGCTTCCCGGCGTGGCCGCCAGCAACAGCATCCAGGCCGACAAGGCTATAACAAGAATTCGTGGCACAATTCGCATGCCCCCATCAAAGCGCACCGCGATGGGGAATGCAACAAGTTTGGAGGAAGGGGTAGGACGGCTGCCTAGTATTACTCTGTTAAGTGGAATCGTGGAATTCTTGCTCAAACGTTGTTCCGC
>JBBDWJ010000272.1:0-15384 GCA_040902925.1 Bryobacterales bacterium | reverse complement strand
AGCTCCTGGCCGTCGACGCCGCGCTTGGCACCGACGAGGACGTAGCTCACCGCAGGACCTCGGATCGCGCGGAAGTCTCGTGTGTCGATGAACGCGATCGTGTTGGTGATGCTTGTTCCGCCGCTGAAGAACCCGCTGACGGCGAATCGACGGCCCAGCATCTCGACGGGATCCCCGACGGAGACGCCGAACTGATCGGCGACCACCGAGATCGTATACGTACCCTTGGTTCGTTTTCTGCGAGCCGCCATGTCAGACTTTTTCCCACAGTCCCGATCGCGGATCGTCAAAGTTCAATTCACCGAATTTTCTGAGCAGATCTTTCGAGGACTCGTCAGGAACCGTCGGTACAACGATTTTCACTTCGACGTACTGGTCGCCGCGCCGGTTCGTGCGGTGGTTCAGCACGCCTTTTTCCCGCAGCCGGAAAGTCTTGCCCGAGTTCGTGGCGGGCGGAATCTTCAGCAGCGCCTTGCCGTCGATGGTGGGCACTTCCACCTTCGCGCCCAACACCGCCTCGCCGATGCTGATGGGAACCGAGATGTAGATGTCATCGGCCTTGCGCTCGAACAGCGGATGCGATCCGACGCGCGTCACGATATACAGGTCTCCAGCGGGCTGGCCCTGCTTGCCCGTATTGCCTTTTCTGGGCACACGAAGCCGCGAGCCGTTCTGAGCGCCCGGGGGAATGCGCACTTCGACCGTTTCGTTGCGGCCGATCCGCCCCTCGCCATTACACGCCGGGCAAGTGCTGCGCACCTGGCCCCGCCCCTGGCACCGCGGGCATGTCAGATTGAAGCGCATATTCCCGACGGTCTGGTTGACCTGCCCGCTACCGTTGCACTCGGTGCACACGAACGAGCCGCTGCTGTTGGCCCCCGCGCCGCCGCACTGCGAGCACTTTTCGTGCCGGAAAACGTTCAGCCGGACGGTGGTGCCTCGAATGGCGTCCCAAAAACCGATGTCCACCGAGTATTCGAGGTCTTCGCCCGAATCCGGCGCCGCCGTTTGCGGACCGCCGCGGCCGCCCTGCTTAAAGAACTGCGAGAACAGATCGCCGAAGCCGCCCCACGAGCCGCGCCCCTGAGCGGCTTCGCCCCCCGGCCCGTAGGCGTCGGAAAAGTCGAAGCCGCTGAAGCCGAAATCGGAGGGCTTGTTTCCCGCTCCCGCCGCTGCGCCCGAATAAGCTCCAGCCTCGGAGTAGAAGCCGAACTGGTCGTACATCTGGCGCTTTTTCTTATCGCCGAGAATATCGTGGGCTTCCTGGATTTCCTTGAAGCGGTCTTCGGCAGAATTGTCGCCGGGGTTAACGTCGGGATGGTACTTGCGCGCCAGGCGGCGGTAAGCCTTCTTGATATCCTCCGCCGAAGCTTCCCGGCTGACGCCGAGGATCTTGTAGTAGTCCTTGTTTTCTGTCGCGGGCACGGTAAACCTAGCCGTTCTCAGTACGCGGGCTCCTTCTCAACAAAAGCGCTCCCCGCCCGGTGAAACTACTCGGAGGAGGCCGCCCCTAAAAGGCCAAGCCTCCTCCGGATGCGAACGCGTTGCGGCGCGATCTGCTGTCGCGCTTAGCTTTTTGACTTGTCGTCCATGTCGACAAATTCAGCGTCGACGACGTCGTCCTTTGTTTCTCCGGAAGCTTCACCGCCCGTCGCGCCATCGGTCGAAGCCCCATCGGTCCCTCCCGGGGCCGCGCTGCTCGACGCCGACTGATACATGGCCTCCGCCAGTTTATGACTGGCCTGGGTCAGTTTTTCGAGCGCATTGTTGACCTCGGCCGGGTCTTCCGTCTGCATCGACTTCTTGGTTGCCTCGAGGGCTTCCTCGATGCGCTTGGCGTCCTCGTCGCTGACCTTGCTGCGATGCTCGCGCAGCGTCTTCTCGGTGTTGTAAATCATCGAGTCGGCGCGGTTGCGGGCCTCGATCAGGTCGCGCCGCCGCTGGTCGTCGGCGCTGTGCGACTCGGCGTCTTTCGCCATCTTCTCGACCTCATCCTTCGACAAGCCCGAGGAGCTGGTGATGGTGATTTTCTGCTCTTTCCCGGTGGCTTTGTCTTTCGCCGCCACGTTGAGAATACCGTTGGCGTCGATATCGAAAGTCACCTCGATCTGCGGCATGCCGCGAGGAGCCGGCGGCAGCCCGATGAGTTGGAAAACCCCCAGCAGGCGGTTGTCCGCCGCCATGGCGCGCTCGCCCTGATAGACCTTGATTTCGACCGACGTCTGGTTGTCGGCCGCGGTCGAGAAGGTCTCGCTCTTGCGCGTCGGGATCGTCGTATTCCGATCGATGAGCTTCGTGAACACGCCTCCCAAGGTCTCGATGCCCAACGACAGCGGCGTCACGTCGAGCAACAGGACGTCTTTCACTTCGCCGCCGAGCACGCCGCCTTGCACCGCGGCGCCGATCGCCACGACTTCGTCCGGGTTAACGCCCTTGTGGGGATCGCGCCCGAACAGATCGCGCACCATCTGCTGCACCTTCGGGATACGCGTCGAGCCGCCGACCATGACCACTTCGTGGATGTCGCTGGGCGACATGCCGGCATCCGCGAGCGCCTTTTTGCAGGGCTCCAGCGTCCGCTCCAGAAGCGGCTTCATCATTTCTTCCAGGCGCGCCCGGGTGAGCTTCAACTGCAAGTGCTTCGGCCCGCTGGCATCCGCGGTGACAAACGGTAGGTTGATGTCGGTCTCGAGCAGCGTCGAGAGGTCCATCTTGGCCTTCTCCGCGGCTTCCCGGAGCCGTTGCAGCGCCATCTTGTCATTGCTGAGATCAATGCCTTGTTCCTTGCGGAACTCGTCGATGATCCACTGGATAACCACGTGGTCGATGTTGTCGCCGCCCAAGTGCGTGTCGCCGTTGGTGGCCTTCACTTCGACCACGCCCTCGCCGACTTCGAGGATCGAGATATCGAACGTGCCGCCGCCGAAATCGTATACGGCGATCGTCTCGTTGGATTTCTTATCGAGACCGTACGCCAGCGCGGCGGCCGTCGGCTCGTTGATGATGCGAAGCACCTCGAGCCCGGCGATCTTACCCGCGTCCTTGGTTGCCTGCCGCTGCGAGTCGTTGAAGTAGGCCGGGACCGTAATGACCGCCTGGGTGACCTTTTCGCCCAGATAAGACTCGGCGGCTTCCTTCAACTTGCCGAGGATCATCGCCGACACTTCTTGGGGCGAGTACTGCTTGCCGCCCACTTCGACCTTGACCAGGCCGTCCGACGCGGCAATGTTGTAAGGAACCAGCTTGGTCTCTTCCTTCACCTCGTGGGACCGGCGGCCCATAAAGCGCTTGATCGAAAAAACGGTATTTTCGGGGTTCGTGACGGCCTGGCGCTTGGCAGTCTGGCCCACCAGCCGCTCACCGGTCTTGGTAAATCCGACCACCGAGGGCGTCGTCCGCGTCCCTTCTTGGTTGGCAATTACTGTCGGCTGACCGGCCTGCATCACGGCCACAACAGAGTTGGTCGTGCCCAGATCGATTCCGATAATCTTAGCCATAAAGTGTCGTTCCTCCTTGTCGCCCACACCAACTTGGTCGCCACACCAAGCCCGAGCCAGTCGGGGGTGCGCAAATGTCTTGGACCGGGTGCCTTTAGCTCAAATTCAGTATGAAACTTTAGTCGTTCATTGTCAACCTATGGATGCAGTACGGACTAACGTGGTTACAAAACCTGAATCGACAAGGGTGTGAACGGACTCACCGTAGCTTGGCTCGAGAAAGTTTGGATCTTGTAACCTATTTCATTTAAAGGGTTTAAATTCGATGGAGTCCACGGGCACTACTGGAAGCGCCCCACGGGCTACCCGAGTCCATCCAGCCGGCTACTTTGGGTTAATCGTGATTAAACTAACATTCGACGGCCTTTCGAACGGCGACTGAAGCGGCGGACCGGAGGCGGGGCTGGCTGGCCGCAGATACCCTTGGGTCGCGCGGACGGCGTTATCATCAGATTCCGCTTCGAACGGCGTCAGGAGCCGGCCTGGCGACTTTTCACGAAGCTCCCGGGCGCGGCGCCAATTGCCTGGGGGCCCCAAGACTCTTCCCGGAATATGAGCCTTTACTACATAACCGGCCGCAGGCAGCTCCAGGGAGACCTGCTGGAGGTCATCGGCCGCGCCGTTCAGGCCGGCATCGACCTTGTGCAGATTCGAGAGAAGGATCTGGCGGCGCGCGAGCTTTTGGAGCTTACCCGCGCCGCCGCAGCCTTGGTTCGCGGGTCGTCAACCAGGATTCTGGTCAACGCGCGGGCAGACGTAGCTCTCGCGGCTGGCGCCCATGGCGTTCACCTGCCGGCGGGCTCGGCACCCCCGGCCGATATCCGCAACCTGGCGCCGTCTGGTTTCCTGGTGGGCGTATCCTGTCACAGCGCGGAGGAAGTCCGCCGCGCGGCGTTGGAAGGAGCGGATTTCGGCGTTTTCGGCCCCGTCTTCGAGACTCCATCGAAGAGCAGCTACGGCCCGCCGCAAGGCGCAGCCAAACTGCGGCAGGCCTGCCGGGTGTCGAAGATGCCGGTCTATGCGCTCGGAGGCGTGAATCTCAGCAATGCGGCGGAATGCTTTGCCGCAGGGGCAGCGGGAATCGCGGCAATTTCTCTCTTCCAGCAAAACGAAGACCTTGAGGCCGTAGTAGCCGCGATCGCCGGGGCGCGCCGCGGCAGGGGCAGATGAACCGGCTGCGTTCGCCACCATGCACGGGCCGCGGAATCGCTGGTTTCCCACGGCCCAGACGAGGCACGCTCTGCAGCACCCTGCAATGCTGCCGATTCGCAGCAACTTGCTGCAGCCTATGAATCTAAGCGGGTTTAGGACACTACCCCACTTGCGGTACTGTTCTGATCTTGGGTTGGTTTCGGTTGAGGGCGTGGCGCTGGGGCCAATCCAATCGCCGCAGGTGATCCGGCCCCTATCCGCAAGGGTGGGGCAACATTCTCAAAGCGATCGCGGGGTACAGTGCATGAAAACTGGTCACCCCATGCTCGCGGATGGGGCTCGGATCGCCTGCGGCGATTTCGGAATCCACCGCATGACACTGAACCGGCACGCAGGTTTAGGACACTACCCCGCTTGCCCTGGATATCGTTGCTCGTCTACAATAACTAAGATCTAGATGGTGTCTCAACCCATACAGCGAAGAACGCTGGGCTTGGTAGTTTGCCTGCTCGGCTTGGCTTCGGTACTTGTGTGGGCGGGGTCCGCTCTGGACTTCACCAGGGTTCGGACCCGCACTACGCGGTCGCTTCGCGCCGATGACTCCGAATTGGCGCATGAGCACGGCGAGCACGGCGTATTCCCAACTGTCGCGTGCACCGCCCAGACCTCTGCTGCCATCTCAGCCCCCATTGCAAGCGACGATGGCGGCGACGACGTCCACGTTGCGCCAGCGGCCAGCGGCGGCCCGCGCGACCTCTTCCACGCTACCTGGACGCAACTGAGCCCTTTCCTTCCCCAGCGTTGGAACCCCGCCTTTGCGGGCTTCGCACACGCTCTTCGCGGACCTCCCTCACAATCTTAGCCCTTCGCTTTTCCTAGCTGTCTCCGATCAACCTACGAGTGCGGCGGTCTGCCCGCCCGCTGGCCTTTTATCTGTCTAACGCGAGGAAGTGTATGCAAGAAATCATTGATGGCGTTCGAAAATTTCAGCGCGAAGTATTCCCGGAAATGAGCGGCGACTTCAAGAGCCTCGCCAGCGGGCAGTCACCGAGTTCCCTGGTGATTACCTGTTCGGACTCCCGAGTCGTCCCCAGCCTGATCACGCAAACCGAGCCTGGCGAGATCTTCATCATCCGTAACGCAGGCAATATCGTGCCCTCGCACGGCGAGATGGTGGGCGGCGTTTCGGCCACCATTGAGTACGCCGTGATGGTGCTCAATGTTCGCGAAATTATCGTTTGTGGTCATTCCGACTGTGGCGCGCTCAAGGGCGTGCTGCATCCCGAAAGCGTCTCCGAGCTGCCCGCGGTCAGGGCCTGGCTGCGCTACGCGGACCGGGCGCGCATGGTGGTGGAGGAAAACTACGACTGCCGGGACGAGTCCGAGAAACTCTGGGCCCTGATTCAAGAAAACACTCTGGCTCAGTTGGACCACCTGATGACCCACCCCTGCGTTGCCTCGAGGGTGAGGAAGGGGCAGCTTCGACTGCACGGTTGGGTCTACCACATCGACAGTGGCGAGGTCACCGTCTACGACCGCGACGCCAAAGTTTTCCGCCCGTTTCGTGAGGTTTACGAGCACGAGCGGGCCGTCTCAACCACTTAAGTTCTGAGCCATGGGCTCCGGGTGCCGAAAGGAGATCAACTCGAATGCAATCGTCTTCTAGTACTCCAGCACGTAAAGCAATGGCTGCCGAGGCGCCGCCAACCCCCGACCAGGGGAGCTTTTGGCAACGCCTGGTTTTCTTTCTCAGCCCCGTGGATGGCCGCTATGAGGATCTCAGACGCGGCGACTGGCGGCTGAATGTCTTGCGCGACTTCACCGCCGGTTTGATCGTCGCGATGGTCGCCATTCCGCTGGCGATGGGTTTTGCCATGGCTTCGGGTCTGCGGCCTGAGCAGGGCATCGTCGGCGGCGCCATCGCCGGCCTGATCGGCGCCTTGTTCGGCGGCTCGAAGTACCAGGTCTATGGCCCCACGGCGGCATTCATTCCGATCATCGCCGGATTGATGGCGAGCTACGACCATAGCTTCCTGGTGCTGGCCTCGCTGCTGGCCGGCGGGGTGCTGCTGGTGTTTGGGCTGGCTCGCTTCGGGCGAATTGTAAGCATGGTGCCACATTCGATCGTGGTAGGTTTCACGATCGGCATCGCAGTGACGATCGCCATGTCGCAATTGGGGGAGCTGCTGGGTCTCAAGACCGCGCTGGGCTACGGGTTCTTGGATAAGATCAGCGTCGTCGCCTCGAATCTGGGTGAAATCAGCGTTTTCGCCGTCGCCCTGGGCTTGGGAACGTTCGGTTTGACCAAGTACATACTCAAGCTCTCGGTCTACATTCCCGCGCCACTGCTGGCGATCGGTGCTACGACGGCGGTCGCTGGGACTGTTTGGGCGGACAAGGGGCTGGCCCTCGTCCAAGACCGCTACGGCAGAATCCCGACCGACTTCTGGGTCTTCACGGCGCCCGCGCCGCTGCCTTGGGGCAACCCGCAGGCCTGGTTCGATCTGACTTACTTCGTGGTCGCTATCATCTTCGTCGCGGCCATCGAGAGCCTGCTGTGCTCGCGAATGGCTGATCGTCTGGCGGAGAACCACGGCCTGCCTTACAACCCCAACAAGGAGCTCTGGGGTCAGGGGCTGGTCAATGCCATCTGCCCGTTGCTGAACGGCTTTCCGCATACGGGCGCTTTGGCTCGTACCGCGACCAACATCAAGCTCGGCGCGGTAAGCCCTCTGGCGGGCATTTTCAAGTGCTTCCTCAAGCTCGCCATGGCCGCGTATCTGGCTACCTATCTCGAAATTGTGCCGATGGCTTGCATCGGCGGCATTCTGCTGTATGTCGCAGTCGCCATGGTCAAACCGGCGGAAGTACGCGAAGTACTGGTGTTGGGCCGCTACCACATTGCTTTGATGGCCTACACGGCGGTAACGGTGATCGTGACGGACTTCCTTACGGGTGTGTTGAGCGCCATCGTGATCTACGCGGCCACCTACCGCTTCGTGGAACGGCCGGCGGCGGCAACAGCGCCGGTTGCGGTGCAGGTTTCGGAATAAAGAGCCGTGTCAGGTTTTCGCCGCATTCTGGTGTGCTGGGCCGGCGCCACATCCAACGCCGGCCTCTTGCCCTATGCCCGCGCCTTGGCGGCGTTGAACCCGGCCCCCGAACTCGCCTATGTGAATGTGATGTGCGAGTCATCGCCTTTAGCGCAGCAGGGTTCCACGCCGCCGGCGGCCGCGGCAAAGGCCAGTGCGAGCGCGGCGGACGACCAGTTGCAGCGTCTCGAAGAACTGCGGCAAGCCATAGAAAGGGATGCCTACACCGGCCGCGGCACGCGTTGTTGCGTGCGGCTCGGCGAGCCCCTCGATCAGATCCTGCTGTATGCCACTGAACTCCAGGCGGACGCCATCCTGTTGGGCCACGATCCGCGCCGCCGCGGCCGGCGTTCGTTGGCCCGGCGCCTTGCCGCCGCTGCCCCGTGTGCGGTCTGGATGGCGCCAAATGGCGCTGCTCCCGGCATCCGCAGGGTCTTGGCGGCATTCGACTGTTCGGACTCAGCGGCGGAAGCTGTGCGAGTCGCCGCGCTGGTGGCAGGCTCGGCGGGGCTGGAAGAGTTGCACCTCTTGCATGTCTGCCGCGAGAAATCGCCGAGCGCGGCGAACGATCCGCAACCCTTCCTCTCCAAGCTGGACTTGGGTCCGCTTGCGGCGCGGCTGATCATCGAACAAGACGAGGTTGCCGGCCGCGCTATCGTGAGAACGGCGGCAAAGCTGAAAGCCGATCTGGTCGTCGTAGGTGCGCGCGGGCAGAATCCCTCGGCTGCCGTCTTGCTCGGTTCCGAAACGGAGCAGGCGTTGCGCGAATCTACCGTGCCCGTTCTGGTCGTGAAAGCCCAGGCATCCGCCGCCCTTTCTTTCAATGCCCTCTGGAGCGACCGGGCTTACGTGTGACTCCGCAGGCGCGTTCTCCCGTTCTGCGATAATTCCCCTGGACGTGGCCCAGAATCCTCCCATCTATCGCAAGTTGCTGGCAGCGGTGTCGTCGGAAGATTCCGACCGGCAAACCGTACGCTACGCCGCGAATCTGTTGTCGCGCTCGGTAGCGGCCGAGATCTGCTTTGTGCACGCGCGGATGCGGGACGAGCCGTTCGAACTGGAGGCTTTCGTCCGTGACGCCGCCGCGGATTGGCCGGCGGAGCCGCGCCTTTCGTTTCACTCCCTGCACGGCCCACGAGAGGACACGCTGCTGGCGTTCAGCGTGGAACAGGCGTGTGATCTGATTCTTATCGGGCATCGCAAGCGGCGCAGCGGGCGCAGATCCTTGGCCCGCCGCCTGGCAATGAACGCCCCCTGCTCGGTCTGGATGACGCCGGAAGGCAGCGCGGCCGAAGTCCGCCGCATGCTGGTTCCAGTCGATCTTTCGGAGCGCTCGGCGGAAGTCCTCGCCGAGGCTACGCGTGTCGCGGCGGCCTTAGCGCTGGAGTCCGTCGACACCCTGCACGTTTACTTCGAGCAAGGCACCGCGCCGCGCGACGAGGAGTATGAGGAACGCGTCCACGACAGGGAGGAAGCGGCATTGTGGGAGCTCGTCGCCCGTGTCGAACTGCATGGCGTGGGCCTGAACCCGCTGTTTGAAGAAAGCGTCCACGTGGCGGACACAATTCGCCGCGTGGCCGAACAGCGCCAGGCTGACCTGATCGTGATGGGAACGCGAGGCCGCAGCCGGTCGGCGGGAATCCTGCTCGGTAGCGAGACCGAGGAAACCATGATTCAGACGCCCATCCCGGTGCTTGCCGTAAAGCGGTTCGGCAGCCGCCTCTCGTTCTTGCAGGCGCTGCTGGATAGGCGCTTCCGGGAGCGCGAGGGGCCGAAGTTCACGTGAGCGGCATGCCGGAGATCGCGGTACGACGCGCGCGCCGCAAGAAGCCCCCGTGCTACTGCATGCTGCTGTTGCTGTCGGCTCTTTGGATTGCTCCGCGCGGCGTCGCCCAGCCCGTTGACGCAGAAAAGCCGGAAACGGCCTTCAACGCCTGGCCCGACGCGGGGTTTGAGCGCGCGGAAACGCGTCTGGCCCGCTCGACCGAGATCTACCCGGACGGAGCGCCAGCCTACGACTATCGCCTGAACCTCTCCCTCGTGTTTGTCGAAGGGACAAGCTGGAATCAAGCCCGAGTTCTGCGCCATGTCCGAAAAACGGCCAACATTTTGGGCGCCTGCGGAATTGCGCTGGATCGCGTCCGGCTGGTCAAAGCGCGCGTCCCGAACGAACTGCGCCGCATCGACGTCAGCGAACCTGTTCTTGGTTCCGACATCCCCCGCAAAGTTCAGCGGCTCTCGGCGATGATGCCTCGCACCGCCGATTGGCCGGTGCTGTTTTTCATCGCCCGCATCGATGGCGAAGACGAGCTGGCGAGATCGTATCAGCGCGGCGACGTGCCCCTCGATCAGCTATCCCGATACCCCTACATGAACACCGCCTGGATTGCCTACAAGACGCACTGGATCGAGCGCGCCGAAGACGGCTACTCGACCGTGGCGCACGAACTGGCGCACCTGCTTTGCGAGTGCGGTCATGAAGGCGGAAGCCAGCGGCACTTGCTGCATAAATTCCGGAATTTTCTGGGCGCCGAGGTGTTGCCGCAGCATTGCCAACAGTTTCTCCGCAGCCCGCTGTTGAGCCGCCCAAGCGCTGTTCAATTGAGATAAATCTCTTCCTATCTATGCCTTAAGCGGCAAAGGATTTTGTATCCCTACGATAAAAATTATCTTCTTGCGCCACCTGTAGGCCTCCTTTAGAGTGAACAAATAAGCTTCGAGGCTATATTCATTTTGAATCTGGCCGCAAGAGCAAACTCGGTGGCGCCCCATGTTGCGCGCTGTCAAGAGAATTCCGACTGGTGTGGATATCTCTTTGATCGGGTGCTGAGGGGGGCGGAACCGCTCCAAGAACCGTTGGCCACTCGCAGCCCGTGGCGGTTAGTCCGCGGATTGCTCCAAGCCAAGCACTAGTTCGTTCCTCGTTTCCTGTGAATCTGCGCCGTTGAAAAACGGCGAGGAGCGGGCGGAGCAGCATTTTCCCGACAGGAGCCTAGCCGGTCGTGTATCCCTTACTTCGCAGGAGAGTTGTATCTATGAAAAGATTCTTAAGGGTCATCGCGGTGGGCATGGTGGCCACGATGGCGCTGAATGTTCCCATGTTGGCGCAACAGGCGGCGAGTGCCGCGGAAAATTCCGACAGCGCTTTGCGAGCGGAAGTCGAGGAGCTTAAACAGCGGCTGCTGCGGCTTGAGCAACTGTTGGCCGAAAGCCTCGAGAAAAAACAAGCCGAGGTTGCTACTTCGACACAAAGCACGACGCCCTCCGGCCAAGCCGCTGAATTGGCGGTGACAGCTCCCGCGGTTGCGGCGCCCGCGATTGCGGTGCCCTCGGTTGCGGCTGCCGAAACGGCGGCCCCTGAAGCAGTAGCTGCCGAAGGAACGGCTCCCGAAGTAGCGGCGGCGGGAATGGCCGTGGCGGACGGAGAGGCTCTTGCCGCCATTACTAGTTTGCCGTCGGCGCCTGTAATGGCGGAGCCGCAGGATGAGCAGCCCGTTGGCGTGGCGCGCACGGGTGGCCAGAATCTGACCGTTACCGGTCTTGTCGACGGCTACTACAGCAACAACTTCAACAATCCTTCCGACGGCACCAATGCGCTCTACTATTCAAACCCCAACGCCAAGGGCTTTGGCTTGAATCAAGCCAAACTCGAACTGCAAGGCGAAGCGGGGCCGATTGGCTTTCGCACGGACATCTGGTTTGGTTCCGGCGCCCGCCTCTTCCGTCAAGGGCTCGAAGACGGTCCTCTGGAAGACGTCATCTACCTCCAACAAGCTTTTGGAACCTATGAATTCAACAATGGCGCCAGTTTCGACTTCGGTCTGTTCGGAACCATCGCCGGACTGGAATTGGCCGAGTCGCACCTGAACTGGAACTACTCCCGCGGCCTGTTGTGGGCCTGGAACGAGCCGTTCTCCCACATGGGCGCCCGTTTCAACATGCCCCTGAGCGATACCTTCACGGGGCGGCTGATGCTCGTCAACGGATTCGACAACGCCCGCGACAACAACACCGGCAAGACGCTCGGCTATCAGGGCTCGTGGGCCCCAAGCGACCGTTTCATAACGACCCTGACGTTCATCCACGGCCCCGAGAACAACGGCACCAACGACGGCCATCTCAAAGATGTGAGTTGGAACATGACCGCCGCCCTCCACGAGAAGTTTTCCGTTGCCATCAACTACGACGGTATCTGGAACAACAACCCGGATAGCACGTCGCAGCGCTCCTGGGGCATCGGCACCTACGCGCGGTGGCAACCGGTCGATAAGTTCGCCCTTGCTCAGCGCTTCGAGTATTTTGACGACAGCGAAGCGCGCTCAACCGGTGTCGAGCAGATTCTCAAAGAGTACACTCTGACCTTTGAGTACGCGCCCGAGCCGCGTTTCATTACCCGGCTGGAGTATCGCCGCGATTGGTCGTCGACACCGTTCTTCCTCAAGGGCGTCGACAGCTTCGTGGGGAACCAGGACACTCTGACCTTGGGCATGATGTGGATTCTGGGACCGGCGGAGTAGCGTCCGTCTCCTCGTAGGGGCAACGCCTTGTTGCCCTATTGGCTCTCGATGCGGGGTGGGAAAGCCGGCACGGCTGCCCACCCCGTCTCATCCTCCGCTTGCTGTGATTTGGTTCGGGATTTTCGGACGCCCGAGCGGTCAGTAGTTCCCACCCTCGCTGCGGTATTTTTGCCCTCCTGACATCCACCTGGCAGCCTGCTCTCGGAGCCCGCTGTGCCACAATAGTTTCCCTATGAAGCAGTTTTCTGTTGCCGTGATTGCGGGCGACGGCATTGGCATGGAAGTGATGCCCGAAGCCCTGCGCGTGCTCGAACACCTTGCCCCGCGGCATGAGGCGGCCTTCCGGTTTGAGCATTTCGACTGGGGCACGGCCCACTACTTTGCGCACGGCCGGATGATGCCCGCCAGAGGCATCGAGCTGCTGCGCGGCTTCGACGCCATCCTGCTCGGCGCCGTCGGCCATCCCGACGTGCCCGATCACACCACGCTGAACGGGTTGCTGCTTCCTATCCGGCGGGCTTTCGATCAGTACGCCTGCGTGCGGCCCTCCAAGCTCTATCAGGGCGTGGCGTCGCCGCTGCGGGATAAGCCGCCCGGCTCGATCGACATGATCGTCGTGCGCGAGAACACCGAGGGCGAATACAGTCAGGCCGGGGGACGCCTCTACGAGCACACGCCAGCCGAAGTCGCGATTCAGACGGCGATCTTCACCCGTCGGGGCGTCGAGCGAATCGTCCGCTTCGCGTTTGACTTGGCTCGCCGCCGCAACCGTAGGAATCACGTCACCTCGATCACGAAATCCAACGCCCAGGGATACAGCATGGTGCTGTGGGATCACGCCTTCGCCGACGTGGCCCGCGAGTATCCCGACATCAAAACCGAATCGCTGCTCGTCGACGCGGCGGCGATGAATTTCATCCGGCGCCCGGAGAGCTTCGATGTGGTCGTCGCCTCGAATCTTTTCGGCGACATTCTGAGCGATATTTCCGCCATCATCACCGGCAGCCTGGGGCTGGCGGCCAGTGCGAATCTCAACCCGTCGCGGGATTTTCCATCGATGTTCGAACCCACGCATGGCTCGGCGCCCGACATCGCCGGGCGTGGGATTGCGAACCCGATGGCGATGATCCTGACCGCCGGGATGATGCTCGAATTCTTTGGCCTCGAGGCGGCGGCAGCGGCCGTCGAGAACGCCGTGGCAGCCGTTTTAGCCGATGGTAGGGCGCTGCCCGCCGATCTGGGAGGCAATGCCGGAACTTCAGCGATCGGCCAGGCGATCCTCGACCGGCTTTCCTGAGCTGCGGTCTGCAAATCGTTAGGGGCGGCCTAAGCAGCTTTCCCAATCCGGCCGATAAGCCCCCTGAGGCCCTCCCTCCTTCCGATGCTCTCCGCAGTCCGCAGCACGGTCCTCGTCGTGGACGACGAGGAATCGATCCGCAACTATCTCTCCGAGGTACTGCAGTTCGAAGGCTATGAGTGCATCTGTTTCAGCGAGAGTTTGGCGGCGCTCGCCTATCTGACCCGCGGGACGAAACTCCCCGACCTGATGTTGGCCGACATCTCGATGCCGGATCTGGGCGGCATCGAGTTGCTGCGCTCGGCCAAGTCGATGCATCCCGGAATGCCGGTGATTCTCGTCTCGGGACTCTACGAGCTGGCCCTTGCTCTCGAAGCGATCGACGCCGGCGCCGACGATTACCTGAGAAAGCCGGTTCTTCCCAGCGAGGTGGCGACGCTCGTCGGAAAGTATCTACAGCCGGACTCGCGCCAGCGCGGGGAAGATCTGCAAGCGTCAATTCGCGAACTACTAGCCGAGCAACCCAGCAACTTCGAAAGCTCCGAAAGGCTGCGCGATGTCTTCCGCAAGCTGGGGTTCAAACGGTATGAGACCTTCCAGCACTCCAAACGCGTGGCGGCCTACGCCGTACTGTTAGGGCGGCGATGCGGCCTGCCGAAGAAGGAGCTCGACAGCTTGCGCCTCGGCGCCCTGCTGCATGACATCGGCAAAATCGGCGTGCCTCGCAACGTGCTGCAAAAACCGGGTAATTTGACCGCCGACGAGTGGCAGGTGATGCGGTCGCATCCGCTAATCGGCTATCGGTTGTTGTCCGCATTTCCCGAACTGCGCATTGAGGCCGATATCGTGCGCAGCCATCACGAGGAGTACAGCGGCTCGGGGTACCCCCAGCAATTGCAGGGGGAAGCGATCCCCTACGCGGCGCGGCTGTTCAGCATCGTCGACACCTTCGACGCCATCACCTCCGACCGCCCCTATCGCCCCGCGCAATCCATCACCAAAGCCTGCGAAGAGATCGGCCGCATGGCTGGAGGGCAGTTCGACCCGGCGCTGGTGCGCGAGTTCTTGCAGATTCCGGTCCGCGATCTGGAGGTCGTGCGAAAGCAGTACCCCGATGCAGCCGGGGACGAAGAGCTGATGCCGTGAAGTCAGACCCTTGCTGAAGCCACGCCGACAGGCCCTTCGGATGCGCGACGAACCCCAACACCTCTCAAGGGCGGTCGGGCCTGACGAAGCGAAGACCTGTACGCGTGCCGCCCCTCCGCCCGCAGGAGGTGAAGAGCTAAGAAGTAATCGCGCCCTGCGCCGCCGACGAAACCAGCGCCGCGTATTTTGCGAACACGCCCGACGAGTAACGCAGCTTGGGCGCCTGCCATTCCGCCAGCCGCTTGCGCAGCGTTTCATCGTCGAGCTCGACATCGAGCCGCTTCTGGCCGACGTCAATGACAATGGTGTCGCCCTCGCGAATAGCGGCGATCGGCCCACCGCGCTGCGCCTCGGGAGCGACATGGCCGATCATCAGGCCGCGCGTGGCGCCGCTGAAGCGCCCGTCGGTAAGCAGCGCGACGGTTTCTCCCAGCCCTTCGCCCACGATGGCGGCGGTGACGCCAAGCATTTCCCGCATCCCGGGGCCGCCCGACGGGCCTTCGTATCGGATCACCATCACATCATTGGGTCGAATCTGTTTACTGGTCACCGCCTGCATCGCCGACTCTTCGTTTTCGAATACGCGCGCCGGACCGCGATGCTGCAAGTGCTTGTTGCCCGCCACCTTCACCACGCCGCCTTCCGGCGCCAGGTTGCCGCGCAATATCACCAGTCCGCCGGTC
>JBBDWJ010000271.1:0-15432 GCA_040902925.1 Bryobacterales bacterium | reverse complement strand
GCGGCCGCAGGAGTCCGCCGCGCGACCCACGGCACTTTCACCACGGGCTGCTAGCTCGCCGCAAAAGACGGGTCGGCCCTCCCCGACGCGCCCAGCGAAGGACACTGCGCCGGGGCGTCTGCCGGGTCCAACTGGACGGCCTTTGATTTCGATGCGAAACCGGCAGGCCAGCAGGGGGAGACGAGTCTGGACGGCAGGGCAAAAGGCGTTGTACGATAGACACTTATAGGCAAATGAAGGATTTCCTGGAATGGGCGAAGCCGGGCAGCCGCGAAGCGGAGCTAGCCTCTCGGATCGATGCATCCCGGCTGCCGTATCATGTTGCGATCATCATGGACGGCAATGGCCGCTGGGCCAAGCGCAGGCATCTACCTCGGGTGGCGGGCCACCGGGCTGGCGTGGGACCAGTCCGCGAGACGATTGAGGCCTGCTGCCGGCTGGGCATCAATGCCTTGACCCTGTACGCCTTTTCGGTCGAGAACTGGAAGCGGCCCCGGGCTGAGATCGAAACCCTGTGGACGCTGCTGCGCCATTACCTGCGGCAGGAGCTTCCCGACCTCAAGAAAAACAACGTCCGGTTCCAGGTGATCGGCCGGATCCATGAGCTTCCTCAGGAAGTGCAGGACGACCTCGACTTTGCGATCGTCGAGACCGCCGCCTCCACCGGCCTGCGGCTCAATGTCGCGCTCAATTACGGCGGGCGCAGCGAGCTGGTTGACGCCGTCAATGAAATTCTCGCCAGAGCGCGACAGTCGGGCGCCGATTTCCGCGTGGACGAGCGCATCATCAATGAGCACCTCTATACCGCCGACCTGCCCGATCCGGATCTGCTGATCCGAACTTCCGGGGAACTGCGGGTAAGCAACTTTTTGCTGTGGCAGATCGCCTACTCGGAAATCTGGGTCACCGACAAATTCTGGCCGGAGTTCAAACCCAGCGACCTGCTGGAAGCGATTCTTGATTTTCAACGCCGCGAACGTCGCTACGGCGGGCTGGGGCATGCGGCGGCCGAATCGGAGCCCGCCCTGGTTGGCGCCCGCCTGGGGCTTCCGGGCAACGATGACGGCGCGGCGGAAAGCTCGTCTTCTTCCCTGAATAAGTACAGCGAATGACGCGGGTCCTCACCGCCGTTCTCCTCATACCCGTTGTCTATCTGCTCGTTTTTTACGCGCCGGACGCGGCGGTGCGGGCAGTGCTGGCGCTGGTGTCGCTACTGTGCCTGCGCGAGTTTTTCCTGCTCAGCCGCTTTCGCGGCGTCAAACCGTTTGAGATATTCGGCTACGGCGCAGGCGCGGTCCTGGTGGTGGCTCCTTATCTGCCGCAGCCCGGTTTTTTTGTGATCCTATGCATGCTGCTGCTCGTGCTAGGGCTGCAGCCGGCGCGTCCGCTGGAGACGTTGTTCAGCACGGCGGCGGCGACGCTGTTCGGGCTGGTTTATGTTTGCGGGCCCTTCGCGCTGGCGGGTATGCTGCACTCGGTAGGCCCGCATTGGCTGTTCTTCGTGCTTCTGCTGGCATGGGTCGGCGACAGCGCCGCCTATTATGTCGGCCGCGCGATCGGACGCCACAAGCTAGCTCCCTCGATCAGCCCCGGCAAAACCTGGGAAGGCGCCATTGCTTCCGCCGTTTTTGCGGTGGCCGTCGGCGTTGCTTATCTGCACTACTTCGAGCCCACGGGCGTTGGGGTTTTGGTGGCTATCGGAATGTCGCTGACGGTGAATGCCGCCGGGCAAGTCGGCGATCTGGCTGAGTCTGCGCTGAAGCGTTCGGCGCGGATGAAAGACAGCGGCACGCTGTTGCCGGGGCACGGCGGAATGCTCGACCGCATGGATAATTTTTTGTTTGCCGCCCCTACCGCTTACCTTTGGCTGCTTTGGTTCGTTTGACGATCCTGTAACGAGCGGGAACTGACCGAACCTCCATTCCAGATCGGATCGACGCACCGTCCTCGCCACCTTGACGTCAGCGCTGGCGATATTCCTCACTTCGCCGGTCCGGCGGGCGTCACCGGGATGATCGACACTCCCGAGTAGCCGTTTATGGGTTTTTTGCCGACAAGACCCCTCCGCGGGCGGTTATGTCGCTCATCCATGTAGGGCCTATGTGGGCGGCGGCCAATTCCCGTTGCCGCAGCCTGTCCGCGACGGCTGGAGCGGCGACGGGCAGCAGGGGCGTTGCCAACGCGGCGAACAAACTCCGGCGCACAAACTCGGCAAGATAGGCTTGAGATGGGATAAGATGACTTGCCCTTTGCTCGCGGGGGAGGCCTAAATGACCGGTGAATCCTGGTACGAGTTCACGCAAGCGAACGTGTTTCTGGCCATCTTCCTTTTAGGGGCCTTATTCAGTATCGTTTCATTTGTCTTGGGCGAGCTTTTTCATGGCATGGAGTCGCTGCTGGAAGGCATCTTCAATCTCGGCGATTTTCTGGATCTTGGGGACAGCGGCGACGGCGGACATCCGGGCCTGTTTCGCTCGCTGATCGTTTTCGTAACGGGTTTTGGAGCCGGCGGCTGGGCGGCGACCACCCAGGGTCTGGGCGGTATTGCGAGCACCTTGGCGGGCTTCGTTACGGGCTTGGTATGCGGAGGGGCGACTCTGGCGCTGCTCGTTTTCGTTGCCAAGCAGCAGGGTAGTAGCGTGATCGCGCCGGGCGCGATGGTCGGGCAGACGGGCACTCTGACGATTGGGATACCTGAAGGCGGCGCCGGGCAGGCGGTGTTGTCGGTAGCCGGAGCGCGGCTTACAACTTCGGTGCGAAACGCGAAAGGCGAGGCGCTGGCGGCGCATACGCGAGTGCGCGTGGTTGCCGTCGAGGGTGGCGTGGCGATTGTGGAACGGGTGCAGTGACACGGCGCCGGCATCGTGCGGCAGGAAAATGAGCGTTGGGTTCTTATTCGTCAGGCGATCCGGGATATGCAAACGAAGCTTCTGGGCGGCTTGAAACCGCGGAGGAAATAGTGCGATGACCAATGCGTTTTCCGAGCTGTTGCTTCCCCTCGTGCTGGGCGGCGTTGCGCTGACGGTGCTGATCGGCTTCCTGGCGTTTATCCGGAACTGGAAGCGCGTTCCGCCCGAGAAGGCGGCCATTATTTATGGGCGCACCTTCAAGGTTCGCGACCAACAAGGCGCCATTGTGCGCGAACGCGGCTTCCGGATCGTCAAGGGTGGCGCGACGCTGGTGTGGCCGATCCTCGAAAAGATCTCGTGGCTCGATCTCAACGTGGTGCAACTCCCGGTAGGGGTCGAGAACTCCTACAGCCGCGACGGCGTGGCGGTTTCGGTCGAGGCGATGGCGAACGTCAAGATCGACGGCACCGATGCTTCGCTCGAAATCGCGGCGGAGCAGTTCGGCGGCATGGGGGAACAGGAAATCCATTCCACGATTCGCGAGACCTTGCAGGGCCACTTGCGCGCGATTCTCGGCAAGCTGACGCCGGAGGAAATCTATCGCGACCGCCAGAAATTCGGCCAGGAAGTTCAGGACGCGGCCGAGCCCGACTTGAAGGCGATGGGCTTCACCATTGTCACTTTCCCGATCAAAGACGTTCGCGATCCGCAGGGTTATCTCGATTCACTGGGCAAGAAGCGCACTGCGGAAGTAAAGCGCGACGCGGCGGTCGGAGAGGCCGAAGCCGAGCGCGAGAGGATGGAAAAGACTTCGGAAGCGCTGCGGCGAGGCAAAGAAGCAGCGTTCGAGAACGAGCAGAAAGTCGCCGAAGCCGAGCGGCAGCTCAACGTGCGTAAGGCGCAACTCAAGGCGGAGGTTGACGCCGAGCAGTCCAAAGCGGATCAGGCGGGGCCGCTGTCGAAGGCGCGCGCGGAAAAAGAAGTGCGGCTGGCCGAAGTCGAGCGCGAAACCGCGGAAACCAACGCGCGCATCGGCCTGCAGATGAAGGAGCAGGAGCGGCGTCGCGCGGAACTCGATGCAACGTTGATCACGCAGGCGCAGGCGGAAAAACAGCAGCGGATCATCTCGGCGGAGGCGGAGCGCGAAGCGGCGTCGCTCAAGGCGGAGGCGATCCAGGTGACCGCCGAGGCGCAGAAGCAGAAAGATTCGCTCGAGGGCGAAGGGCAAGCGGTGGCGATCCGGGTGCGCAGAGAGGCGGAGGCCGCCGGCCAAAAGGCCTCTCTGCTGGCCGCCGCCGAGGGTGAAAAGGCGTCGCTTCTTGCCAAAGCCGAGGGCCAGAAGGCGCAGTTGCTGGCCGAGGCCGAGGGTAAAGAGAAACTGGCCGTGGCGCTGGCCAAGCTCGACCAGACCGGCAGGCTGCTGCAGGTGCTGGACGCCGCGCCGGGGGTGGCGCGCGCCATCGGCGACGCGGTGGCCAAGGCGCTGGGCGACGAGGGAGCGGCGAGAATCTTCGCGGCCGCCGCGCAGCCGCTGGCTTCGGTGGACGAGATTCGCATCGTTGACCTCGGCGGCGGCGGCAACGGCCACGATCCCGTCTCTCGTTATGCGAACACCGTTCCGCGATTCGTTTTCGATTTCATCAACCAAGCCGATGCGGTAGGTCTCGGGCATCTGCTGAAGAAATTTGGTTTGACCTCGGAGTTGCTCGATCCGATCGTTGAAGCCGTGAAGATGGAGGAGGCGAAGCCGTCGCCGCCTCGGACACCGCGTGCGGAGAAGGCGCCCGAAGCTGACTAGCTGGCTGCCGGCCGGTTAACAAACGACAGCTCAGCGGCCCGCTCAGCGGCTGGCGCTCATGACCGCTCCGAAGATCTGTCTGCTTCTCTGGGGGCGTCTGGCGCGATTGCTGGTTCCAACCTCATTGGTTATCCATGCGGAAACCAAGAATCGTTCGACATGGAGGTCGTTTCGTGAGTATCTGGACCGCTAGACTTGCTCTCGCCACCGTCCTGGTGTGCTGGTTTCCCACGTTGAGTGCGCAGCTTCGCGTTGGGCGCGCGGACATAGCCATCACGCCCGGGCCTGGCCTGCCCATGGCCGGGTACTACAGCGTGCGGCTGAACGAGGGCGTCCATGATGACCTGTTCGCAAAGGCCATTGTTTTGGAGAGCGGCGGCGTCAAGGCTGCGCTGGTGGCTTGTGACCTGATCGGGATTCCCTCCGAAATCATCGAGCGGGCGCGGGAGCGAATCACCGCCACGACAGGCGTTCGCGGCGAGAACGTTATGATCAGCGCCACGCACTCTCATACCGGCCCCAGTATCAGCTCGCGGCTTGAAGGATTGGATGATCAGACCCTCCGGCTGGTGCGTGAGTATGTCGATTCGCTTGTGGAGAAGATCGCCGAGAGCGTGCGCTGGGCTGAGGCGGACCTCGCGGCGGCGCGCGTGTCGGCGGCGGTCGGGCATGAGGATTCGGTGGCGTTCATCCGCCGGTTTGTGATGAAAGACGGTTCGATCGGCTGGAATCCGGGCAAGCGGAATCCTAACATTGTGCGGCCCGCGGGCGAGATGGATCCCGCGTTGCCTATCGTTTATTTCGATACGCCGGAGGGTAAGCCGCTGGCCACGTACGTCAACTACGCGAATCATTTGGATACGGTCGCCGGTATGGAATATTCGGCCGACTATCCTTACACGCTGGCGGCAATGCTCGGCGCCGCCAAGGGAGACGACCTGCTGACGGTTTTCACCATCGGCACAGCGGGGAATGTGAACCATATCGATGTGAGCAGCGCAACGCCGCAGAAAGGGCATCAAGAAGCGGCTCGCATCGGCGCGATTCTTGCGGGCGAGGTGTTGCGGAGTTTCCGCCGCTTGCAAGTCGTCGAACCGGGCGCATTGCAGGCGAGCCGCGAGATCGTGCCGCTGCCGCTGGCTCCAATCCGGCCCGAGGACCCGGAGTGGGCTCGCGGCGTGGTGG
Organism: Bryobacterales bacterium; assembly: GCA_040902925.1. Lineage (GTDB taxonomy): Bacteria > Acidobacteriota > Terriglobia > Bryobacterales > UBA6623 > JBBDWJ01. The sequence continues at coordinate 9,600 of JBBDWJ010000271.1, read as the reverse complement.
CGAAATATGGCACGCCCGAAGCGGCTCCTTTTCTCGACCAGGTTTATGCGTTCAAGGCGATCGAGATCGAGGAGCGGCAAGGGCGGCCGATTGACGCGGAGGTTCAGGTAATTTCGCTCGGCGACCAAATCGCCTGGGTGAGCTTGCCGGGGGAGATTTTTGTCGAACTGGGAAAGGCGATCCAAGCAGCGTCGCCGTTTCCGTATACGATCGTGGTCGAACTGGCGAATGGGTCTATGGGATATGTCCCCAACCGGCGGGCATATCCCGAGGGTGCGTATGAAGTCATCAGCTCGCGGGTTGCGGCCGGCAGCGGGGAGCTACTGGTGGATGCAGCCGTGCGTTTGTTGATCGAGCACCGGCAGCGTTTCTTGCCGGAGTTGAAGGGACGGCACGCGGGCGCGGGCGGAGAACGTTGATCCGCGGCCGAGCAAGAACTATGACAGCTTCTGAATGGTTGGTCGAAGGGCTGCGGGAACGCGGCGTCCGGTGGATCGCGACGCTTTGCGGGCATGGGCTCGACCCGCTCTACCATGCGGCGAAAAAGGGCGGGCTGCGTCTCGTGGATACGCGCAACGAGCAGACTGCGAGTTATATCGCGGAAACATGCGGGCGATTGACCGGGCAGCCGGGCGTTGTTGCGGTATCGAGTGGCGTGGCGCACGCCAATGCGATGACCGGCGTGGTGGATGCACACTTCGACGGCGCTCCGATGCTGCTGATCTCGGGCGCGGGCGATTTTCCCACATCGGGCATGGGCCATTTTCAAGACGTCGACCAGGTGGCGCTGGCTGCTCCGGTTACGAAGTTCGCCCGCGCTATCGATTGCCCTGAGAGGACGCTGGAAATTCTCGACACGGCGTGGAAGAGCGCATGTAGCGCGCCGCCAGGGCCGGTTCATCTGAGCTTTCCGCTCGATGTGCAAGTTGCGGAGGTTGCCGCAGAGCGCATGGTGCGGCTGGTGGACGATGGTTCGAGCGCGGCTGCGGTGGGTTCCGATATCGATGGCGTGGCATCGGCTTTGGCCGCCGCGGAGCGGCCGCTGGTCGTCGCAGGCAGCGGCGCTCACTACGCCGGGGAAGGCGAGGCGCTGCTCGCGTTCTGTGAGGAGTTTGCGATTCCAGTTGTGGTTCCGATCTGGGATCGCGGCCCGGTCGATCGCGTGAGCGATGTTTTTCTTGGAGTGATTGGCGCGGCCAGCGGCGGCCCACGATTACTTGCCGACGCGGACGTGATTGTGATGGCCGGCGCTGTTGCCGACTATCGCGTCGGGTTCTTGCAGCGAGGGGCAGTGAGCGGCGAGGCATCGGTCGTTCGTTTGGACCGCGGTTGGGGTTCCCTGGCCGGCGGCTACCGGGCGCGCCAGGGAAAGTCGCACGCGCAGTGGCTCGGCGAGGCCAACCGGAGGAAGGGCGCCTTTCGGGCGAAAGTCGAGGCGGCCGCCGCCCGCCAAGCCTCTCGTGGACTACACGCTATTGACGTTTTAGAGGCGCTGCGCGAATCGCTGATTGACGATGCCGTGCTTGCGCTTGATGGCGGCAGTATCGGGCAGTGGGCGCATCAACTGTTGTGCGACCGCTATCCGGGGCACTGGCTGACGTGCGGCCGCAGCGGCGTAGTGGGCTGGGGTTTGGGCGGCGCGATGGGGGCGCGTTTGGTGTATCCCGACCGGCCGGTGATTTTGCTTTCCGGCGATGGGGCTTTTACGTTTGCTCCCGCCGAGATCGAATGCGCCGTGCGGCAGCGGCTGCCTTTTGTTGCGATCGTGGCGGATGATCAGGCGTGGGGGATTACGCGTACGGGGCACGAAGCAAAATTTGGCGAGGCGATCAGCAGTAGTTTGGGGCCGCTGGATTTTGTGAAGATGGCGGAAGCTTTTGGGGCCCGCGGCGTGAAGGCAGTGACCCCGGATGCGATCCGCCAAGCCGTAAGTACTGGACTTGCGTCGCGCGAAGTGACGGTGATTCACGTTCCCATTGTTGGCGGAAACCCGCAGGTTGGGCCGTAGCGGGAACGTCAAGGTGTGCCCCGTCGCGATTCGTCTCCAACGTCCGAAGGGCGTCCTACTGCTGTCGCCAGAGGGCGCCCCAGCCCCAAACGCTGCTCCATCTCCAAACCCGCGGCGCATGGTGGCGATCAAGACAAGCTTGGTTTGTTCAACAAACCAGCCCTTTGCGAAAGGTCAGCTGACTTTCAATCCCTGCAGGATTTGCCCCGCTTCGCTGTCTTCCACTACTGGATCGGTTGTGAATTTGAGCAGGTCCGACCACTGGGAAATCCATTCAAAGACTCCCTTGGCATCGCTGGCCTCGATGAGGATATAACCGTGCGTACCAGCGTGCCACCGGCCCTGCATTTTGATGCTCGCAGGCGGCGGGGCGCCGCTCTCCAGAAACCGTGCGATGGCGGCGCGGCTGTGAACGGGCTCGATCGAGTACGTCAACATGAACTTCATGTGTCTGAACCTCCTGTTGTATGACAGGCCCAGCGTGGTGAGACCGCCCGGCCCCCGGGAAGCTTAGCACGTTGAGGTCGATCTTTCGGTCTCGGAGGAGGCGTTTCAGGTTTTCTGCTACAAAACGTCAGGCTTGATTTGCCAGCCGTTCGGTCTCATCTTCAGGCAGAAAGGCGTGGCGAAAGCCGTTCTGCAGGATCTTGCGGATCGCGGCCTCGGACAGGCCCATCTCTCTGGCGTGTTCAAACTCTTCGCTAAGGCTGGTTCGGAAGAACTCCGGGTCGTCGGTATTGATGCTGACAGCGACTCCGGCTTCGTGCAGCGCTTTGAGGGGATGCGCTTCGTAAGAGGGATAGATGGCTGTCCATAAGTTGCTGGTCGGGCAGACCTCGAGCGGGATTTGATTTTCCGCCAAGTGGCGCACCAGCGCAGGGTCTTCGATCGAACGCACTCCGTGACCGATACGCTCGACTCCGAGTTCGCGAATCGATTCCCAAACACTTTCGGGGCCGAGGCCTTCTCCCGCGTGGACCGTGCGGCGCAGTCCGGCTTCGCGCGCTAGTGTGTACACCTTCACGAACTGTACCGGCGGATAGAGGTGCTCGCTGCCGCCGATGGTGATGCCAACGAGGTGTCTCGGGCGCGTGCGCAAGACCTCTTGCAGCAACTCCAAAGCCCTCTCAGGACCGATGTTGCGCACCGGATCGAGAATCCACTGCACTCGTAGCGGTTCGCCCGCCGAAGACGCATCGTCGAGAGTGCTTACGATGTCGGCCAGCGCGATCCCTTGCTGCATATACTCGATGAACGAGACAGTGATCTCAGCGTACACAATGTTTTCAGCCGCGAGCCGTTCGAGCACCGCTTGCACCAAGGCACGAAAGTCGGCGGCATCGCGCACGAAAAACGAGCTGAATAGATAGGTAGCAAGAAACTGATCGAAGGTGCGGTACCGGAACAGTTGGGCCGCGCTTTCGGCCAGGCTCGGCCGCGATTTCATGAATGGGCGGATGTTCTCGAATTGCTCGAACAGCTCGATGTAGCGGGGTGGCGCATTCGCCAGAACATCTTCAGGATGGTACTTGCGGAGACGGTCCTGGAAAAAAGCGAGCGGCATCGCGCCGCGCAAATGAACATGCAACTCAGCCTTGGGCGTCTCGCGAAGAAAGCGTGAGAAAGCGGAAGCGTCGGGCATGGAGGCTGACTCTAGGCTCGGGGAGCCGGCGGTCCGGCGGAAAGACCGCCGCGAACCGGAGCGACGCCGGGTGCAAGATCGTCAGTGTAGTCTTTGTCGTAGAGTCGCGCGAGTTCGGCCGGGTCCTGGCCGAGCAGGTCGCGGATCAAGATCGACAAATTGCGCCAACTCTGGCGGACGGTTCCGATTTTTTCGAAGCGCCGCGCCGAAGAGACCACCGCGTGACGAGAACGAACCATGCGGCCGCGCTTGCCGGCGGCGCGGACCCAGTGAACGTCTTCGAGCAGCGGAATCTCCGGGAAGCCGCCGGTGGAAAAGAAAAAGTCGGCGCGAACGAAGATGGCCTGATCGCCGAAGCAACACCAGGGACTCGGCACGCGCGTCGCCACGGCAAGCAATCGCGGCAGCCACACGGGCGGGTCGAAGCGGATGCGAAAGGCTCCAAAGTCGGCGTTCTGAGAGCTCAGCAGCGCCGGCAATTCGGCGATAGCGCCCGGCGGGGCATAGGTATCGCAATGCAGAAACACCAGAACCTCGCCGCGGGCCGCGCGCGCGCCGGCGTTCATTTGAAGACCGCGGCCGGGCAGCGTCACGGTCTTTCGTACGTTTGGGAATTCCGAAAGGATGTCCTCGGTAGCGTCGGTACTTCCGCCGTCAGCGACTACGATTTCGAACTCGCCGGTTTCTCGTGTCAGGCGACCGAGAAGGACGCGGAGAAGCTCGGCTTCGTTGAGGACCGGGATGATGATCGAAACCATCTTTGCGCGTCAGAGTGACTCTCGAAATGCAACCGGCGGCCACCACGGAGCAGCCAACTACGAGCAGCCCCATAGCGGGGCCGCTTGCGCGACAACAGGTCCTAGAATAGCGCGTGTCGCCGCGGCGCTGCGCCCGTGATCGTCGTGATCCAGCAGGCCATTCGTTTGTTTTCTCATCCCCTGCAGGGTAGTAGTCATCCCCTGCAGGGTAGTAGTCATCGGGACGCCAAAGGGGCGACAATTGGAATTGAGGGTTTTGGATCGGACCCTTGCGCGTTTGCTCCAAAAGTATTCCCGCAGCGGGGAGCAGCCGCAACCACCATTTCTTCTGCTCTGGCGCAATATGGCCGTGAAGACACCAGCGACGACGCCAAAGACGGTCGTGTTTCGTACCGCAGGGCTCACCAAGGTGTACGACATGGGCGAGGTGCAGGTGAAGGCCTTGCGCGGAGTGGACCTGGAGCTTTACAGCGGCGAGCTGGTGGTACTGTTGGGGCCTTCAGGCAGCGGAAAATCGACTTTGGTGAACATTCTCGGTGGACTGGATACCGCGACCAGCGGGCGGGTTACTTATCACGACAAGGATTTGACCAAGGCGACGGATCGTGAATTGACGGACTATCGGCGCTATCACGTTGGTTTCGTATTTCAGTTCTATAACCTGATTCCGAGCCTGACCGCGAGGGAGAATGTCGCGGTGGTCACCGAGATTGCTCGCGACCCGATGAAGCCCGAGGATGCGCTAGCGATCGTCGGGCTGGGCGACCGGCTCGACCATTTCCCGGCGCAGCTTTCCGGCGGCCAGCAACAGCGCGTGGCGATCGCGCGGGCGATTGCGAAGAATCCATCCGTGCTGTTGTGCGACGAACCGACCGGCGCACTCGACTCGGAGACGGGCGTCGTGGTTCTCGAAGCGCTGGAGCGCGCCAACCGCGAGCTCGGCACCACAACCGTGATTATTACGCACAACGCCGATATCCAGGGCATGGCCGACCGCGTGATGAACGTGCATGACGGGCTGATCAGCGACGTGCATGAAAACGCAACGAAGAAGCAGGCTCGAGAGTTGCGCTGGTAGTTTCCGATGAGCTCTCTGGATCGAAAACTGTGGCGCGACCTGTGGGGCATGAAGGGCCAGGCCCTCGCCATCGCTATGGTGATCTCCAGCGGTGTCGCCACGTTCGTGATGTCGTTGAGCACGCTGCACTCTCTGAAGTTGACGCAGGCGGTCTTCTATCGCGACTACCACTTTGCCGATGTCTTTGCATCGCTCAAGCGCGCTCCGGAGAGCCTCCGCGAAAGCATCCGCGAGATTCCAGGCGTGCAGCAGGTGGAAACACGCATCGCGGCGGCGGCGAACCTCGATCTGCCGGACTATCCGGACCCGGCTACCGGGCGGCTGGTCTCGACCGGGCAGTTCGGCGAGGCGCTGCTCAACCAGCTCTACCTGCGCGAAGGCAGGCTCGTGGACCCGGCGCACGATGACGAAGTGATCGTCAGCGAGGCATTCGCCGAGGCGCACGGCTACCGTCCGGGTGACGAGATTGCCGCGATTCTCAACGGGCGGCGCAAGGAACTCACTATTGTCGGCATCGCCCTGGCTCCGGAGTTCATCTATCAGATTCGTCCAGGCGACATGTTCCCCGATTTCGCGGGCTACGGCATTTTGTGGATGGCTCACGAGCCGCTGGCGAATGCGTTCGATATGGATGGCGCGTTCAACGACGTGGCAATAACGCTGGCGGCGAACGCCTCGGCCGAGGACGTGATCTTGCGGCTCGACGAGCTTCTGGCACGGTATGGCGGGCTCGGCGCTTATGCCCGCAAGGACCAGGTTTCGCACCGCTACCTCTCGGAAGAGTTCAAGCAGTTGGAGCAGATGGCCACGATGTTCCCGACGATTTTCCTGGGCGTCGCCGCCTTTCTGCTCAACGTGGTGGTGAGCCGGCTGGTGCGCACGCAGCGCGAAGAGATCGCCACGTTGAAAGCGTTCGGCTATTCGAATCTCGATATCACCGAGCACTTCGCCAAGCTGATCATCGTGATCGTTCTGTTCGGTGTTGCAGCGGGCACGCTGCTCGGGGTCTGGTTCGGCCAGGGGCTTTCGTCGCTCTATTCCGATTTTTACAAGTTTCCGTTTTTGCACTATGATCTACAGCCGCGGGTGCCCGTGCTCGCTGCTCTGATCAGCATTGGCGCGGCCCTGTTGGGCACCCTTTACGCGGTGATGCAGGCGGCGCGGCAACCGCCCGCGGAAGCGATGCGGCCCGAGCCGCCGGCGGCCTATCGCGTAAGCGTGGTCGAGAAGCTGGGGTTGAAGAGCTGGCTGTCGTCGCCGACGCGGATGATCGTCCGCAATCTCGAGCGGCGGCCCGTGAAGTCGCTGCTGACCTCGGTTGGTATCGCGTTTTCGTGCGCCATCCTGATGGTCGGCACGTTCTCATCCGATGCGGTGGACTACATGATGAACGTGCAGTTCGGGCTGGCGCAGCGGGACGACATTTCGGTGACCTTCGTCGAGCCAACTTCCTATCGCGCCTTCTACGACCTGTTGAGCCTGCCGGGCGTCGAGTACGGCGAGGTATTCCGGGCCGTGCCCACGCGGCTGCGTTTCGAGCATCGTGAATACCGCACTTCGATCCAAGGGTTCGACGCGGATGCCGACCTCATGAAGTTGCTGGACGAGAATCTGAATCCGATCGAGCTGCCTCCCGATGGGCTGCTGCTTACCGACCAGCTCGCTGTGCTGTTGGGCGCGAAGCCGGGCGACGTACTGACGATCGAAGTGCTCGAAGGCGCGCGGCCGGTTCACCAGGTGCAGCTCGCCGCCGTCGTGAAAGAGTTTATCGGCGTATCGGCCTACATGCGGCGCGATGCGCTCAATCGCCTGATGCGGGAAGGCGACGCGATCTCGGGCGCCTTCTTGAGCGCCGACGCGCGCTACCAGGAAGCCATCTACGAAGAGCTTGAAGGCATGCCTCGCATTGCTGGGACCGTGGTGCGCAAAAAGGCGATGCAGAGCTTCGAGGATACGATGGCCCAGACGGTGCTCACATTCGCGTTTTTCAACACCCTGCTGGCTGGCTCGATCGCATTCGGCGTTGTCTACAACAGCGCCCGTATCGCGCTCTCCGAGCGTTCGCGCGAGCTGGCCAGCTTGCGCGTGCTCGGCTTTACTCGCGGCGAAGTTTCTTACATCCTGCTGGGCGAGCTAGCGGTGTTGACGGTGATTGCGGTCCCGCTCGGCTTTCTCGTGGGATACGCGTTGTGCTTTTCGATGAGCGAGGGGCTGCAGACGGACCTGTTTCGGATTCCACTGATATTGGACACCAGCACCTACAGCTTTTCGGCCGCCGTTGTGCTGGTGGCATCCGCGATCTCAGGGCTCATTGTACGGCGCAAGGTGGACCATCTGGATTTGGTCGCCGTGCTCAAGACGCGCGAATAGATACGAATCGAGTAGAGACGAATGAAGTGGCGAAAAAGAATAGGCTGGATCATCGCACTGCTTGCCGTCGTAATGGCGATTGGGTATGGCTTTTTGCCGCAGCCCGTGCTGGTGGATTCCGCCCAGGTCGGCCGCGGGCTCTTGAGAGTGACCGTGCGCGAGGAAGGCCGCACGCGGGTCGTCGATCGCTATGTGATTTCAGCTCCGGTGACGGGTTATGTGCAACGTGTGCGCCTGAACGTCGGCGACGCCGTGGGCGAGGGGCAGATTGTAGCGCGCCTGGAGCCGCTGCGTTCCACGGCGCTTGATCCGCGCAGCCGCGCCGAAGCCGAAGCGCGCGTCGAGACGGCGCAAGCGTCGCTGACCGCGGCGGAGGAGTCGACACAGGTTGCCGCCGAAGACGCCCGCTACGCGGAGACGGAGATGGGCCGCATGCAGGCGCTTTTCGACACCGGCACCATTGCGCGCGAGCAGCTCGACCGCGCCGAAACCGAGGCCCGCCGCACGCAGGCGAATCTCGAAACGTCTCGCGCCAACGTCAATGTTGCCGAACGCGAGTTGGAGGCCGCGCGGGTCGCTCTGAAGGATTTCGCGGCGGAAAGGAATGCCGTGCCGGCGGCGGTCGTGCCGGTGCGGGCGCCGACTGCGGGACGTGTCCTGAAGCGGTTTCGCGAAAGTGAAGGCGTTGTCAACGCCGGCGAATCTTTGGTTGAGGTAGGTAGCCCGCGCACTCTCGAAGTCGAGGTTGAGGCGCTGTCGTCCGACGCCGTTCGGCTTTCCCCCGGCACGCGCGTGTTGTTCGAACGCTGGGGCGGCGATTATCCGCTCGAAGGCATCGTGCGCACCGTCGAGCCTTTCGGATTCACCAAGATTTCCGCGCTAGGCGTGGAAGAGCAGCGCGTTCTGGTGATCGTGGATTTCACTTCGCCGCGCGAGCAATGGGAGCGGCTCGGCGACGGCTACCGCGTCGAGGCAGTCTTTATTCTTTGGGAAGGCGAGCAGGTGTTGCAGGTTCCCTCCAGCGCTCTGTTTCGCGTCGGCGACGGCTGGGCTGTTTTTGCGATCGCGGAAGGCAAGGCGGCGCGGCGCGGCGTCGAGGTCGGCCACCGCAGCGGGTTGACGGCGGAGATCGTTTCCGGACTCGACGAAGGCCAGCGGGTGATTACGCATCCCAGCAACGATATCGAGGACGGCACGGAGGTGACGATACGCGAGGAGTGACGCGGGCGCAACGCCGTGTGGCCGGCCCTGGATTTCGCCGCCGCACGTACAAGGCGACCGGATACACGGCAACCGGATACAATAGCGGCGGTATGAAACGGACAATCGCGTTGCTTACGGTTTCGTTTTGCCTGACCGGTTCGGTCTTGCTGGCTCAGAACCTGAAAGGCTGGACCCAAGGCAAGGGTTTCGGCTGGGTCTGGGGCCCAAACGATACCGTCGGCGCTCTCAACGCCATCCTCACTCCCGAGCGGATACTCAAGGCGTTGCAAAGCGTCAAGACAGGGAAAGTCTACGACCTCGGCGTTCCGCTCGACCAATTCTCCTATAAGTTCGCCGGGCACTCGCCCACCTCGATTGTTTCTTACCGCAGTCCCGAGGGCGTCAAGCGCGGGGGCGACCTGCCAGGCATGGGCGAGGGCCATCCGCACAAACTCGCATTCCACAGTTGCGCGCTATATATATCGGACCACTGCTGTCCGGCTATAAGTCGAACAGAACCAACTGGTTGGCGGAATGGAGT
>JBBDWJ010000270.1:0-15488 GCA_040902925.1 Bryobacterales bacterium | reverse complement strand
GCCTGGGTCGGCGGCACGAACGCCGACGACGTGTTTTACTATCGCGTGCAAAGCCCGGTGGTGCTGATCGAGTTCGACCACCAACTGCCGGTTGGCCTGCCGGGGCCGCGCGTGCCTGGCCGTCTGCACATCCATAGCCTGATTCGCACGCCCAACGGCAACGACTACGGCAAAGACCTGCTCCGGCGGCATTACGAACAAAGCCACGGATTGGGAACGGCGCGCAACGCCGACTGAAGCCCCGATCGGCCTTCCATCTTGTTCGACCGTGGAACAGACAATCCTGTCTGTCCAAACAACTTTGGATATCACTCGATCGCGGTGGAAGCGGCTGGCATCTGAGGCACGATCCCGAAGATACAGTGCGTTCCGCCATTGTTCAATAAACTCGAGCGCGCGGGAATCGGAATCACTTCGTAGCCGTCGGGAAGCTTGCGCCGCAGGTCCGCGAAAATCTTCTCCTCCACCGCCGGCAGACCCAGAGCGGGCACAAACAGCGTGCGGCCGACTCTTAGGTAGTTGATGTAACTGACGCCCGGCCAATCCCCAGCTTCGGCTAGCAAGTGCGGAACGCGAATCACCTGAAACCCCAACTGGCGAAGTTCTTTTTCCTTGGCCGCGATCTCGCGGAGGTCGACAGTGGCCGCCCCGGGTAGCTGGCTTTCGATCAACGCCAATAAGATGGGCGTGAGGCTCAGCTCCTTTTCCTGATCGGCGGTGGAATCCGCCGAGAGCCGCCATAGTTCGGGGTCGTTACGCAGCAACATGCGTCCGCCCTCGCCCGAGAAACACGCCACGGGATTGCCGGGGCAGTTTTTGGACACGTAGGCGATCTGAGCCGCCGAGATCTGCTCGTCCTGCACGCCTGGAAGCTCGGGGAGCATCTTGCGCAACGCGGTGGTGAGTTGCAGCACGGCCTGTGGGTCGAGATTCTTAGGGTCCTCGAACATGTTCTCCAGCAGCAGAAGTTGGCTTGGAGCGCGGCGTCCGAAAAATTTCACGAGCTCGGCGATGGCCGCTTTAGCAAGCGTGTAGTCGTCGCGCACGGGCCACGCGATGAGAGCGATCCTGTCGGCGGGCAAAACCGCGGCCAAATAGTCGGCGTGCGGACCGATGCGCGTCAGATCCACGGCATCGTCGGCGCCAAACTCGGTACGAAGCACGTACTCGTAGTCGGCGGGGTCGAGATCCTGACCCCAGTATGCTCGGGCAGACGCGCCGTAGAACATGAGCAGCTTTTTGGGGTCTCTTGGATGTAGCGCGAATTGCAGGTCGCCGCCTTCCCACGACAGCTTCGATCGCGCGAAGCGCCTGTCGGTGAATGCGTCGAGCAACGGCCTGAAGGTATCGCCGTCGGCGGTGCGGCCCTCAAACAGCCGCCGGGGAGTGAGGATACGGCGTTCGCCGTTTGCGACACCGGCCTTGACGTAGTCTTGCGCCCATGGATGCGTCGTGTGAGCTTCGCTGCGCACGATGCTGATGCGATGCCGCGTGTTGGGGAAGTGGAACTCCAACGCGGGAGGCCAATATTCGGCTTCAAATTGTGGGGGGCTGCTGATGGTTATATCCACGGGCCGCGGCAGTTGCTTGAGAACGGCCTTGATCACATCGAGACTGTCGCCGGTGGGTTTGCGGCGCACGACAAAACTGACCGGATCGACCGCGGCGAATAATTCGCTGACAGTGCCGTCCTCGGTGGAGGCGCGAAAGCCCGGCACGGTTGGCTCGTAATAAATGTGGCAAAAGGGATGGCCCTGGCGAGCGCGAACGAGCGCTGGTTCAAAGCTGAGCCCGCGCGAAGAAAAGAACGCCGGCAGCGCCGCCCGGTCCGACGCGCAGGCGTATTGAATGGCGCGGGGCTCGGTCGCCTCGGGGAACTCCCGCACGCCCTCGATGCGAACAAGCTGAACGGCGCTCTGAGCGGCGGATTGGCCGACCGCGCATGGAACAACCAGCGAAAAGACCGCGGCAAGCAGAAACAAGCTGAACTTAGGAAAACACAATCGAGCTGCGTACATGCGTATACCAGAGGTCTTTATAAAGTACGAGAACCGATCAAGGAACCAGCGCCGAACACTCGGAGCCGCGTGATCCGTTGGTCCGATCCATCGGCTTGATCGCTTTGCGTCGCGGAGCATGCCCCTGATTGCTCCACAGACTCGATAAAACCGCGCTATCAAAACCGCGCTACCAAAATCGCGCTGTCCGGAGACCCCTGCCCGGCGCTTTTATCGCCGGCTTTCCCTCTTCGACGCTACCGGCGGGTGCGTGGTTACCCGCTAATCCTCGCGATCCCAAAGCGAAACGAGCAACGCGGGGATAGCGGCAACGGTTTCAAACGAATCCCCTTTACCTGCTTTCGCGAACAGCGGGCGCTCGGCTTCGCCGAAGCGAGGCTCCAACACGCGCCATAGCGTGAGGCCTGCATCGAGTCCGGCGCGGAAAGGGTTTTTGCTGGGGCGCGCGGCGAGGTTCATTTCGTAGAGTTTCCCGGCGCTGCGGAAGGTGCGTTTCCAGCCGGCGCTTGCGGCCCCTGGATGGATGTCGCTGATGATGATGCGGCCACCCGGCTTGGTGATGCGCGCCAAGCAAGCGAACATAGCGGGGATGTCCTCGACGTAGGAAATGCAGAACGAACTCAGCGTAACGTCGGCGGTTGCGTCCGCGATGGGGAGGCTCTGCGCGTCCGCACAGACGAGCTTTCCTTGCAGGGCTGGCTTGGCGGCGGCGCGGGCGAGCATTTCCGGCGTCAGATCGAAACCAAGCACATCCGCTCCCGCTTCGCGCGCGAACGAAAGCCAGCGCCCCGTGCCGCAGCCGACATCCACGAAACGCTTGCCAGAAAGTTTGTCGAGATGAGGTTGTAGAACTCTTCGCTCGAGCGCCAGCAACGGGTTCAGATCAGCGTCGTAGCTTTCCGCCCAAAGCCGGTGGCCTTCGATCGGATGGATTGACGTGGGGGAGCTTGCCATGATGGCGCCCCGAGGATACCTATCGATTGCGCTGCGCTCATGTTAGCGCATGGGCGGCGCACATCGCCGCTCGCGCATCCCGCTGCCGCGGAGCGGGCACGCCGTCTCCCGCCACGCCCTATCAGTATCCGCGCCATTATCGCGTTGCGCTACAAGCTTTCCAGCCGGGGCTTTCTGAGATTGACAAAACGCTGCGCCCATTCGAGCTCGACCGGTTTGTCGTACACGCCGAATGCGTAACGCCAACTGCTGAGAGTCTTGAGCATCCAGCGGCCCCAGAAGGGCATGCGGATGTCTTGGATCGTCGGCCAGCGCGAGCTGACTACCAGCTCAAAATTATCGATTTCCGATTTCAGGTGCTCAGGCAGCCAGGGTAGCTTCGGGTCGTTGCGCAAAGTGAAGTTCAACCAGCGCGGCGATGCCCATTCCTCGGGTGTTGCCGGGAATTCCATTTGGCCGTCGACACAGCCGTACATCGATTCGCGCTGCGGCGTCGGAATGTAGTGCTGCACGATGATTTCGGCCTCGGGGTTGAGGCTTTTGATCCGGCGGATGAAGGCGAGGGTTTCGCGAACGTCGCGCTCGGGGTCTTGCGGATTGCCGAGCACGAATGAGAACTCGGGCGCGATACCGAAGCGGCGGAGCCGCCGCGCGAGCTCGAGGGTTTGCTCGGCTTTGAGTTGCTTATTCATTTGATCGAGCACCCAGTCGGAGCCCGACTCGGCGCCGAAGAAGATCACGGTGGCGCCGGCGCGGCGAAGCTTGGTTAGCGTGTCGTCGGAATACCGCAACATGGCGTCGACGCGGCCTTCACTCCACCAGCGAAGGCCGAGCGGAGCGAGGCGGTCGGCTTGCTCGCGTGCGTGATCTTCGCCGACGAAGAAATTGTTGTCGTAGAACTGCACCGCGTCCATGCCGTAGTTCTGCCGCAAGTAGCGGAGAATCTGCTCGGTTCGCGCGGGCGATTCCATTTTTTCGGTGCTGCCGTAAGCCGGAATCACGCCGCAGAAGTTGCAGCGGTAAGGGCAGCCGATGCTGGCGTGATGCACGCCGGTTCGATTTCCCAGGAACGTCGGCAACAGGTATTTCGCGACGTCGATGCGGTGATAGGGATACCAGGGGAACTCGTCGGGGGCAAGGAACGGCCGCTCGGCGTTGTGAACAATCGAGCCGGAGTCGTCCTTGTAAGAGAGTCCCTTGATCCTCGAGCCGCCTCCTTCGCTGCGAAGCGCTTCGAGAAGTTCAAGAAAGGTGTGCTCGCCCTGGCCGCGAATCGCGAAATCCACATAGTCACAATTGAGCGTCGCGTCGGGATAGAGGGAAGGGAAGTAGCCGCCCCACACGATCGGCACCGATGGATATTTTTTGCGAAAGCTCCGCGACAGGCGCACCGCTTCGACCATTTGCGGCCCGGGCATCACCGAAACCGCGAGCAATTCGACCGGCGGCTCACGCATCGCGTCATCGAGCGCGGCTTCGGGATCGGCGTCGAGATTGCCGTCGATGATGAGATAGTCCTCGCGCTCTTCGAGCAGCGCCGCGATCGCCAGCACCGAAAGCGGGAAGCGCCGGTCTTTGGGTTTGGTGCTGCGAGGATGAAGCAGCAGGATCATGACTTCGTCCAGGTGCCGACCAGAATCCAGAAACGCGATGGCGGACGGCGGCTCTGCAAGCGGCTCTTGAGGGGACGCAGGCTCCAGCGCCAGCCGTACCACGGCCGGTAAACGGTCCAACGCAAGTTCAGGTCGGTCGACAGCTCACGCATCATGCCCTGATCGAGATATTCCATGCTGGGCACGCTGTCGGAGCGAAAGCCATAGTGTTCGCTATACTGCTGGTGGCGTTCCTCGCGCATCAGCTCGCCATATTCGTAGCGTTCGTAGATCGGCGTGTCGAGAATCACCACGCGGGCCGCCCAGCGCAGGCAGCGGCGAATTTCCTGCAAGGTTTGGCGGTAGTCGGTCGCGTAGTGAAATGATGCGTTGAAAACGGCGAGATCGAATTGCGAATCGCCCAGCGGCAGGTTGTCGAACTCGGCCTGGATGACGGGGAATTCCTCGCCGAGCGCGGTGTGGTAATGATGGGCGGCGCCCAAGCCGTCGAGCGGATCGTCGAGCAAATCGATGGCGACCGGCCGATGCCCCCGCAACGCCATGCGATAGGAAAGCCAGCCCGGGCCGGCGCCGAGATCAAGAACGTTCAGCTTGCCTTTGAGTTCCTGCTCGATGCCTGGGAGAATGTTGCGCTCGAAGTAGCGATAGGTTTTTCCACGCATCGCCCACTGTTCGGCGAGTCGGCCGCTGATGTCTTGATAGGGAAGCGCGAGGTAATAGTCAGGGCTCTCGCTGCCGCGCCCTTCGTCGTGACGGACGGTCAAGTACTCTTCGGCGAACTGTTTGTAATAGCTGTTGCGCTCGGCAGGGAGCGCGCGAAGAATTCCGTCCCGCTTTTCTAAGCGAAAACCACAGGAACACGGCCAGCCGTCGGCGCTGATGCTCGAGAACAGTACGGTTTTTTCGCGGCAGCCAGGGCAGCGCAGCATGACGAAGCGATTCTTGTCGCGTGGCTGATCCGTTTTGGAGACCGTTGACTGGCTGGAGGTGGACAAGAACGATGCTCCGAGATGGTCCGGCGACGATCGCCGCTGCTGGCCGGCGAGGCGTTCGCGGGTCCCGTCTGATTCAGAAGAAGCCTGGGGGGATGAGAGATTTCCGTGCGAAGGAGAAGTCTTGTTTGCGGCCCGCCTGGCCTGGAAAGAGCGGTTCAGCGGGAAGCTAACGCACGACCCCCGGCTCCATTTTGTCAGTGTAGCGCACGGTGGATCGGCGAGGGTTTGGTGTGCGGGCCGAGTCAAGGCTGGGGCCCTCGCGTGAAAACGAGCAGAGCATGATCGGCTACCGCGCGGCAGATAGGCCACGCTGAGATCACTTGATCGATTCGGGCGGCGAGCTTTGTTAGCCCGGGCATGCGGTTGGCCCGCGCTTCCAGATAGCATGGCGGAACCAAGATACCGATGCCGCCGTAGCTCGTCAGTTGAAACTCGGGCTCGAAAGCGCTGATGATCTCGCGTACCGAGTGGTAGTACACAGGGAACGGCGCTGAGCCCTTGAGGGATGCCGATGCGCGGCCCTGGTTGCTCCAGCGGCGAACGGCTTTGGCGGGCCGGCCTTGGACGCAGTACGCCACGGTTTCCCAGAGGCAGAAGCGGCTGATAAAGCAGAGTGCAAGATGGCCACCTGGGCGAATCAGAGCGCTGAGCGAGGTTGCCACTGGGCGCAGATGCTCGACGCAGTTAAGTACGCCAAAGTTCGAGAGGGCGCCGTCATAGTGGGACAGACAATCCTGTCTGTTCTCTTTGCTTGCTGCATTGGCCAAGGGTTGCGCTGACGGTTGCACGGACCGTTGCTCTGCTGGTGGTGCGGATTGCTGCGCTTGTCGTTGTGTGGACAGACAGGATTGTCTGTCCCACGTGATGTCAGCCAGCCCGGCGGCAGCGGCCTTGCGCCGGGCTTCGGCAATCATCTGCCCGGAAGCATCCACCGCGTGGACCTGACAGCCCCGGCGCGCCAGATGAATCGCGTCCGCGCCGGTCCCACAGCCCAGATCGAGCACTCGCGCGCCCGGGGCAAAAAGACCATCGATGTGCCGCCAAACGTGTTCACGCTGCAGTCGGCCAATCAGCGAATTCGTAAAGTCTTCGTCGTAGTGCGGCGCGATTCGATCGAACGCGATGCCTGCCGGTGTCGCGCTCGACACCTCCGGCGGCGCGAGGAAGGGGGCCGTGCTCATGCATCGACCTCCAGCGCCGCTTCGCGCAGCCCGAGCCGCGCCGTAGTGGCTTGTGTTTCGAGATCACGCGCGGCGGTGGCGTCGGCCGGCGTGCCGTTCCGGCGCCGGAGGCGGTGCAGATCGACTTCGCTGCGCAGCAGTTTGTCGGCGAACTGGAAATAGCGGCGCGAGTGACGGCCGCGAATTTTTAGCTCACGGTCGCTGGTTCGCCCCCAGTCGTCCACGCTTACCAGACGATCGTTTACCTCCTCGTAGTAGGGAGTGCCTTTGATGGGGTAGGAGACAGTCGTGAAGAAAACGTCGGGCATGCAAGTCTTGACGTGCTCGACAGTGGCTTCGATGTCGGAAAGCTGTTCTCCTTCGTACCCCCACATCAGAAACATGCCGGTCTCGATGCCGCGCTCGCGACACAGTGAGATGGCCTGGCGCACTTCGTCGACGGCGACGCCGCGCTCCATCGCGTCGAGGATGCGTTGCGAGCCGCTTTCCGAGCCGACCCAGACCCGGAAGCAGCCAAGCTCCGCCAATGCGTCGGCCATCTCACTGTTGAGCCGGTCCGCGCGCGTGATGCATTCAAAGGGAATTCGGATGCCTCGCCGCCTGCACTCGTTGAGATAGCTTTTGATCCAGCCGTGGTGGATGGTGAAGACATCGTCGGCCATCCAGAGCATGTCGGGATGATAACGCCCGAGGATCGCCTCCACTTCATCGGCGACGCTTTCCGCGGAGCGCCGGCGGTGCGTTTTGCCGTAGGTCGAGTGGCTGCACCATCGGCAATGATAGGGGCAGCCTCGCGCTGTGATGACCGAAACCGATCCCTTGCCATGATGCTGCCGCCAGGTCTCGATGTATTGGGCGATGTCAATTCGTTCGCGGTCGGGCCAAGGCTGCGCATTGAGATCGGCGATCTGCTTGCGCGGGCCGGTGTGGACGACAGCGCCTGATTCGTCGCGGTAGTAGAGGCCGCGAACTCTGGTGATGGCCGCGGCGTCGGCGCTGCGAAGTGCGGCTAGCAATTCCTTGAGCGTGATTTCCCCTTCGCCTTCGACGACGAAGTCGCCGCCGCGGGCGAGATACTCGGCGGCGTAGCTTGACGGCTCCGGTCCGCCCAGAATAACGGTCCAGCCGCTCGCCTTTGCCGCGGCCGTGATGGCGAGAACGTTGCGGCGCGTCATCAGCGTGCCATAGATGCCGACGACTCCGGGCTTCTCAGATTCGAAGATACGGGACAGCTCCGCGAGCGACCCAAAAGTGCTGTCATACAACTCGACACCGAAACCCTGCCGGCGCAGATGGGAGGAGAGGTAAAGGATGCCGAGCGGCGGGTAGGGCTTCATGATCTGAAGCTCCTTCGGATCTTCCTGCAGGAAGTAGCCGTGTGTTAGGAGCAGGTCCATAGCACCGTCGGTTGCTCGTTAGCGCACGTACTTTCCAACTCGCCGACTTTTTTCCACAGCGCCGCCAGATGGGCCTCGCGTGACGATGTAGGCGCATGGCCGTTAAGGCAGTCTACTTCGAAATGCAGGGCTTCGTGGAGCGCTTTGTAGAAGCGTGTTTGGTAAGCGCCCTGGAACATCATGGCGAGGTCGTCGCTGTCGGACCAGTTGCGCTTTGATCCGAGCTGGCCGGCGACCCGTTCATAAAACCGGGTGCCGGGCAGCGGATACGAAACCGAAACGCCGATGTCGTCGGGCTTGGTGTCACGCACGAGCCGAATGGTCGCCTGAATGTCGTCCCACGTTTCCCCGGGATAGCCAAACTGCAAAAAATAGCACGCGCGGATGCCGTGGGCGCGCAGGTTGTCGCGAGCTTCGCCGATGTGGGCAACGCGCGTGTCCTTATCCATCGCGTCGAGGATTTTCTGCGAGCCGGACTCGGCTCCCATCCAAACTTCGGCGCAACCGGCGCGCGCCAACGCGGCGACAGTGTCGGGCGTCATGAGATCGCAGCGGGACTGCATCTTGAACGGGATCTGGGCGTTCAGATTTTCAACCGACGCGGCGAATTCCTGGGTCCAGCGCGCCGAAAGGGCGAAGATGTCGTCGGCGAACCAGATTTGATCGGGCTGGTAGGAACCTTTGAGGAGTTCCATTTCCGCCGCGACGGCCGCGGCCGAGCGGTGATGGTAGGAGTCGCCGAACAAGGGCTTGGCGCACCAGTTGCAGCGATAGGGGCAGCCGCGGCTCGATACGAGATTCAGAGAAAAATATCCGTGCGCGTCGCGCCATGCTTGGCGGTACGGTTCGATGTCGATGAGGTCCCAGGCGGGCGCGGGCAGCCAGTCCAGATCCCACATCAGGGGCCGCCGGGCAGTGTATTCTACTGATCCGTTCACGGGCGCGAGATAGGCGAGCCCGGGGATGCCGCGGAAAGCGCCGTTTGTTTGGCTGAGCACATGTTGCGTTGTCTCCAGCAGAGTCGTTTCGAGCTCTCCGGTGATGACGAAGTTGACTCCGTTTTCGAGATAAGCGCGCGCTTGATCGATGGCGTCGGAGCCGTTGGCCAATACTGGCACGTGGCGGTCGCGTGCGATGCGCGTCATCGAAAAGGCGAGCTCACGGTTTTGCGTGAGGCACATCTTGGTGAGGAAATTGAAATTGTCTTCGACCAGGGCGACGAGCCGCGGACGATGGCGCTCGATGGCCTCGCGAAAACCTTCCTCGGGAGGAACAAAGGTGGAATCGAACAGCGCAACGTCGAGTCCGGCACGACGCAGGCAGGCCGCCGCGAGCAGCGTTTGCAGCGGCGGATAGGGCTGCATTTTGCGGACCTGTTTTCGATCGAAATGCAGGTGATTGCAATGTGTCAGCAGGACGTCTGCCATAGAGGCACAATCTCCGCCGTTAGGAAACTTTGCGCCGTAGCGCTCGACTAGCAGGTTACGGCTTCGGCTTCCAGTTGCTGCGCATCGACCTTTGGCTTCGGCGTTTCCAGCGCGCGGGTCAGCACGTTTTTCATCCACAGCTCCAGCGGCGCGCCGTAGACATCATGATCCAGCCGCCAGCGCGCCGAATATCCGGCGGCCTTGTGCATGGCGCGCGTCAGCGGACGGCGGCGGTCCTTGGCGATCGGAACTCGCTCGAATGCCAAACGCAAGTAATCTCGCATCGTCTGCACGCGCCGGTGCGCGCGCCCCTTGAGCCACGGAAGAGTCGTGTAGCGCGGAAAAAAGTCGGCCCAGCCTTCGAACGATTGCGGCGTCTCGATGCCGTACTCGGCGACTTTCTCCATCACCGGTGATCCGGGATACGGCGTAAAAATATTCGTCCAGAATTCCGCTTTGGGATAACTGCGGCAAGTCTCCATGATGAAGCGGACGGTTTCGCGGCGCTCGGACTCGCCTTCACCGGGAAACGCGAAGATGATGTTGAACGAAGGGCGAATCCCGGCGGCGGTACATTTTTCGGCCGCGGTGCGAACCGTTTCGAGAGCTTGAAAGTCCTTGTTCATCAACTTGAGGACTTTGGGAGAAGCGGACTCAGCGCCATGACAGATTTGTGACAACCCTGCCCGCCGCAGCAGTTTCAACTCCTCGACGGAAAGTCTGGCGACCAGATTCGTGGTCGCCTGAACGCTCCAGTCGAAGCGCACGCCGTGCCGCACGATGGCTTCGGCGATGGCGACGGCGCGGTCCAGATCGACGAGGAAATTGTCGTCCACGACCCACAGCAGCTCGAGTCCATAGCGGCGCACCAGGTCGGTCATCTCTGCAGCGGCATGCTCGGGTTCGAGCGCGTTCCATTGCCGCGAATAGACTCCGGCGTTTGTGCAGAAGGCACAGTTGTAGGGGCAGGCAAGACTCGATATATACATCGCCCAGCGGCGTCCGCAGACGCGCTCGTAGGCGTCGAAATCGGCGAGCTGGTAGGCCTTGGGCGGCATCTCGCTCAGCGGCCGGAGCTCGCGAGGCGAGTTGAAGACGAGCCGGCCGTCCTGCTTGTAGCCGACGCCCGGAATGCCGTCGAGCGATTCGCCACGCCGGATGCGTTCGACGACTTCGAGCATCGCGTCTTCGCCCTGCCCGCGCACGACAACGTCGACGAACTCGGCTGCCAGCGTTTGCTCGGGGAGCAGCGAAGGGTGCCATCCGCCGAGGATGACCGGCTTTTCGGGAAAGAGCTGTTTCGCCGCGCGAGCGATGGCCACGGTCTCGCGAATCATCGGCCCGGTGACGAGCGAGACCGCCAGGCAAACCGAATCCGTGAGTTCATCGAGAACACGCTTGCGGAAATTGGGTGTGATGGTGGAGTCAACGATGCGGACCTGGTAGCCCGCTCGCAGCAGAGGAGTAGACACCGCTAGTATGCCCAGCGGCGCGGTCGCCTCCAGGCTGGAGAACGCCGGGAAAAAAAAGACAACTTTCCTCGAGGCCATGTTGAGCCAGGGGAACGCGGAATCACCAAAAGATGCTGCTGATTGTAGCGAACAAACAAAAACGCTACAACTAAATGGAGTCTTGTTGAGCACCGTTGCTTGAGTGGTTGACATGGCGCCATTCGTGCTCGGCGTGCGGCGAATGTGGTTCTCGTGGCGGCAGAATCCGATGAACGCCGGACGAGGCCATCCGCGAGGAATCGTCGGGACCGCGGAATGCTCGGACGGGCGTATCCATGGGGCTGCGGCCGCCGGCGGTGTTATCAAAGCGAATCGTTCGCGACGGCTTGGAATGACAACAGCGAGCAGCTTTGCGGGCAGTCGATCCCACGCCGAACGAGGCCTCGCGCCGATTTCGTGGCAGCAGAATCGACGTATTCCGCCTGCCTGCGCCGCCATTCTGGATGCGCTGAAATTTACAACTGTTGCTCCCCGGTCACTGCCGGATTTCAGTAAGGCCGAGTGGCAGCAGGCGCTGCGTTTCTGTGATGAGTCGCGCCTTACGCTGCTCGCCGGAGAGACCTGCGGCCATCACCTTCCGGCATGGGTGGAGGAGCGGATTCACCGCAACCTGTTGAGCAACATCGCGCGCATGGAGGGTCTGAAGCGGGAGTACGTTCGGATCGCGAACAGCCTTGACGCAGCGCCGGTAGAGCATGTGGTGTTGAAGGGATTCGCGCACGGCCCGGAGTTCGGCCTGGACATGCGATACCGCCCGCAATACGACCTGGATCTGTGGTGCCGCGAGCCTCAAGTTGACGCGGCCCGCGGTGCGCTGGCGCAGATCGGGTTCGAGAGCGTCACGGCACAACAGCGATTTCCGACGGGCCACTTGCCGCCGATGATTCGCAAGACCGGTTGGGATTGGAAGGGGGACTACTTCGACCCGGAAATGCCGCCGGTCGTGGAGCTTCATTTCGCGCTCTGGGATGAGCGCATCGAACGGTTGGCCGCGCCTGGGCTTGATGATTTCTGGGAGCGCAGCGGGCGCGAGCAGCGGTCCGGAATGACGGTCCCGGTGATGCGTTTGCCCGATCAGTTCGCTTTCGCGGCGTTGCATGCCGTGCGCCACCTGTTGCGGGGCGACCTCCGGGCGCTTCATGTTTACGAGATCGCGCATTTCCTTCATGCACAGCGGGACGATGGGGAATTCTGGGCTCAGTGGAAACAGCTTCACGCTCCGGAACTGCGACGCTTGCAGAGCCTGGCGTGCGGCTTGGCGCGCAAGTGGTTCGCGTGCAGTTTGCCTGACGCCGTTGCCGCTGAGATCCATGCACTGCCGCGAGACTTGCATGCGTGGTTCGAGAATTACGCGGCGAGCCCTGTGGAGTCGAAGTTCAGCTCGTCGAAAGACGAGTTGTGGTTGCACCTGGCGCTGTTGCCGTCGTTTCGAGAACGCGCGGCGGTAATTCGGCGGCGGATGATTCCACTAAATTTGCCGGGCCGGGTGGAATCGGAATTTGTTCCCGCCGCTCAGCGCACCATGCCGCGCCGGTTAGCCGGTGCCATTCGCTACGCTGCGTTCTGCGCGACGCGCGCGGTGCATCATCTCCGGTCCTGGGGCGCATTCCTATCGGGCGGTATGCACTGGTGGCGGCTTTGCCGCGCCGCGCGGAACTCTACCGCGGCAAAGCCGGATTCGACCGACGCTATCGCAGGAGATGCGGGCTCGACGAACAGACTCGGGTGATCCGAGTCTCAGGGAACGCTTTAAGGAAGCGTCCCCCGTCGCCTACCAATCCACCACCGAGCCGTCATCGGGATCGAACTGCGGGTTGTATTCTCTGGGCTCGCCGACCTGCGCCATCAGCTTGTCTTCGTCAATCGTAATGCCAAGTCCCGGGTCGGGAAGCAGCGGCCGGTAGCCGCCGCGCACCGGTGGCATCGGTTTTGCGAGCAGGTCTTCGTATTCGTTGTCGCCGCGCTCCTGGATGAGGAAGTTTGGAATCGCAGCGGCGATTTGAAAACTGGCGGCCAGCGAGCACGGACCTTGCGGATTGTGCGGCGCCAGCGGTGCGTAATAGGCTTCGGCCATGCCGGCGATAATTTTGAGCTCGGTGATTCCACCCGCGTAGCAGACATCGGGCTGCAGAATCGTGGAGGCGCGCTTCTCGAGAATTTCGCGGAATCCCCATTTGGTAAAAATCCGCTCGCCGGTAGCGAGCGGGATGTGGGTCTTGCTGGCGAGTTCCGCCATGACATCAACGTTGAGCGCCTGCACGACCTCTTCGTAGAACCACGGGTTGTACGGCTCAAGGGCCTTGATGAGAATCGCCGCCGTCGGTGGCTGCACGGCGCCGTGGAAATCGATGCCGATGTCGACGCCCGGGTGTTTTTCGCGCAGCGCCTTGAAGCGCTCGACGACTTCGCCGACGAACTTCTGCCCTTCGACGTATTTGAAGGCCTGGCGCTGCCCTCCGCGGGGCCCGACTTTCATCGCGTCGACGCCTGTCTCTTCACTGACACGTCCGTAGACGCGCATGCGGTCGCGCGTGGGTCCGCCGAGCAGTTTGTAGACCGGCACTCCATAAACCTTGCCTTTGATATCCCACAGCGCCTGGTCGATGCCGCTCGAGATCGCGGTCTTGATGGGGCCGCCGCGATAGAAGGCGCCGCGGTGAATGGCTTGCCAGTGGTGGACGACCCGGCAGGGGTCCTGGCCCACAAGATAATCCCCGACTTCGAGTGCGCCCGCGGCGCAGGCCTTGGCGTCGTCTTTGAGCATTTCGCCCCAGCCGACAATGCCCGCGTCGGTCGAGATCTTGACGAAGACCCAGGAGTTCTTCAGTACGAAGGATTCGACCTTGGTGACCTTGATGGCATCATTGGGGCCGACCTGGGCCGCATCGGTTCGCTCGGCGGTGAACAATGCGTCCAGGCCGAACAGCGCTCCACTGGCGCAGAGTCCACGGAGCCAGGAGCGGCGATCCATCTGAAGTCGTGACATGGCGGAATAGTCTCCCGTTGACGTTTGTCTTGCAGCGTGCGGGCCGGCGGTTGAGCGGCCTGCTTGGCTAGCTGGCCTCTCGTCGGACCCCGTCGATCATGGAAAGGGCGGAGTCAGCGCTCCATCTTCTCGCGGCGGCTGTGCCGGAGCGTTTTCGATCCAGGACACAGCTTACGGCAATTGGGTTGCCGAACGCCAGTTTGCGAGGCCGCCCCAGCAAAGCCTCAGCGCGAACGTTTTCGGGCCGGGCTGTCTAGCCCAGGGCTAGGCCCACGCGAAATTGCTGTCGGCGCTGCGCGGCGAAGGACCGGCACGAGTGCCGGTCCTCACATGCGCAGGCCAGGGTGCCGAAATTCCTGTCAGCGCAGGTGTTTTTCGAAGAAGGCTAGCGTACGCTGCCAGGCCAGCTTGGCGGCCTCCTCGTCATAGCGCGGCGTCGTGTCGTTGTGGAAGCCGTGGTTGACGCCTTCGTACATGTGCGCGGTGTACTGCTTGTTATTGGCCTTGAGCGCGGCCTCATACTCTGGCCAGCCTGCGTTGACGCGTTCGTCGAGGCTTGCGTAGTGCAGCAGCAGAGGCGCTTTGATTTTGGGAACGTCCGCGGTTGGGGCTTGGCTGCCGTAGAACGGCACAACGGCGGCGAGGTTGGGTATACGCACGGCCAGGGCGTTAGAAATACCGCCGCCGAAACAGAAGCCCACGCAGCCCACTTTCCCCGTGCAGCCAGGGTGCGATTGCAGATGGCCCACGGCCGCGGCGAAATCTTCCAACAGCTTTTCGCGCTCGAGCTTGGCTTGCATCTTGCGGCCATCGTCGTCGTTTCCCGGATAACCGCCGAGCGGCGTGAGGCCGTCCGGAGCCAGCGCCAGGTATCCGGCGGCGCCCACGCGTCGCGCGACGTCTTCAATGTAGGGATTCAATCCGCGGTTCTCGTGGATCACCACCACGCCGGGCAGCTTGCCCGCGGCGCCAGCCGGCCGAACCACATAGGCCTTGACTGTGCCATAGCCCTGCGGCGACTCGTAGGTGACGCGGCTGGTCTCGATGCGCTTGTCATCTTCGGGAACTTGCTGCGCCCAGGCATAATTCGGGCTCAGGCTGGCCAGAATCCCCGCCGCCGTGGTTCCGCCGGCGGCGAAAGGCGCGGCGCGGTCGAGAAACGCGCGGCGGCTGATGCCACCGTGGATGTACTGATCGAACAGTTTGAGAACTTGCGGATGGTAGTCGGTTGCCTGCTGGCGTTTCATCGTTTGTCTCCCGCGGACTGGCTGTTTGCGATCGACCCTGCGTCACCGGCAGTCCTCGGGGTCGAGCGAGGGCGCTGCGCAAGGCGCTAATAAGGGCGATGACGGGGGCCCCAGATCTCAGGGAATTGTACTGCTAACCGATGCCTCCGTGTTGGGGCT
>JBBDWJ010000269.1:0-15496 GCA_040902925.1 Bryobacterales bacterium | reverse complement strand
CTACAGCTTTACCCTCCGGGCCGCGACCCGTGATCTTCGCCCGCCGCTTGTTGGCACGCATATTGCGGGCCTTGCCGCCGATGAAGGATTCATCAGCTTCGCAGACACCGCTTCCGCCACCGAGCTTACTGAAGGTCTTATTCGGGCTGGTCTGCCGGCGGCTCGCGCGAGCGTGCCGGCAAGGCCGCTTCGCGCCGTACTCTCACCGCTTGCGTATGCCTTGCCGGGGTTGTTGGCTGCGGTCACCGCACTCCCGATGGCTTTCCGCGCGTGCCGGACCCGCGGCGGCAAACCCCTGGGGGTGAGCCGGAAATCGACGCCTTCCCATATCGTCCTGCTCGAAAACTTCTTACCAGTAACATGAACTTCCGGTCGCAACCAACTGTAAAACAATGGCCAAAAAGCGAATGAGGCGCCCAGCTTCAGGCCGCCGGGGTGCCATTCCGCCCGGCCGCCTGGGAACCCGGCGGCGGTAGTGCGGCTCCGTACCGCCAACCCGCGTTCTCGTTTATCGGGACTAGAAGAGAATTTGATTTCCATTCGCCTTCCGCGGTGTCTTACGCTGAGCTTTTACCTGCTCGCGCGCCCGGGCACGACCCCAGGGTTCGGCAGGCAGTAACTGGAGGCAAGTTGACACCCACAGCGACAATTCTCAACGGGGGCGCGCCAAGCAGCGCTTCGATGGGGGCCGGCTCGGCGCGGCTGGCGGCGATTGCGGCCGTGACGAACTACAAGGCGTCCGGGCCCCCGATGAATTTCATCGACACGCCCGCGCAGACTCTGTTCAGTTCCAATGTTTTCAGCAAGGGGGTCATGAAGGGCCGCCTCCCCAAGGGCGTTTACAAGTCGGTGGCCAAGACCATTGAGACCGGAGCGATGCTCGATCCTTCGATCGCTGACGTCGTGGCTTCGGCCATGAAGGACTGGGCCATCGAGAAAGGCGCCACTCACTACGCGCACGTGTTTTACCCGCTCACCGGCCTGACGGCGGAAAAGCACGACAGCTTCCTGTCGCCCGACGGCAACGGCGGCGCGGTCGCCGAATTCAGCGGCTCGCAGTTGATCCAAGGCGAGCCCGACGGATCGAGCTTCCCGACCGGCGGCATCCGGCAGACGTTTGAAGCCCGCGGCTATACCATTTGGGATGTCACCAGCCCGGCCTACATCCTGGAAAATCCCAACGGCACGACGCTGTGCATTCCGACGGCGTTTGTTTCGTGGACCGGTGAGGCGCTCGACAAGAAGACCCCGGTGCTGCGCTCCATGCAGGCGCTCAACAAGCAGGCGCAGCGGATTCTGAAGCTGTTTGGGCACACCGACGGCGCCATGGTGTCATCGACCGCCGGACCCGAGCAGGAGTACTTCCTGATCGATCGCAACTTCTTTTTCGCGCGGCCCGATTTGCTCAACGCCGGCCGCACGCTGTTCGGAGCCAAGCCGCCCAAGGGACAGGAGTTCGACGACCACTATTTCGGCGCCATCCCCGACCGCGTGCTGGCGTTCATGCTGGAGGTCGAGCGCGAGCTGTATAAGCTGGGAATACCGGTCAAGACCCGCCACAACGAAGTCGCCCCTGGCCAGTACGAGATCGCGCCGGTGTTTGAGTTTGCGAATATCGCTACCGATCATCAGCAGATGACGATGATCATGATGCGCAAGGTCGCCGAGAAATACGGCATGACCTGCCTGATGCACGAAAAGCCGTTCGCGGGAGTCAACGGCTCGGGCAAGCACGTCAACTGGTCGATGGGCAGCTCGTCGCAAGGCAATCTGCTCGACCCCGGCGACACGCCGCACGAAAACGCGCAGTTTCTTTTGTTCTGCGCCGCTGTGATTCGCGGCGTGCACAAGCACCAGGGCCTGCTGCGCGCCGTGGTCGCTTCGGCGAGCAATGATCATCGTCTGGGCGCGAATGAAGCTCCCCCGGCGATCATGTCCATCTTCCTGGGCGATCAGCTCACCGACGTGTTCGAACAGATCAAGGGCGGCGGGGCGAAGAATTCACTGCCGAGGGGCACCCTGACCGTCGGCGTCGACGTGTTGCCGCCGCTGCCGAAAGACGCCGGCGACCGCAACCGCACCAGCCCGTTCGCTTTCACCGGCAATCGTTTCGAGTTCCGCGCCGTCGGCGCTTCGCAGTCGATCGCGGGCCCGCTGGTCGCGATGAATACGATCGTCGCCGAGTCGCTCGACTATTGCGCGACGCGTCTGGAGAAAGACACCGCCGGCGACCCTGCCAAGCTGAACGCCGCGCTCCAGAAGCTGCTGACCGAGATCATCAACGAGAATGGCGCCATCATCTTCAATGGCAACGGCTATTCGGCCGAATGGCACGCCGAAGCCAAGAAGCGCGGGCTGCTGAATCTCAAGACCGCGCCCGACGCGCTGCCGGTTCTCGCTTCCCAGGAGGTGAAGGATCTTCTGTCGAACTACGAAGTGCTTTCCGAGCGCGAGTTGGAAAGCCGCCTGGAGACCTATCTCGAGCAGTACTGCAAGAACGTCTGCGTCGAGGCGAATCTGACTGTCGAGATGGCCCGCACGATGATCTTCCCGGCTGCGGTGCGCTACCAGAACCAACTGGCGTCGACCTGCGCCAACCTCAAGATGATCGGTTACGAATTCGACACCGACACTCTCGACAAGATCACCGCGCTGGTGAAATCGTTGCAGGATAGCGTTGGCGCACTCGAGAAGGTCAGAGCGCACGAGGGCAATGGAGACCTTCAGGCCGAAGCGCAGTATTATTGCGACAAAGTCATGCCCGCGATGGCGGAAGTGCGCAAGTACGCGGACGAACTGGAAGGCCTGGTAGCCGACGATCTTTGGCCCCTGCCTACGTATCAGGAGATGCTGTTTATCAAGTAGACCGCTCCCCGCGGGGGTTTCCGGCCCCGGTATTCCCGTAGGTCGCCGCGTGGCATCTGCTGCTGTGGCAACGCTGGCAGTTGCCGGCGCCACGCTGGTGCTGACGGCCACGCTGTTGCCGATCACGGGCGCGGCGCGTTAAACAGGAGCCAAGGCGGAGTTGTCGCAAGGAAAGGGCCGTAAGCAAAGGGCCGATCCGGGAATCGAGCCTGAGTAGGGGACCCGCCCTCCCGGGAGGGTCCCAACTGGCCTGGGGCGATACCCAAAGTCTCCGGCGCGGCGCATCGGTTTTGCCGCTCACTGCCCTCGCTCGCCTCGGCGAATAAAAAAAATCCATCGGGCGCGCTCCCGCCCCGACTGGCGCGGAGCCCTGTGCTACCATTTGACGTTTGGCCACGTTGCTTCATGGTTTTTCCCCCTCGACGACCACGTACCCGACTTTGGAGGAGTAATGCAGAAACGAACCCCCGCGGAAGTTATCGCCTTTGCCCAGGAGAACGACGCCAAGATGCTGGATCTCCGCTTCGCGGACCTTCCCGGCCTGTGGCAGCACGTTACCTATCCCATTGCTGAGTTGGAAGAGAGCCACTTCGAAGAAGGATTCGGATTCGACGGCTCGAGCATTCGCGGCTGGCAGGCGATCAGCGAAAGCGACATGCTGATCGTACCGGACGCCGCAACAGCGTTCATGGATCCGTTCACCGACGTGCCGACGCTGGTCATGATCGCCAATATAGTGGACCCGGTGACCAAGCAGCACTACGAGCGTGACCCGCGCTGGATCGCCACCAAGGCCGAGCAATATCTGAACTCCACCGGTATCGGAGACACCGCGTTTTTCGGGGCGGAAGCGGAATTCTTTATCTTCGATAACATCCGCTTCGACCAGGCGCCCAACTACGGTTTTTACTACATCGACGCTGAGGAAGGGCGCTGGAACTCCGGCCGCGAAGAGAACAACCTGGGCTATCGGCCGCGCTACAAGGAAGGGTATTTTCCGGTTCCGCCGACGGATCATCACCATAACATCCGCACCGAGATGGTGCAGATCATGGAAAAGTGCGGCCTCAAGATCGAGTGCCACCATCATGAAGTCGCCACCGGCGGGCAGTGCGAGATCGACCAGCGCTTCGCGTCGCTGGTGCTCTCGGCCGACAACATGATGCTCTACAAGTACATCATCCGCAACGTGGCGTTCGCGCACGGCAAGACGGTGACGTTCATGCCGAAGCCGCTATGGAACGACAACGGCAGCGGCATGCACACGCACCAGAGCATCTGGCGGGATGGCAAGCCGCTGTTCGCCGGCGACGGCTACGCCGGACTGAGTGAAACGGCGCTGTACTATATCGGCGGCCTGCTCAAGCACGCCCCCGCGATCATCGCGCTGGCGGCGCCGACCACCAACAGCTACAAGCGTTTGGTGCCGGGATTTGAGGCGCCGGTGAACCTGGCCTACTCGCGGCGCAACCGCTCGGCGGCCTGCCGCATTCCGATGTACTCGTCGAACCCGAAAGCCAAGCGCGTCGAGTTCCGCCCGCCGGACCCCTCGGCCAATCCGTACCTGTGCTTTGCGGCGTTGCTGATGGCGGGCCTCGACGGTGTGCAGAACAAGATCGATCCGGGCGAGCCGCTCGATAAGGATCTCTACGATCTGTCGCCCGAGGAGCTGCGCAGCGTTCCGGCGCTGCCGGCCTCGCTCGAAGGCGCCCTGGAAAACCTCGCCAACGATCACGACTTCCTGACGCGAGGCGACGTGTTCACCGAAGAAGTCATCGACACCTACATCGATTACAAGATGAAGGCCGAAGTGACGCAAGTGCGGCAGCGCCCGCACCCCTACGAGTTTTCGCTGTATTACGACATCTGACGTACGGGGAATCTGAATCAGCACGGGCAATCCTGCCTGTGCCCTGTAGGACAGGCGCTCCCGCCTGTCCGCCGGCGAAGCCGGCAAGAGGCTCCGGAAAGCCGGCTCAACAAGAGAATAAGAAAAGGGCGGATCGCAAGATCCGCCCTTTCGCTTGATCAGCCGGATGCTTCGCCGCCCGCGGACGCGAATGCGCCTGACGTGGAACGAGCGGAACGACAGAGTCTCCCTGAAGGGTTCCGTTTTCACCTCATCGACCCGGCCGCCCGTTGGGCGCGTGCAGCCGGTCTCACCAGGCAACTGCCCATGGGTGCTGCGGATCAGTCCGCGTACGCTGTAATTCGCTCCATCGTTCCCGCTTCGTCGATTCTGTGGCAAAAGGCGGTCAATTCCGCGTGGCGGGCGCCTCGCCAGCGCAGATCACTTACGGTTTCGGTTAATGGGACATCCGTCCGAAGCGTGGTGAGGATCTTATAGAGCTTGGCCTCGTTCGACATGCCGCGAAGATTATCCGCTAGCGGCTTGGCCCCGCGAATCTTGACGCTCCAATTGCTTTCATCCGCTGGGATCGCCTCGATCGAGCCATAGGCGGCCAGGATCGCGGACGCCGATTTGGCGCCCCAACGGGGAATGCCCGGAATGCCGTCGGCGCTGTCGCCAACCAACGCAAGGTAGTCGGGGATGGCCGCCGGCGGAATGCCCCACTTTTCGATCACCTGCTGTTCGCCCATGATTTGCTGATTCATGCGATCGAGCATCACCACGCGATTGCCTCGCACGCACTGCGCCAGGTCTTTGTCGCGCGAGCACAACAGGATCTGATCGACATCGCTGGATTCACACCAGCGGGCCGCTCCGGTGGCCATGGCGTCGTCGGCTTCGAACTCGATCATCGGCCAGACGACGATCCCCAGCGCCCGGCTGGCTTCCTCGGCGAGCGGAAATTGCGCCATCAGCAGAGGGTCAACGCCCTCACCTGTCTTATAGCCGGCGAACAGGTCGTTGCGGAACGACTCGATGACATGGTCGAACGCGATCGCGACGTGAGTGACATCCTGCTGGCGAAGCATCGCCGCCAGCGACCGCAGCAGGCCGCGAGTTGCGCCGACTTCCATTCCATCGCCCGCAACGGCGGATGGTACGCCGTAGAAACTGCGGAACAGCTCGTAGGTTCCGTCAATCAAGTGAATCTTCATGACGTGTTGGCGAAGTGGATTAGCCGCGCGGGACTCCTATTCTATCCGAAGCGGTTTGACGCCCTGGCCGATGGGCGTCTATCGATTGCAGCCCAGAGAGGATTCATTGCAGCACAGAGAGGATTGCAGCACAGAGAGGATTGCAGCACAGACACACGATTCACCGACAGGATTCACAGACAGGATTGTCTGTGCCACGATCATCCGATCGGGGGCGGCAATTTGCTTGACCTGGGCGGTGCTCAACAGTACAATCCCGTCATGCGATACCTAACCTCGTTGTTAGCGATTCTGTTGTCGGCCGCCACGCTGGCGTTTGGCCAATCCGAAACGAAACGGTACCTCTACCTCAGCACGCCCGACGCCGCGCAGGAAGAGGGCCGCCCCGACGGCGCCGGGATCATGATCTTCGATATCGACGACGGGCACAAGCTCGTGCGGCGGATCGATATTCCGGCTTTCAAGGAAGGCTTGCGCGGATTCGCCGGGAGCCTTAAGAACCACAGCGTTTATTTCGGCACCACGAATCGGCGCGTGGGAGCCTTCGACCTGGAAACGGAAAAGATCGTCTGGGACAAAACGTTCGAAGCGGGCGCTGATCGATCGGCGATCACGCTCGACGGCAAGAAGCTCTACGTGCCGACCGGCTGGTGGTACCACGGCGACGACAGCGGATTTCTTGTCATCAATGCCGAAAACGGCGAGCTCATCAAGCGCGTCAACGTCGGGCCGCAAGCCCATAACACCATCGTGAGCCTCGACGGAAAGCGGATGTATCTGGGCACGACGATGATGCTGTCGATCTTCGACACCGCCACCGACAAATTGATTCGCCAGATCAAAGACGTCGGCGAGCGCGGGATCTTCCCTTACACCATGGACAGGGAAAACCGCATCGGCTACATCTGTCTCGGCAATCATGTCGGATTCGACGTCGTCAACCTGCAAACCGGCAAAGTACTGCACCGCGTTTTTGCTGGCAAGGAAAAGATTCCCAATCGCACGCACGGAGCGGCGCTGACGCCCGACGAGACCGAGCTGTGGATCAGTGACCAGAAGGGCCAGAAGCTATTCATCTACGACGCCACAAAGATGCCGCCGACACCGAAGGGCCACGTTGAGCTATCGCAAGGCGGTCATGGCTGGGTGAACTTCAGCCTCGATGGAAAATACGCCTGGTCGCATGCGCCCGAAGTGTTTGACGCCAAGACGAAAAAGGTGGTCGCCACCTTGAAGGATGAGAACGGCAGACCGATCAGCGGATCGAAGTATATCGAGGTCCATTTCCGCGACGGCAAAGTTGTGGAAATGAGCAATGAGTTTGGGCTGGGGCGCAGGTAGCGTTTTTCGCGGATAGCGAGCGGATGCGTGCCCAGACCGCGGGCGATTCCGGATCGCCTGCAACCGTTCACGGTTCCGCGAGCAGTTCTTCGACGCTCCAGTATTCGGTTCGCCCCGGAGTGGCCTCGCGGACCTGGCCCACCGAAGTTGCCAGTATCTCTGGACTCGGTTCGCCGAAGCGTTTGCGGACGAACGACAGCATGGCAGCGATTTCAGCGTTCGACAAGATCTGCCCGAAGCCCGGCATTTCGCGGTTGTAGGTTTTGCCGTGAACTTCAATCGGGCCGCGGACACCGTGCAATACAATGCGGATGAGGCGTTCTTCGGAACCGGTTACCCAGGGTGATTTGTCGAGAGGGGGAGCTTCTCCCATGCCCTGCTCATCGTACTGATGGCAGGCCGAACAATAGTTGTTGAACGAAACTTTGCCCGGCTCCGCTAGCGGCCGCGCGGGGCTAGCACTGCGCAGACTGCAACCTGCCAGCAATACTCCGCAAAATCCGGCCGTCAACAGGGCTTGGCGCATTGCCCGCTATTGTACTTGCCGGTCTGCGCGCGGCGCATCGCTTGTTCGAGTGTTTCTGCCGACGAGATCTCTAAGAGTCGCCGGTGTCGACAGCCGCCCGCCGTATCGGCTACACGAGGCGTACAGGGGTCCCTGAAACGCATTGCATGGGTTAGCGGGTAACGGTGACGCTCGACGTATCCAGTTCGAAGCCCTCGTCATTGGCGGTTGCTACCGCCAGGGAGCGCAGCAGGTCGTCGTTGGCGTCGTGAGGTGTTTTTGGAGCCGGCCGATTGATGACCTCCGCGCCGGACTGGACGCGGATCACCCAGTGTTTCTTCGCGGGCTCCCATCTCACCGCTGCATTGTCGGCTTTCAGCATGGTCTGATTCTCCCGAGAAAAGACGCGATTGTATTGTTCCCTATTATGGCCAGCATAGGGATCTGGTTCAACCCGGAGAGCCGTAAAAGGCGTCTTGATGACCAAAATCGTCAAGGCCGGAGGGCACCACGCCGCGGCCGCCAGCGCGCGAAAAATGCTCCGCGGCAGCACCAGTTCGACCAGCAACACAATGAGGGTTACAACGGCCGAAAGCCAGCCGGACGCGGATATACCGCGACGCGTCTTGCAGGCGGCGACGCTGTCGAGGTAGAACGAGACTAGTATCGACCTCCGCCGGCGCGGTTCCAGCGGGCCATTCCGCGGCAAAATTACTGAGCAAGAAACGGAGTGTGTGCCGTCAACACAGCCACTAGACTGGGGATGGATCGGGACAATCCCGAGTGAAAAACCAGCGAGGTGAGTTGTGAATACCATATTGATAGGCGATCAACCGCACAGCACAGCCATGCAACCAAGTCGAACCTTCTCTAGCGAGGCCGAGAAATGGGAAGCCGTGCGGCGGCGGGACGCTTTGGCCGATGAGCATTTCCTGTTCGCCGTGAAAACCACCGGCGTCTATTGCTGGCCCAGTTGCGCGGCCCGGCTGCCGAGGCGAGAGAACGTAGTGTTCCACGCCAGCCGCGCGGACGCGGAACGCGCCGGATTCCGCCCTTGCAAACGCTGCCGTCCGGACTTACCGCCGCGAGCAGAGCGCGAGTCCGCGCTGGTGGCAGCGGCTTGCCGCGCCATCGAGTCGGCAGAGGAACCGCCGCGCCTCTCCGAGCTGGCGTCACACGCCGGGGTAAGCGCGTACCACTTTCATCGTATGTTTAAACGCATCGCCGGAGTAACGCCGAAAGCTTATGCCGCGGCGCAGCGCGCCAATCGCGTGCAAGACAGCCTGCGCTCGGGCTCCGAAGTCACCGAGGCGATGTACGCGGCCGGGTTCAATTCTTCGGGCCGTTTTTATGAGGCTGCGCCCGAAATCCTCGGCATGAAACCGTCGGCATATCGCAATGGCGGCAAGGGCGAGGCGATGCGCTATGCCGTGAAGAAATGCTCGCTCGGCCGCGTGCTCGTAGCCGCCACAGAACGCGGCTTGTGCGCGATTTTGCTGGGTGATAGCGCGGCGCAGCTCGGGGAAGATCTAAAAGCGCGCTTTCCGGGCGCGACACTGAACAAACCCTCGCCCGGTTTCGCCGACTGGGTGGATCAAGTGGTGCGCTTTGTCGACAATCCGCGCGCCGGCGAGCTGGGGCTTCCTCTCGACGTTCGCGGAACGGCCTTTCAGCGCAAAGTGTGGGAGGCGCTGCGCGAAATTCCTCCAGGAAAAACGCGCACGTATGCGGCAGTCGCCGAGCGAGTCGGCAGCCGGCGCGCGGCCCGCGCAGTGGCGGCAGCCTGCGCAGCCAATCCGCTGGCCGTCGCCATCCCTTGCCATCGCGTCGTTGCGTCGAGCGGCGATCTCGCGGGATACCGCTGGGGTGTGGAACGCAAGCGGCGGCTGCTCGATCAGGAGCACGAGTAATGGCGCTCACTACGTCATCGCCGGGGTTTCAGCATGCAGAAAGAGTCGCCCATGCCTAACCGCGCGGCAACAATCCAACTCGCCAGCGGCACACCGGCCGTTTCCGAACGCCTGGCCTCGCTCGATTGGGCCCGCCTCGAGGCGGATCTCAACGAGCGGGGCTGCGCCACCATGGGACCTCTGCTGACGCCGCAGGAATGCCGCGGCCTCATCGCCGGTTATTCGAGCGAGACGCTGTTTCGCAGCAGGGTCGTCATGGCGCGTCATGGTTTCGGGCGCGGCGAGTACAAATACTATGCCTATCCGCTGCCTGAGCCGGTCGCGGCGCTGCGCGCGAATTTTTATCCACGGCTGGCCGCGATCGCCAATCGC
Source organism: Bryobacterales bacterium (assembly GCA_040902925.1). Lineage (GTDB taxonomy): Bacteria > Acidobacteriota > Terriglobia > Bryobacterales > UBA6623 > JBBDWJ01. The sequence continues at coordinate 5,437 of JBBDWJ010000269.1, read as the reverse complement.
TGGGAAGCCGCGCTGGGCCGCGACACGGCCTATCCGCTCGATCACAACGAGTTTGTCGAACGCTGCCAAGCCGCGGGACAGCACCGCCCGACGCCCCTGTTGCTGAAGTACGGCGAGGGAGACTACAACTGCTTGCACCAGGACCTCTATGGCGATCTGGCCTTCCCGCTGCAGACCGCGGTGCTGCTCAGCGCGCCTGGCGAAGATTTCAGCGGCGGCGAATTCGTGTTGACCGAGCAGCGGCCTCGCATGCAATCCCGGGCCGAGGTCGTGACGCTTTCGCAGGGCGAAGGCGTTGTATTCGCCGTGAACCAGCGCCCGGTCAAGGGCACAAAGGGCGTCTATCGCGTCGCGATGCGGCACGGCGTCAGCCGGCTGCGATCGGGAGAGCGTTTTACCTTGGGGGTCATCTTCCATGACGCCACCTAGGCCAGGGGAGCGGCCCAACAAGTCGGCGCCACGGCCGAGTGAAGCGGAAACGCAGTCGAACAGGCCAGGGCGCCGACCGGCTAAGCCAGCCACCCAGACCAGCGGCCGTCTCTTCGACGACCTGGCCGCGGACGATCCAGCCATAATGGGCATCGCAGAAGGCGCCACACTGCTTCGCCGCTTTGTAGCCAGTCAAGTAGGGGAACTTCTGGAAGCGATGGATGCGATCACGGCAAAAGCCCCGTTCCGGCATATGATCACGCCGGGCGGCTTTCGAATGTCCGCCGCGATGAGCAACTGCGGCGATGTGGGGTGGGTAAGCGATACGAGCGGCTATCGATACGCCCCGGCCGATCCGCTAAGTGGCTTGGCCTGGCCGCCGATCCCGCCGCCGCTGCTGCGGGTAGCGCACCGTGCCGCCGAAGCCGGTGGTTTTACGAGCTTCGAACCCGACTCCTGTCTAATCAACCGCTATGAGCCCGGCGCAAGGCTCACGCTGCACCAGGACCGCAACGAATCCGACTTTTCGCAACCGATCGTTTCGGTCTCTCTAGGGCTGTCGGCGGTGTTTCTGTTTGGCGGCCTCAAGCGCAAAGACCGGCCCCGCCGGATCCGCCTCGAAAGCGGCGACGTGGTCGTCTGGGGCGGGGCCTCGAGGCTCGCCTTTCACGGCGTAGCGCCGCTGGCTGGCGGCGTTGACGCCCGCACCGCAAACGGCCGCATCAACCTTACCTTTCGAAAGGCGCTGTAATGGATTAGAAGCAAGTAAGATCGGTCGTCACAACCGGCTGTCAATCGTGTGCGCGAGGCGGGGGCTCAAGTTTTCGTCGAACAGCAGTTTCACGCGACAGAATTCGCGAGCCGGCGCTCCCGAGAAGCCGCGAAGGCCAGGCAAGCCCTAATATCCTCGCGTGTGAGATCCGGAAAATCAGCGAGAAGCTGGTCTTCGCTCATCCCTCCCGCAAGGTATTCAAGCACGTCATAAACCGTGATCCGTGTGCCCTTGACGCAGGGTTTGCCGCTGCGTACCGCCGGGTTGACCGAAATGCGGTCTTGCCAGTTCATGTGTGAATTATACCTTGTAGCGAAGGACCGGCACGGGGCCGGTCCTCACTACTAGGGGTAGCACTTCAGCGCGCGGCGGCTGCGCGGCTGCCTTTTCCGGCCGGCGCCGATCCGTTGCTTTCGGCTTCCGGCTCCACGGCGGCGGTTTCGCCGTTGAGCGCCGCCAGAACCGGCAATCCCAGCGACTGGCGCAACTCGCTTTGCAGCCGGTTGCAAATGTCAGGGTTGTCCTTGAGGAATTTTTTGGTATTTTCGCGGCCCTGGCCGATGCGCTCTTCGTTGTAGGAGTACCAGGCGCCGCTTTTGGCAACCAGCTTTTGCTCGACTCCGAGATCGACGAGATCGCCTTCGAGCGAGAGCCCTTCGCCGTACATGATGTCGAACTCGCACTGCTTGAATGGCGGCGCCACCTTGTTCTTGACGACCTTGACCTTGGTGCGATTGCCGATGACGTTGTCGCCGTCTTTGATGGCGGCGATGCGGCGGATGTCGATGCGCACTGACGAGTAAAACTTCAGCGCCCGGCCGCCGGTGGTGGTTTCGGGGCTGCCGAACATGACGCCGATTTTTTCACGGATCTGGTTGATGAAAATCATGCAGCAACCCGAGCGCGAGACCTGCCCGGTCAGCTTGCGCAGCGCCTGCGACATCAGCCGCGCCTGCAGGCCGACGTGCGTATCGCCCATCTCGCCTTCGAGCTCGGCTCGCGGCACCAGCGCCGCCACCGAATCGATGACGAGAATATCGATGGCGCCCGAGCGCACCAGGACATCGGCGATTTGCAGCGCCTGTTCGCCGCTGTCGGGCTGCGAGACCAGCAGGTTATCGACATCGACGCCCAACTTGCTGGCGTACAGCGGGTCCATGGCGTGCTCGGCGTCGATGAAGGCCGCCACGCCGCCGAGTTTTTGCGCTTGCGCAATGGTGGACAGCGCGAGTGTCGTCTTACCGGACGATTCCGGCCCGTAAATCTCGATCACGCGGCCGCGCGGGAAGCCCCCCACACCGAGGGCGCTGTCAATCGCCAGCGAACCGGTCGGAATCACGCTGACGGGCACAATGGCGTCCTTCGAGCCCAGCCGCAAAATGGAGCCCTTGCCGTGGGCTTTCTCGATCTCCCCGATTGCGCCTTCGAGGTTGCGGGCGCGTTCCCGCTGGTCCATAAGCATACCTGCACTCCTTTTCGGCCCGACGGGGCCGTTCTGATGATTGTACTAAAAGCGAACAAAAAGCGAAAGGGGGATTTGACAGCCCCAGAGACGGGAGGGCGCAATTCGCGGCGGACCGCGCCGATCAGCGTACTTCGTCGGGCAGCGGCGCATAGTACCCGCTGCGCACGCGCACGGTGGTGTTTTTAACCCCCGACTTGACTTGCACCTTGTGGAAGCTGCCATCGGCGGCGAAGTTGTCCGGGGAATACAAAATAAAATACTGATGGCGCAATTCGTTGGCGATGTCAGCGAACGACTGCTCCAGATCGGTTGCCTGGAAGGGATGAAAATTCACCCCGCCGGTTTCTTTGGCGAACCGTTCGAGCGTCTTATCGCCGGGCTGGCGCTCGCCGCTGCGGTTGGTCGAGATCGTGTAGATGACGGCCTCGGCCTTGTGCGCCATTTCGAGCGCCATTTCTCGCGTTACGCTGCTCTGGTTGTCTTCGCCATCGCCGAGGATGACGAGCGCGCGGCGGAACTGCTCGGGCGGCCAGTCCTCGGGCAGCTTGTCGCGGCAGGCGTAATAGATGGCGTCATAGAGGGCGGTGCCGCCGCCGGCGCGAAGATTGCGCACGCCCGCAGCCAACGCATCGGGGTCGTTCGTGAAATCGACGACCAGCTCGGCGCGCGTGTCGTAGCTCACCAGAAAGGCGCGGTCCTTTTCTTCGGCCAGCACGCCGCGAATGAATTCGATGGCCGCTTCCTGCTCGAAGCGGAATCGCGTACGCACGCTGTTGCTGGTGTCGAGAACGATGCCAATGCGCAGCGGCAGATCGCTTTCGCGGACGAACTCGCGGATCTCCTGCTTGCGGTTGTTGTCGAAGACCTGAAAATCTTCGCGGTCGAGGTCCGTGATGAAGTGGTTTCTCTTGTCGGTGACCGTGAACAGCAGCGGGACGCGCGAGACATCCACGCGAATCGTCGAGTCGGGGTCGCTCGGGAACACGCCCGCTTCGGGGGCCGGCTTGCTGGTCTCTTGCGCCCACAACAAACCGCCCAGCGCGACCGCGCCACAGCCAGCAAGGAATGTCAGCCTTTTCATCAGCCTTCCTTTGAGAACGCCGCCGGAACAGTCTGCCGAACGCTGGAATGCCGTGGAGAACCTGCTGAAAGGCAGCCGCCGGTGGACCGTCCCCGCGAGGTTCATTATACCTCTAGCGACGCGATCAGCCGCTCGAAATCGGGCGGCAGGGGGGCCTCGATGGAAAGCGTCTTGTGCGTGGTGGGATGGGCGAGCTTGATGTGCCGGGCATGCAGGAAAAAACGTTTGCTGGCGCCGTCATCGCCGGGGCCGGTGGAGGAGGAAGGGTCTGCCGCCGCCTCCGTCAATTCGGATGCAGGCCGCCGCGCCGCCGCTCCATACAAGCGGTCGCCCACAACCGAATGGCCGATCGCTGAAAGATGGACGCGGATCTGATGGGTGCGGCCGGTGGCGATCCGCACTTCGAGAAGCGAATGCCCCTTCCAACTTTTGAGCACGCGAAAATCGGTGCGCGCCGAACGCCCCGCCGCTTCCGATTCCTCAGGGATGCGATCGGCCGGATGCCGCACAAACTCAGGCCGCACCTTGGCGGTCATCCGAATGCGGTGACGAGGGTCGCGGCGGATCGGCATCTCGAGCCGCACCCACCAATGGCCGTCGACCTCGACGCGCTTGGGATGGATTCCCCGGCTCGCCAGCCGTCCGGCGGCCAATTCCGTTTCGCTGACGCGCCCCTCGACCACGGCCCAATAGGTCTTCTGAATCTTTCGCGATTCGAACAGCCGCGCGAGCCTGCGATGAGCCTGGTCGGTTTTGGCGACTAGCAACACGCCGCTTGTGAAGCGGTCGAGGCGGTGCACGATGCCGGGCCGCAGCTCGCCGCCGACGCCCGAAAGGCTGCGGAGGTGGTGCAGCAGCGCGTTGACGAGAGTTCCATCGATGACGCCCGCACCGGCGTGCACGGTCATTCCGGCCGGCTTGTTGATCGCCGCGAGGTCATCGTCTTCATAGAGGATGTCGAGCGGGATTTCCTCCGCGAACGCGTGCAGCGGCTTGGCGGGCGCTGGATCGACGGCAACCGATTCGCCAGCTTCAAGATGCCGCGCCGGCCGCGCCGTGGAGTGGTTCACCTCGACGCGCCCGGCCTTAATCCATTCCTGGATGCGGGCCCGGCTGGTATCCGGGATGCGTTCGACCAGAAAACGGTCCAGCCGCTTTCCCGCGTCATCGTCGCCGACTTCGAATTGCACGTCTTTACTTCAGCACAACACGGGCACGAGGGAAAGGTGGGGAGGGCGAGGGGTCTCGTTGTCAGGAAGGGCACGGTAGTCGCCGCGGGCGATCCGAGCCCCGTCCGCAAGGGCGGGGTCGACACTATTGTTCACGGTCTGGTTTAGCTGGGCTAGTTGGAGTTGCTTCAAGAGGTGCGCCGGAACTTGCACTTTTTAAAGCTGGGGGCAGTTTGAGAAGCTGGTGGCCCCACCCTTGCGGGTGGGGCTCGGATCGCCAGCGGCGATTTTTTGCTGCGTTGGACGCCATGATCGATGGCCTGCCGCGGAGGCTGGGGTGCGTAGGCCGTAATCAGCTTTTTTGAGTAGGGTCGTAATCCTTTAGGTGAACTCGCCGCGTTTGCGCCTCCAGCGAGCGGTATCGTAGCCTTGAGAATGGCGTTGCATTCCACCGCGAGCGATTACGCGCGCGGCTGGTAATGCTTCGACTTGCCGGTGTTCCTCCAGCCGGCTGCCGGGGA
>JBBDWJ010000268.1:0-15535 GCA_040902925.1 Bryobacterales bacterium | reverse complement strand
GAGTTTGGTCTGGCGCCAGGCCGCAAAGGCCTTTTAGCTGCGAAGGTCAGGCTAAGCCGTGTGCGGTACGAGGGTGGTGAAGGAGCGGCTCTCGATGTAGTGATCGCGCAAAATCAATTGGCGCAGGCTCGTTCGAACAGATACTCCAGTATTGCGAACTACCTCAACGCGCGGCTCGATCGGGAGGTCGCCAACATTGCTGGCCGGATCACCGCGCCCATTCGTGAGATCAACGCCCGGAAAGGCGATTGGGTGAGCAAAGGGCAAGTTCTGGCTCGATTGGACGTCCAGGACCTTGTCGCCCAACGGAGTGAGGCTGCGGCATCGGTTGCTGATGCGGAAGCCACCCTCGAAATGGTCACCGCCGGCACAATACCCACCGACATCGAGCGCGCCCGAGGACAGGTCGCCACAACCCAGGCTGCGTTGAGTCAGGCGGAGAAGTTTTACGAACGGCGGAAGCAACTTTTCGAGCAGGGCGCGATCCCAAACCGCGACCTGGACGTCAGCCAGACGGAACTGGCGCAGGCGAAAACGAACCATGAAGTCGCGGCCAGGTCCCTGGAGCTTCTGGAAAATCAGTCGGTGGATCGTGACATCCGGATCGCGCAAAGCCGCATCGAGCAGGCTCGCGGACGCTTGTCCGTCATCGACGCCCAACTTGCCTTTGCCGAAGTGAAAAGTCCCTTCAGGGGAGCCGTCACCGAGCAGTTCGTTTTCCCTGGCGACATGGCGAAGCCCGACTCGCCGATGTTCACTGTCGCCAACCTTTCGGTTGCGGTAGCCCGAGCCCAGGTGCCGGAGTCCGACGCATACGCGGCTCGCCGTGGCGCGGCCTGCTCACTCACTCCGTCGGACACGCCGGATGCGGCTTATGCCGGCCGGGTCACAGTGATCAACCACGCTGTCGATCCCGGACGGCGAACCGTAGAGGTCTGGTGCGAGATCCCCAACGAGGATCGGCGACTCCGAGCCGGCGTGTTCGGATCGCTCCAGATCGTCATCGCTTCACTATCCAAAGCGAGTGTTGTCCCTCTTGCGGCCCTGCAGTTTGAGGAAGGTACCCGAAAGGGTTTTGTGATGGTCGTGGGACCTGATCAGAAAGCACGGAAGCGGCACGTGGAAACGAATTCGCCAAGTGCGGGGCGTGTGCCGATCGAAACGGGCCTGAGCAAAGGTGAGACCGTGATCATCGAGGGCGGGTACGGCCTTCCAGAGGGCACGGCGGTCACTTGGGCGGAGGCGCCCAGGCCTCGGGAGACGCCCACGAAATGACCGGTGCGCTCGCCCGCTTCGTCCAGGCCCATGGCAGGGGGTTAGTCCTGGTGATCTTAAGCTGCGCCCTCGCGGGCGTCGTGATGATCCCTGGCATTCCGATTTCCATTTTCCCGCAGACCGACTTCCCGCGCGTCGTGATTCTCGTTGATAACGGCATCGCTCCGGTCAACGTGCAGATGTTGACGGTGACCCGCCCCCTCGAAGAAGCGATTCGCTTAGTCCCAGGCATTACCACCATGCGCTCGGTAACGGCTCGAGGGTCCACCGAGATCAATGTCTTCTTCCGTTGGGATGTGGACATTCTGAATGCGCTGCACCTGGTGCAGGGCCGCATTTCGCAGATCACGCCCAACCTGCCGCTGGGTGTGCGGTTCTACGTGAACAGGCTGACCTTTTCCGTGTTTCCGATGGTCGGCTTCAGCGTTACGTCGCCGACGCGCACCTTGGCGGACCTGTGGGACTTGACCTACTACAATCTCGCGCCGAGGCTCTATCGCCTTCCCGGTGTCGCGGAGACCCGGATCGGGCGGCCTCCCGAATATCACATTGTCGTCGACCCAGAGAAGCTGAACGGCTACGGTATGCCGCTCACAAAAGTGGTGGACGCAATCCGCGGCAGCAACGTCATTCAGGCCGCGGGGATGCTACAGGAAAACTATCACCTTTACTTGACGACCGTGACGGGACTGCTCGAAAGCAAGGAACAAGTCGAGGACACGGTCGTCGATGTGGTGAAGGGCACGCCCATCCTTGTGAAGGACCTTGCTCAGGTAGTTCCCGGAGAGCGCCCAGTCTACAACATCGTCACAGCGAACGGCCGCCCCGCGGTGCTGGTCAACGTCTTGCAACAACCGGATGGGAACGCCGTTAAAATTGCCGATGCGGTGAACAGCGAGCTCCGCGAGATTAGAAAGACTCTGCCGCCTGACATCGAACTTTCGACTTACTACGATCAGTCCATCCTCGTTCGGGAGTCGATCTCTGGAGTCACGGAGAGCATCATTATCGGTGTGTTTCTTTCCGTCGTCGTGCTTTTCTGTTTCTTGAAGAACTGGCGAACGACGATCGTCGCCGCTATCGTGATCCCGATCGCCACGTTCATCGCCATTGTCTTCATGCCGTTGTTTCATATGAGCTTCAACTTGATGACACTGGGCGGACTGGCAGCCTGCATCGGTGTCGTCATTGATGACGCGATTGTCATGGTGGAGAACATCATGGTCCATCTGTCCATCTGTCCATGGGCAAGTCGCCCATGGACGCGGCCAAGAGCGCAATTGAGGAGCTGACGCCGGCGCTGATCGGATCGACACTCACTCCTATTGTTGTGTTCGTCCCACTTGTCTTCCTGGGCGGGATCACGGCCGTATTCTTTCGGGCTCTGGCAATGACACTCGTGACGGCCCTGTTTGCCTCACTCATCCTTGCCATCTTCTTTACGCCTGTCCTGGCCGGGCTGCTTCTGAAACCAAGGGTGGGAGTTGTGGAGGCCGATTTCGAGCAAGCGGAGAGAGCGGACCAGGGGCGCATTCTCCGGTGGCTGACGGCTCGCTACGAGCTGGTCTTGCACTGGTCTCTCCTGCACACCAAGAGCATCCTGGCGGTGGCTGCGGGCGTGTTGGTCATCATGGCAGCGCTCTATCTTCATCTTGGTAGCGGATTCCTGCCCGACATGGACGAAGGAGCTTTTGTGCTCGATTACCGGATGCCGCCGGGCACGTCGCTGGTCGAGTCGAACCGGGTTCTCAACCATATTGAGGAGTTCCTTCGAGGAACTCCGGAGATCGAAGGTTACTCACGGCGCACGGGTGCACGCCTCGCCCTCGCGATCGCCGAGCCGAATACAGGCGATTTCTTGATCAAGTTGAAGGCGAAGAGAAGCCGCTCGCTTGAGGAAGTCACCTCCGAGCTGCGCCGCAAGGCCACCCGGTCGGAGCCGGCGATCGAGGTGGAGTTTCCGCATATTCTGGAGGACCTGGTGGGCGACCTCGCGTGGTCTCCACAGCCCATCGAAGTCAAGATCTATAACGACGATCCGGAAAAATTCAAGGCGGTCGGGAGAGCGGTCGAGGAGTGGCTGCCAAAGGTCAAAGGCGTAGTCGATGTCGTCAACCAGACCATTGTCATTGGCCCGGCGATCAATTTTCGAGTGGACCCCGAGAATGCCCGGCGGGCCGGGTTCGGCGTCCAGAACGTTGCCGATTTGGAATCCGCGATTCTCGACGGGGAGCTGGCGTCCAACATGATTCGCGGGGACCGGTTGATTGGCCTCCGCGTTCGATACCCGCTCGAGTACAGGTCCAGTTCGGAAAAACTCAAGAGCCTCCTGATTACATCGCCCACGGGCCAGACTTTGCCCCTATCGAGCGTGGCGCGTGCAGAGATGCAGGAAGGCCAGACAGAGATTCGGCGGGAGAACTTGCGGAACCTCGGTGCCGTGACCGCGCGCCTGGAAGGTCGCGATCTGGGTTCGGCAATGGCCGAGATCCAAGCACGGTTGTTCAAGGAGGTATCCATCCCACCCGGCACCGCCGTGGAATTTGGCGGACTCTATCAGATTCAGCAGGAGTCATTCGCCGGACTGACAAAAGTGTTGCTGCTGTCAATGGTTCTCATTTTCATCATTCTAGTGTTCGAATTCCGATCCTTCTCCCACCCGATCGCCATTCTTGGTGCGACCGTGCTTTGCGGCTCCGGAGCGCTGCTGGCATTGTACGCAACGCATACCACCCTGAACATTTCCTCGTTCATGGGCCTGATCATGGTGGTCGGCATCGTGCAGAAGAACGGCATTCTGATGCTGGATTCGGAGCAGCACTTCACCGGACAGGGCTACCCATTGCGAGAGGCCATCTTTCACGCCGGACAGCCGGCGCTTGCGGCCTATCCTCATGACAGCCCTTGCGACGATTTTCGGGATGCTGCCGCTGGCGATCGGCGTCGGCTCTGGCGCTCAACTCTTGCAGCCTCTGGCTATCGCGGTGATCGGCGGAGTGGCAATTTCCATGCTGTTGTCGTTGGTGATCACTCCGGTACTGTTCTACCTGCTGCGGCATAAGGGGCTCTGATGACCTGGCGTGGCGGCGAAAACCGGGAGGCGCTGGACGCGAAGCGATGCGCGGCTCGCGCCGTTCAAACTCATCACTGAACTTTGCGAGACACAATGTGACACGCACGACCGGTGAGGCGTTGCCATCGCGCCTTCGCGTCCGTAAGTTTTAATTCCTTCGTGAAGCGGTTCGCAGCCGCCGCCGTCCCGATCGCATCGATTGTCTCGACAGTGTCGGGACAATCCGAGCGTCTGGGCAGGTTGTCCGTTCGGGTTTACGGGTCCAGCCCGGACGAGCGGAACCGTTAGTCAGGAACCTTGCGATGCCCAGTCCCACTCGGGCGATGCGCTGCGGCAAGGCCAGCAATCACCTTCTGGAGGTGACTCAGGCGGATTCGCCCCGGCTGTCCGCTCTCACGCCGGCGCTCTTGTGTCCTTCAAGATCGATACCGTATGGGTCCAGAGCGTTTTGCCGCCGTATCACCGCTTGGTGTCCATTTTGGTATCCATTTTTGCGGGAAACCGATAGACCCAATGGAAAGGATAGACAGGATACGCGCGTCGCAGGCAGATCTACACTCCCGTAATAGGACTGCTAAACCATTGTTACTGAGTCAGTTAGAATCGTTGCGAACGACCATGGAAGGTTCTTATTGGGGTGGGAGTTCGGTCTTAAGAGGTAACTCGTTTGTAATCAACGATTTAGAGCACAAAACCGGCCCTTAAAAAGCGGTATCTGCAGCTAATAACTTGTTGATAATAAACAACTTAATGAGTGGCTGGGAGGCAGGGACTCGAACCCCGATAAACAGATCCAGAATCTGTCGTGTTACCGTTACACTACCTCCCAACAAGGTAGCTGCGTACTGCAGTTCAGTATAAACAGGGCTGCGCCGCTCTAGCAACTCGCCCGCTTTGCCAGACTGCCCTAACCATACCTTCCGCTTTGGCGGAGAGATCACCGATCGCCGCTGCGGAGAAGCCAGTCCCAAACAGCAACGCCAGCTATCGGGCTGGATGGCTGGAACGGGCTTCGATTCCCAAAGGCTGCTGGGGGCGACCACCTGCGGATCAGGTCAAACGGGAGCGGCGAACAGGCTAGCAGGCTCCGGGATCACTCGCGGTTCGCGGATTGCCGGGAAAGCTGCTGCTGTTTCGTGGTCAGGTTTTTGCGTGCAGCAACAGGCTAGAGCAGGCGGAAATTCACTTCGATCGTTGCAGCGACCCGAACCGGCTTGCCTTCTTTTCGACCCGGGACGAACTTCCATTTCTCGACGGCCTGAATCGCCTTTTCGTCCAGGCCTAACCCGAGGCTGCGCAGCACGCGGATGTTGTGCGCTCCGCCGTCCGGCCAGACTTCAACCGCCAGAACGACCGTACCCTGGTATTTGGCTTTGCGCGCTTCTTCGGAATACTCCGGCTCAACTTTGTAGGTTAGCCGGGGCGCCGAGACGCCGCCGCCGACGCGAAACACGCCACCGCCGATACCGCCGCCAGAACCGGGCCCAACGCCACCGCCGCGGCCGGAGCCAACGCCCGTACCGGTGCCGGAACCGATGCCGCCGCCAGTGCCCGTGCCCGCCGAGGGCGGTCCTACGGCAGCCAGCGGATCACCGAAGATTTTGCTATCAAGCTGCGGCACGATGGTCGAAGGCGGCACAAGCACGGTCGGCTCGACCGCCAGCTCAGGGTCTTCATTACGAATGATCGGAGTTGGAGGAGTCAGTTGCTCCATCGAGAAGCGTGGCAATTTGCCCTTGTTCGCGGGCAGCGGAGAATTCGTTCCACCGCCGCCGCCGCCGCCCGAGTCTTTCGCCGGCGCGTTTGGAACCTGCAACTGCGCCAGGTAAGGCGAAATGTCGACGGGTATCACCAGCGTGATGGAGTCGCTGGGAATCATCTCTCTGGCTTCGCCGGCGGAAAGCCCGAAGGCCAGCGCCACGACCACTACGTGCGCGGCCGCTGAGACGCCGACGCCTTTCTGTTTGAAGTCGTACAGCCCCCAAATGCTCTTGACCGGTACCGGCTTCGAACTGACTTTGAGAGGCGGCTGTTTCTTTTCGTCGGAGGCGGTCTTGAAATGGTCGATGAGCGAGCCGAACCAGGGCTGGTGAAGCGCCGTCAACTCCATCGAAGAACCGAAATCCAATTCCCCTGGCTGCGCGGGCCGGTACTGAGGCAAGGGCTGCTTCGGCGGCTGCGGTTGAAACAGTTCTCCAACCTGGCTGGCAAACGACTTGTACCAGGGCTCGTAGATCGAGTCTACCGTCATCTTTCCGATGCTCAGTTCAGTCGACCTGCCTGCCGCCGATTTCGTCGTTTCCATGTTGGTCAAAGCCCTAACGACTCCCGCCGCCCCACAAACTATGGGACGGGCCTAACCCCGGGCTCGTTACACGAACCGCAACGCCAAGCGCCGGCAACCTGCTTCCGCGTCGGCTCCTATCTTTAATGGTAAGGCCCCGGACCAAGCGTGGCAAGGCCCTGAGGCCTCCCCAGAGTGTTAAATCCTTGGTTTCATGCGGGCTATCCCGCCTGCCGGCGGCCGCCGCCACGCCCAATCCCGGCCTCGGCGGCCCGCATTGCCAGCCCGGCATCGGCCGCTGTCAACGCGGCGAAAAACGCCAAACTCAGGCCGGAAATTTTCCCACCGCAAAAGTTCAGCCTGAAAATCGCGAGCCGCCGGCGCGACAGCGGTTTCCAGGTGGTCCATTTCCCCTGAGAGCCGGCCAAGGCAACTACGGTAGACTGACGGGGGACGCTGCGGCGGTCACTCCTGGGCCGGAAACCCGGCCGATTCCGCGGGCGTTCTATCATCAGGAGCTCCGAAAAGACCCCAGCGGCGTGGATCGGCTTCCAGACCGCCGCCGGGTAATATTTCGTCCCAAAGGGCGTATACGCCCCGCGAAGAGTTGTCGTGGACCAGCCGGTTAGCAGTTCGCTGTGGCGTCGCAAACTCCTCTATCTAGGGGCGGCTGCGGGCCTTGTGGCTCTCGATCAATGGACGAAGGCCCTGGTGGCCGCGGCCATGCCGCTCTACTCTTCGCGCGAGATCATCCCCGGCTTTTTTCGGCTGGTGCATACCCGCAATACAGGCATCGCTTTCAGCCTGCTTGCCGACTCGGCGCCCCTGGTCCGCAATGGGATCGTGCCGCTGGTTTCGGCAGCGGCTGTCGCTCTGGTCGTTTACTTGTTGTGGAACTCTCGAACCACGGCCGGGAAGAGCCACATTGGCCTGTGCTTGATTCTGGCCGGGGCGGTCGGCAACCTCTACGACCGGGCCGCGTACGGCTACGTGGTTGATTTCTTGGATTTCTTCATTGCCGGCTATCATTGGCCCGCCTTCAACGTCGCCGATAGCTGCATCACGATCGGCGCGGGCCTCGTGCTCGCCGATGCGCTGCGTAACGCCCCGCAAGAGAGCCAGGAGGCCAAATCGGCTTAAGCCCCGCCTATGTGCCCGAGACTATTCACCATTGGCTCGTTTTCGCTGCCCACTTACGGTGTGCTGGTGGCGCTCGGCTTTCTTGTCTCTCTGTACGTCGCCTCCCGCTTGGCTCGCAGCGCGCGGCTTGACGTCGAGAAAGTCAACAGCCTCGGCATTTACCTGGCGCTGGCGGCGATTCTGGGCGCCAAGGTGTTCCTGATCGCCCAGAACTTTGACGTCTACGTGGAAAACCCCGGCCGCTTGTTCTCGCTTTCGTGGCTGCAGGCGGGGGGAGTTTTTTACGGCGGACTGCTGGCGGCTCTGGCCGTGGCGTTTTGGTATCCCCGGCGCGTTGGGCTGCCGGTGCTGCCCACGGCGGACGTTTTTGCCCCCGCGGTTGCCATCGGCCACTCGATCGGGCGTCTGGGCTGTTTCGCCGCCGGCTGCTGCTGGGGTAAGCCTAGCGACGCCCCCTGGGCGGTTGCTTTTACCAACCCGCTGGCGCATGAATATGTCGGCGTGCCGCTGGGCATTCACCTCCACCCGACGCAGCTCTACGAGGCGTTTGGCACGTTCCTGATCGCCCTATTTCTGCTGGCGCGATTCCGCAAGCCTCACCTGCCGGGGACAATCCTCGGGCTCTACCTGGTGGTTTACTCCAGCTTCCGTTTCGGCGTCGAGTTTCTTCGCGACCATGTTGAGCGCAGCTTCCCTTTTGGCGGGCCGCTCAGCGCCACCCAATGGGTCGCGCTGGGATTGGTCGCGGCCGGAGTGTGGGTGCTGCTGCGCAGGACCGCGGCGCAGGCCGCCGGTGTGCCTAAAACGGCCGCGCAATCCCGCTAGAAGCTTTCGCTACGCTGTATCGCCTTGAAGCCGTTGGGTTGCGGCCCTGAAGCGGGTTGGGTATGGGGCAAGGCAAAAGGCAAAGTGCAAAAGACAAAAGGCAAAAATGGGGGAAGGCCCGCAGCAGACCGAAGGCTCGTCGCACTGAAGTAAAGTAAAGGGCCATGGCCGCCATCGCCCCCCGCCTGTTTCTGATCGATACCTTCGGGTTGATCTTTCGCGCCTTCTATGGCCGCGCCCGCGCCGCGGTGCCCTCCATGCGCACTTCGTCGGGTATTCCCACCGAAGCCGCCTACATTTTCACGACGATGATTCGCCGGCTGCTCAACGACCACAAACCCGAGTATGTGGCCGCCGTTTGGGAAGGCGAAGGCCCCACCTTTCGCGCCGAAGCCTTTGAGGATTACAAGGCCAACCGCGAAGCGATGCCCACCGATCTCGCCCGGCAGATGCCCTATATCCGCCGGCTGCTCGAAGCGTCGCGCATGCCGATCCTGGCTCACAAAGGCTACGAAGCCGACGATACGATCGCGACGCTCGCCAAGCAAGCCGCCGGCAAGGGCATCGACGTTTACATCGTGTCGAGCGACAAAGACCTCACGCAGCTCGTCGGCGGCCGCGTCTTCATGCTCAACCCCATGAAGGACGATCTCATCTACACTCCCCACGTCGTCAAGGAACTGATGGGAGTCGCCCCCGAGCAGATCATTGATCTGCTGGCGCTCAAGGGCGATTCGGTGGACAACATCCCCGGCGCTCCAGGCATCGGCGAAAAAGGCGCGCAGGCGCTCATCGCGGAATACGGCAGCGTCGAAAACCTGCTCGACCACGCAGGGGAAATCAAACGCAAGACCTACCGCGAGAGCCTGCTCGAGAACCGCGAGCAGGTGCTGCTCAGCAAGAGACTGGCGACGCTCGCGACCGACGCGCCCATCGAGGTCGATCTCGAGGCGCTTGAAGCGCGCGAGCCCGACCCCGAGGCGCTGCGGGATCTGTTTCAGGAGCTCGAGTTCACGAGCTTGCTGGGCCAGATGGATCTCACCGAGCAGAAAGCCGATACCAAAACGCGCGAGTTGAAGACTGCCGAAGAATTCCGCGCCTGGCTTGACGACGCCCTGGCCAAAATTTCGGCTGCCGCGGAAGAGGCGAAAGCGTCCCTCACGCCGGTCAGCATCGCCGTCGATAGCGCGCTCGGCCAGGGTCTTGCACCGGGCGCGATCGCTTTCTGCGCGCGTGCGGGCGAAGCAGCGCTGCTTCCGAGCGACCTGCTGCCGGCCGCCAAGGGCTTTCTCGAGGACCGGGACAAAGCGAAGCGAGTCTACGATTCGAAGGCCGCGATGCGCACGCTGGCCCGCCAAAAAGTCCTCTTGGCCGGAGTCGTCGATGACCCGATGCTGGCCGCGTTTCTGGCCGACTCCAGCCGCTCCGACTACTCGCTGGCTAAAACCGTGGCGCTGCGCTTCGGCGAAAAGGTCGAAGGCGACCTGGGGCGCGCCGCGGATCTGACGCGCCACCTCGGCGAATCGCTCGCCGGCGACCTCGATCTGCAAGAGTTGAGAAAACTCTATGAAGAAGTCGAGCTGCCCCTGGCGGCCGTGCTGGCGGGAATGGAGGAAGCGGGAATCCTCGTCGATGCGCAGACGCTCGCCAGCCTCTCGATGGAGCTGGGAAAAAACATCGATGCCATCACCCGCGAAATTCACGCCATCGCGGGGTCGACCTTCAACATCAACTCACCCAAGCAGCTTGGCAAAGTGCTGTTCGAAGACCTCGGCCTACCGGCGCCCGTGCGGCGCGGGAAAGGCAAGGCGTTGTCGACCGCCTCCGATGTGCTGGAAGGCCTCGCCACGGCCCACGAGATCGCCGCCAAGGTCCTCGATCACCGCCAGTACACCAAGCTGAAAAATACTTACGTTGACGCACTGCCGCTGCTGATCGACCCGCAAACGGGCCGCTTGCACACGACTTTCAACCCCACTGGCTCCGCCACCGGACGGCTCTCCTCGTCCAACCCCAACCTGCAAAACATTCCGGTCCGCACCGAGCTCGGCCGTCAGATCCGCGCCGCCTTCATCTCGCGCCCGGGTTGGAACCTGCTGGCGGGCGACTATTCACAGATCGAGCTGCGCATTCTGGCGCACCTCTCCGGCGACCCGACGCTGCTCGACGCCTTCCGCAAGGGCGAAGACATCCACACCCGGACGGCCGCGGAAGTCTTCGGCATTCCCCCGCTTGCCGTCGGCGCCGATGAGCGCCGCCGCGCCAAAGCCGTCAACTTTGGCATCGTCTACGGGCTGAGCCCGTTCGGCCTCTCGCAACAGCTAGGCATTCCGCAAAAGGAATCCCGCGCTTACATTCAGGCCTATTTTGAGCTCTACGCCGGCGTCAAGTCGTTCATCGACGGCACGATCGAGCAGGCCCGCGAATCGGGCGTCAGCCGAACGATGTTCGGACGCCTGCGGCCGATCACCGACCTGCACGCGAAGAACCCGGCCGCGCGGGGCTTCGCCGAGCGCACCGCGATCAACTCTCCGATCCAGGGCTCCGCCGCCGATTTAATCAAGATGGCCATGATCCGCGTCGACCGCCGCCTGCGGGACGAAAACAACCAGGCTCTGATGTTGCTGCAGGTCCACGACGAGCTGTTGTTCGAGGTGCCCGAAGGAGAGACCGCCGCAGTGGCGGCGATGGTCAAGAAAGAAATGGAGGCGGTCTTCAAGCTCAAAGTGCCGCTGGTAGCCGACATCAAAGTCGGCAAGAACTGGCGGGACATGACGGTGAACTACTGAGTGCCCTTGTCAGCGCCGTTGTCAGCGCGGTTCAGCGCGGTCTCAGAACACGCGGCACGAGGGTTTCCACGCGGCGGGGTTTCACGCGGCGGCGAAATGGGTACTTGTCGAGACTAGAGGGCGGCCGGTAAACCCGGTCATTCGGTACGGAGTTGCGTACGGCAGAGATCCGTCCCAAAAGGCCGATGAGAACAAAGTAGGGGTTTTTCGACACCCGAAAAACGCGCAACCCTTAGGCTCGTCCCGGCGTCTATCCGATGAGATCAATGCAGCGGTCCCCTAGGTGTTTCCCTTAGAATAAGTGTGGTGCGGTATCTAGGGCTTGAAGTTTGCGGCGGGCTAGTGTATGCTGCAATTTCAGAGTCTCGACTGTAACTTACCACACCCCCCTGGGATGTTGTTTCAACAGCCCCGATTCCACCAACGGGTGGGCCGAGGAACAAAACCTACTTTAGACGCGAGCGCCGGTAGCGGAGTATAGCGGAATCACCGGGCTCGGAAGGACAGTCTATTCTCACATGCAAGAACGCACTTCATCGAGACCTGCGGGACGACCGCGGCCATCGAAAAAGAAGAACCGCCAGAAAAACGGCTCGGTTCCCAACGGGAATCCCAACGGGAAGTATGAGAAGCAGCAGCGCTCGCTGACCAACGGCGGGAACTGCCAAAAATGCGGGCACCCCGCTCCCGATGGGAAGCTTTGCTCCTTCCACCGAGCTTTGCTGAATTCGATACGCAACGATCCTCCCCGGGATCGGCAACGACCGCGTAGCGATTCGCGCTCCTTCTGAGCGATTCGAACATCGAAAACGGACGGCCAACCAACGTCATTCAACAGGCGTTGGGAAAGCTGTGCCCCTGACTTGCCGGACGAGGAAACCGCCGGCGAACGTCAAGGGTGTAGTTCGTCTGGCGCATCCCAAAAATCAGCTCGCCGACTCGTGCTTTGGGGGTTTGTGCGCGGTCGCTTGGTGGCGGAGCCGGCGCCTTGGAGGCTGCGGGTGCATCGGAGCGCAGGTGGCCTGCGCCGGCGTCTGGCCTGAAGGGATCGTTGCGGGAGCGTCCAGTTAGTACCCCACTCTTGCGAGTGGGGCTCGGGTCGCCTGCGGCGATTCGTTGTTGGCTGCGGACGAAACAGTAGCGGGCCGCCGCTTTCAACGCGGGCGGCTCCGCTTTCTGCGCAAAGAATTTCTATCCAGTTGGTTGCTAGTCGTCTTTTTGGCTGCGTTTGACGTCGTCGGATAGCACGATGGCTTCGGCCACTTCCTTCATCGTCATGCGGCGCTGGCGGCTTTGACGCTGTAGCGTGAGATAGGCGTTTTCCTCGTCGAGTCCCAACTCTCTTTGCAGGATGCCTTTGGCGCGTTCGACGAGCTTGCGGGTTTCCAACTGATCGGAGAGTTGCGAAACCTCGCTTTCCAGCCGCGCGAGCTCGATTTCCGAGCCCACCAAGAACCCGATCGTTGATACCAGTTGCACTTCCTTGCGGGTGTGCATGTGAGGCAGGCGGTGCTGCAGGTTGAAGACGCCCACCAAGCGGCCGCGGCTGATGATCGGCACGGAAAGAAAAGCCTCGAAGCGGTCTTCGGGCAACTCGCTGAAGTCCTGGAAACGCGGGTCTTGTGCCGCGTTCCGGGAGACAGCCACGGGTTTACGATGCTTGGCGACCCAGCCAGTGATCCCTTGACCGACGCGCAGGGTCAGCCGGTCGACAACTTCGGGGTGAGGATTTTTGGAAGCTCGCAAGACCAGTTCGTTGTTCTGGAGTACGTATATAAAACATGAGTCCGGTTTAATGACTTCGCTGACAAACTCAACAACCTGATCGAGAACTTCGTGAAGCGGGTCGGAGGCGGCGAAACGGCTGCCAATCCGATGCAAAAAATCCACCTCGAGAGTGACGGCCGGCGACGCGCCATCGGAAAGGGCTTCTGCTGGAGCCTCCTTATCGTTGATTTGCATTCCAGGGTTATCCACCATGTTCTTAAGCTATTCCGAGACGCGGAAAGAGTCCAATCGGAACTTTTTATCTCCCGGATAAGGCAGCAAGACACGAATGGGTTACGTTCGGCGGGCGCGGCGCGAGGTCTTGTCTTTGTCGTCAATCAGATACGCGCCAACCGGTACACTGGGAGGATGCCTGGTGCAAACCGTTCCCCTCGCACATTGCTTTGGCGCGTTGGCGGATTCGTCCTGCCGGTCATCATCGCGGCTACGGCGGCGGCGGAGTGGCCTCAGTTTCGAGGCCCTTCCGGGCAGGGCCAATCGCCAGCCAGCGAGCTGCCGTTGCGCTGGAGCGAGTCGCAGAATATTGCGTGGAAAGCAGCGATTCCCGGCGAAGGATGGTCATCGCCGGTTATCGCCGACGGACAGATCTGGCTGACGACGGCGGAGGAGGGCGGCGCGTCCTTGCGGGCGATCGCGCTCGATCAGGCCTCGGGGCGGCTGCTGCACAACGTCGAGGTTTTCCGGCTGCCCAAGCCGCCGTCGATTCACGAGAAGAACACCTACGCCTCGCCGACTCCGATTCTCGAGCCTGGCCGCGTTTACGTTCATTTTGGAACGCTCGGCACCGCGGCGCTGAATCGCTCGGGGGAAACGATCTGGAAGACGCAGGAACTTCGCTATGCGCACGGCCACGGCGGCGGCGGGTCTCCGGCGCTTGACGGCGATTTGCTGGTGATCAGCTGCGACGGAACCGATCAGCAGTATGTAGTTGCGCTGGACAAGAATACGGGCAAGATCCGCTGGAAGACTGCTCGACAGGGCGGTGCAATGGCTTATACGACGCCGCTCGTGATACCGCGCGGAGACAAAAGGCAAGCGGTCAGCCCCGGCGGAAACCATGCGGTTTCCTATGACCTCGAGACAGGGGTAGAGCTTTGGTCGGTTGACTACGTTGGATTTTCCGGCGTGCCGCGGCCGGTGTTTGCACACGGGATGGTATACATCACGACGGGGTTTTACGATCCTGTGCTGATGGCGATTCGTCCCGATGGCCGCGGCGCCGTAACCAAGTCGCATGTCGCCTGGCAGTGGAGCCGTGGTGTGCCGCTGACGCCGTCGCCGCTGATCGTGGGCGATGAGCTTTACATGGTCAGCGACAACGGCATCGCGACCTGCCTGGACGCAAAGACCGGGCAGGAACTCTGGCGGCAGCGGCTGGGCAGCGGATTCTCAGCGTCTCCAGTTTCGGCCGGCGGGCGCGTCTATTTTCTGAGCGAGAGCGGCGAGGCTACCGTGATTCGGGCCGGACGGGAGTTCGAACGACTGGCGGTCAATCAACTGGATGGCAGGACGCTGGCCTCGCCGGCGATCGCGGGGCGGGCGATTTATTTGCGAACCGATTCCCATCTATACCGGATTGAGGAGTAAGCCGCGGGGAAGAGTCATCGACGGCGATTTGCCGGGCTACGATCACGCGGCTTTCGGTCAACGAGGCGAAGCTCAAAATGCCGGATGTTATCGTGGAAAGCCTTGGAAACCTGCGCGTGCTGGTTTCCACAGGCGATCATGCGTTGGTTGCCGACGAGCCCAAAGATGTCGGCGACGGGCTTGGCCCTGATCCCTACGAGTTGTTGCTCGGCGCGCTTGGGTCGTGCACGACGATGACTCTGCTTTTGTATGCCCGCCGCAAGAAATGGCCGCTGCGGAACGTCAAGGCGAATCTAGCCATCGAGCGCATCCATGCGCGCGACTGTGAGGATTGTGAGCAGAAAGACGGAATGATCGATCGGATCACCGTCAGCTTGCATCTGGAAGGAGACCTGGACGACGAGCAGCGAGCGCGTCTTGCCGAGATTGCTACGCGGTGCCCGGTTCGCAAGACGCTTTTGGGACACCCGTTGATTGTGGATGCGCTGGATTGAATGCGCGATTTTTCCGGGCGGGGAAATTCTTAGAATCGTTGATCGTGTTGGCCGAGGGGGCGGCATGTCGCGCCCTACCGCCTTTTAGTGTCCGCCGCCGGCCTTTGGGGCGTTGTACGAGGGCGTCTTTCCGGCTAGGAATGTTGCTAAGTCCGCAGCCTGGAAGCGCAGCCCGACGAAGAATTCGCCGAAGATCGCGTACTTCGCGCTGGCTTCGTCGAAGCGCATCTCGTAGATCAACTGCTTGAAGTGGACCGGATCGTCGGCGAACAGGTCCACG
>JBBDWJ010000267.1:0-15561 GCA_040902925.1 Bryobacterales bacterium | reverse complement strand
GTGCCTCGACGTGGAAGACCGCAAGCGGTCGGAAGAGAAGCTGCGGCTGCTTTGGGAGGCGGCGGCGGTGCTGCTGGCCGCCGACGACCCTGACACCATGCTGCGGAGTCTGCTCGCGAAGATCGGCCCGCATCTCGGCGTGGACGTTTACTTCAACTATGTGGTGGACGACAGCGGCGACGCCCTGCGGCTGGCGTCGTGCGCGGGCATCCCGGCCGAGACCGCCCAGACGATCACCCGGATCGAGTTCGGACAGGCGGTCTGCGGGACGGTGGCCTTGCTCCGCCAGCCCATTGTGGCGACCCACATCCAGGGGTCGGATGACCCGAAGGTGCAGTTGGTCAAATCCTTTGGCATCCGGGCCTACGCCTGCAACCCGCTGCTGGCCGAGAACCGGCTGCTCGGCACGCTCTCCTTCGCCAGCCGGATGAAAGACCAGTTCGACGCGGGCGAAGTGGCCTTTCTGGAAACGATCTGCCAATACGTCACTGTGGCCTACGAGCGGCTGCGGCTGCTGAACGAGTTGAAGGAGGCGGACCGCCGCAAGGACGAGTTCTTGGCGACGTTGGCCCACGAACTGCGAAACCCCTTGGCCCCCATCCGATACGCCGTACAAATGCTCCGCCTAAACGGGCGGGATGAACCCGAACTCTGTCTGAGCCGGGACGTGATCGAGCGGCAGGTGGCCCACATGACCCGGCTCATCGACGACCTGCTCGACATCAGCCGCATCACGCGCGACAAACTGGAGCTACGCAAGGAACGGGTCGAGCTGGCCGAGGTCGTCAGCGAGGCGGTGGAGTCCAGCCGGCCGCTCATCGAGCAGTGCGGCCACCAACTAACGGTCACGCTGCCGCCCGAACCTATTTATTTGTACGCCGACCTTGTGCGGCTGTCCCAGGTGCTTACGAACCTGCTCACCAACGCGGCCAAGTACACGGACGGTGGCGGACATATCTGGCTGACCGCCGAACGGCAGGGTGGTGAAGTCGTGGTGCGGGTCAAGGACACCGGCGTGGGTATCCCCGCCGAGAAGCTGCCCGGCCTGTTCGAGATGTTCTTTCAGGTGGACGGCGCGTTGGAGCGGTCCCAAGGAGGACTCGGCATCGGCCTATCGCTGGTGCGGCGGCTGGTCGAGCTGCACGGGGGAAGCGTCAAGGCCCATTGCGCTGGTAGGGGCAAGGGCTGCGAGTTCACGGTGCTCGTGCCGGCTCTTGCCGAAGAGCCAAAACCACAGCCGACACTGGAGCCGGCCGACAGTGGCGCGACGAAGGCCAAGACCGCCCGCCGTATCCTGGTCGTGGACGACGTACAGGACAACGCTGACTCGCTTGCCATGCTTCTGCGGCTGGGCGGCAACGAGGTCCAGACCGCTTACGACGGCCTGGCGGCGCTCGAAGCGGCGGAGCGCTTCCGACCCGACGTGATGCTGCTCGACATCAGGATGCCGAACCTGAATGGCTACGACGCCTGCCGCCGCATCCGCGAACAGCCTTGGGGTAAGGGCATGATGCTGATCGCCCTAACCGGCTGGGGCCAAGAAGAGGACCAGCGCCGCACCGAGGAGGCGGGATTCGACAGCCACCTAGTCAAGCCAGTAGACCCGGCCGCACTCAACGAGTTACTCGCGGACTCGGCCGCCGACTAACAAAAGCTGAAGCGCTACGTCTCACCCGGACGTATAACGGCCTATCCACGGATGTGGCTTGCTGGATTGCGACTGGATCGTCGGCCACTCCAAGGGGGCAGTTTCAAAACCTCCTATCTCCTATCCCCGTAGTCCAACGCCCGGATTTGCAGCGGGTGTATACTGGTCGCGCGGTACGCAACCAGGCACGCGATGGATATCTCCCGAAGAGCAACGAGGAACGCCCCATGCAACGTCGTCAACTTCTGAAGCAAGCTGTTGGTCTGGCCGCGGGTGTGGCGGCGAGCGCCTATCCCGGCTGGGCCGTGCCGCTTGGCGAGGTGAAACGGCTCGGCGGTACCCGCATCAAGTTCGCGCTCAACGCCTACTCGTTCAACCGGCCGCTGATGGCGGGCGCGATGACGCTCAGTGACGTTGTCGATTACTGCGCGTCGCAGAACCTGGACGCCCTCGATGCGACGGGCTATTACTTCCCGGGTTACCCGAACGCGCCGGAGGACGAATACGTCTTTGCCCTGAAGCGCAAGGCTTTCATGAACGGCGTCACCATCAGCGGCACCGGAGTCCGCAACGATTTCGCGCTGCCTGACGCCGTGAGCCGCAAGGGCCACATCCAGTTGGTCAAAGACTGGATCGAGGTCGCCGCCAAACTCGGCTCCGACGTCGTGCGCGTGTTCTCCGGCAGGCAAGTCCCCGAAGGGCACAGCTTCGAGCAGGTTCTCGAATGGATGGTCCCGGCGTTTAAAGAATGCGCCGAGTACGGCCAAAAGCACGGCGTCATCGTCGGACTGCAGCACCACCACGATTTCCTCAAAACCGCGGCGGAAACAATTCGCGTCGTAGAGGCAGTCAATTCCGAGTGGTTCAGCGTGATTCTAGACGTCGGCAGCCTGCGGCAGGGCGATCCTTACGAAGAAATCGAAAGGCTCGTGCCCTACGCCTGCACCTGGCAAGTGAAGGAACACGTCTGGTACGGCGAAAAACGCACTCCGATCGACCTGCCGCGATTGAAAGCGGTAATCGACAAAGTCGGATACCGGGGTTTTTTGCCAATCGAGGCTCTAGGACAAGGCGACCAGCGCGAGATCGTCACCAACTTCCTCAACCAGGTGCGCGAAGTATTCGGGTAGAGTTTTAAGACCATCTCGTATCCCGAATCGTAGCCCCTGATCGCTCGCGGCCTTCGACCTGATCTCCCTGCTACCGATCGCACTATCGCGATCTGCCTCCCGTGTCAGCAGTTCGCTAGAAGTAATACTTCAGCGCGAACTGGATTTCCGCACCAATGCCGCTGGTCAAGCTCGCTTTGAGCCAGTTCTCCGGCTCGCTGGGCGTGGTGACGGCCGGAACTACCGAGAAGGTAATCGGCTCGTTGCTTGACTGCATCGTCAGCTTGACCGACGGATAGGGAGCCCTGCGGCATACCCAGCGGGTCAATGCTCCGGGTGCGTGCAGCCGCTGAATTCAGACAGCGCTGTGTTGCCTTGATACTCGAGCTCGTCGTGAATGCCGATCTTTGAGCTGTAGTATCCATCCACCGTGGCCTGCTTCAGCAGAACGAAGAACTGGGCGTCAGCAGTCCGCGGGCGGTCTTCGCCGGCGGCCAGCGTGGCGACGATTGTCTGCTGCTGCTCGGGCGTGCAGGGAACGAATGGACTACCGAACGAGTCCGCGGCTTGCTGGTTGATCGCCCGCAGACCCTCTTGCCAGCGCCTCTGCACAGCGGCGTTGGATTCGGAAACCACTACATCGATGTAGCGGTTGACTCGAGCCGCCCGACTGCCGCCGGAATGCTCGTCGGCCGGGATGATGATTTCTGCTAGCTGGTCGAGCAGGGCCATCTCATCGGCGGAGAAAAAATAAGGCTGATACGCATCGCTCACCTGCGCCAGGGAAACGAAACGCGCCGGCCCGGGTAGTACCCCGGCGGCGATGAGTTTCAAAATGGTTCTGCGATTCATCGACGTTGCCTCGTTCCGGCTAAACTTCGCCGCGCCGCTTCAGATCCAAAATCTTGTCGGCGGTTCGAAGCGCAAGGGCCACGATCGTCAAGGTCGGATTCTTCTCCGGAAACGTAGTAAAGCTACTGCCATCGACTACAAACAGGTTCTTCACTTCCCGGGTCTGGTTATTTTCGTTGAGGACGGAAGTTTTGGGGTCCTTGCCCATGCGCACACAGCCCACCTCGTGGCTGGCAAAGCCGCTGGGCGTTTCCGCGCCGGGCTGTTCGAGCAATTCGACTCCAGCCGCCTCGTAGATGCGTTTGGCCGTTTCGCGCATGTCGGCGTGCAGCGCGCGATCGTTGTCGCTCCAGCGGAAGTGTACTACCGGCACGGGCAGCCCGTTGGCGTCCTTACGGGTTGGGTGTAGCGTGACGCGATTGTCCGGCGCGGCGGTGACCTTGCCGAAGCCGGTCATCATCGAGTGCGCCGGGTGCAGTTCGCGGACGCGGCGCTTGAACGCGGCCCCGTAGCCCTTTATGTGCGAAGCATGGTAAGGCTTCATGTAGCTCATGAAGTTCATTTGGAGACCGAAGCCGCCGCGATAAGGTGCGTCGCGCGGCGCGATGAAGCGCGGAATATAGGCGTGGTCGGTCGCGCCATCCTGGTTCGAGGGCCGCCGCCCGGCCAGGCCGCTCAGGTAGCCTAGCGTCATCGCCGTCGAATGGCCATGCAGGTAGCGCCCCACCATGCCGTTGCTGTTGGCGAGCCCGTTGGGGAAACGCGACGATCGCGAATTCAATAGCAATCGCGCCGACTCGATATTGCCGCCGCAAACCGCAAAGACATCCGCTTCGATCTCTTCGTCGCGCCGCCCCTCGCGCTCGACGATCCGCACGCGGCGAACGCGCGCGTCTTGGAGGCGCTGTTGCGCAGAGCCCTGGTCGTGGAAAAGCTGATGAGCCATCCAGCCGGTGCGCACATCGAGGCGTCCGGTGGCCTGGCCTTGGGGGATGGCGTGCTCGGCGGAATTGAAAATCGCCGAAACGCCGCAGCCCGACATGCAGTGGCCGCAGTAGTGGCACGGCAGCCGGCCGTGGCCCGCTTCCGTCGCCAGCGCCTTGCGAACCGGAATCAGGCGCAGGCCTAGTTTTTCCGAAGCGCGGCCCAGGATCTTCTCCGAACAACGCAGCTTCAAAGGCCGGATGAACTGGCCGTCGGGCAACACTTCGAGGTTCTCTTTAGTGCCGCAGACGACCATGAGCTTCTCGGCGCGGTCGTAGTAGGGCGCCAGTTCCGCATACGAGATCGGCCAATCTTCCTCGATACCGTTGACGGACCACTCCCGAAAGTCATCGGCGGCAAAGCGCAGCGACACGGCGTTCCAATGGGTCGTGCGTCCGCCCAGAACCCGCGCCCGGCTGACATCAACGTTCGCGTCGCCGGCCATTTCGTACGGTTCCTTGACCGGATCGATGGTGACGCGAGGCACTTCCTCGACGTGCGGCTCATAGGGCCAGGCATGCGTGTGCAGTTTGCCAGGGTCGCGATAGGAGCCGCCCTCAATGAGCAGTACGTTGGCGCCGAGCAGGGCCAACTGGCTGGCCAGCGTCCCACCGGCGGCGCCGGAGCCGATTACACAAACGTCGTAGTGCTTTCGCTGCATGGAGTCTGGACCCACAAGGCCGCCGCCCCACCGAAAGGCTGCCCCCACAAGGCGCCATCGAAAGGCGCCACCGCAAGATAGCGAAGGCTGCCTTCGCAAGCAAGGGTGCGCCGTCGCTTGAGCGCAGGAGGTGGCCCCGATTATGCCAGGGTAGCTGATTGCGCGAGCGCAAGCGGACTACGGTGGGAGCGCGGATACCGCGCCCCGTGAGACCAACATTGAGGACCGTTTCTGTCCGCAACGATTGTTAGGCTACTCTTGTGACGCTGCCCTGAGGCTGTCGTTGCGTTCGCATGATGATCGAGACTATTGAGGTTTTTGCCATGGTCAACGAAATGAAACTTTCCACTCCGACGATTCCCGCCGCCGCCCTGTTGGAGCACTGGCAGGGGCACCGCCGCCTGACGCGGCGAGTGATTGAGGCTTTTCCGGAAGAGGCCCTTCTTACTTTCACTCTTGGTTCCATGCGGCCGTTCGGCGCGATGGCCATGGAGATGCTCAGCATGGCTGAGCCCATGGTGCGCGGCGTCGTGACCGGGGCATGGGATCAATCCATGACGCGCCAAGTGCTTCCCAAAAAGGAAATCTTGCGTCTCTGGGACAAGGGCACCGGCGAGATCTCGAATTTCTGGGCTCAAATTCCGCCAGAGCGTTTTCAGGAAAAGATGACAGCGTTCGGCCAGTACCCCGGACTTGTCCATGACCTGCTGCTTTACGTCATCGACAACGAGATCCATCATCGTGGTCAGGGGTACGTCTATTTGCGGGCGCTTGGCATCGAGCCGCCACCGTTCTACGAGCGGGATTGAAACTTACGCCGCCTGGCAAGCGGGACCGCCGAAGTGTCTATTCTGCCGCCGTCACCAGGCTATGGTTTCTAGAAAGCGCAGGCTTTTCGGAATCTGCTGGGCGGCGTCGACGGCTTCGTCTTCGATGAAGTGGTGTTTTACTCCGGTTTGTTGCGCGGCTTTCAGGGCTGCTGCAATGTCTACCAGCCCCGTGCCCAGGGGCACGCTTTCTTCTTCTCGCACGTCCCTGGGCAGGCCGCCCAAAACCGTTCCAGGGCGGATGTCTTTGACGTGGGTCAACGGGAAGCGGCCCGGGTATCGATGGAGCAGCTTTACCGGGTCCTGTCCGGCGTAAACGATCCAGAAGATGTCCATCTCGAAATTGGCGAATCTTGCTTCGGTGCGTTTCAGCAGAGTGTCGAACACTGTGACTGCCGGAGTCATCTTGGCGGCCGCGGATGTTGTGGCCGGCAAAGCAGCGGCTTCCTGAGAGGGGTGGAACTCGGTGCCGTGCAGATGGTAGCAGCAGCTCAGGCTGGCGGCGGCTAACGCTTCGCCGCGGCTGTTCAGAAATTCGGCGGCGTGGCGGCATTCCTCGTCCGTCATGTAGTTCTTTTGCGGCAGTGTCGAGCAGACCACGTAGCTGGCTCCCAGGTGCCGGGCGTCTTCGGCCACGGTTTGAACCTCTTTGTCGAGCCGCTGATAGCTGGCCATCATGGAGACGGCCTTTAGTCCGTTGTCGTCGAGCAAGCGGCGGTATTCGGCGGCGGTGTGGCCGGGCCAGTTCGACAACTCGAGCTCTTCGAAGCCCATCTTGCGGATCAGCGCCAGCGTGCCGGGGAAATCTTTCTCGAGGTCGTAGCGCAGGCTGTAGGTCTGGAGGCCAAAGGTCGGCTTCGAGATTTTTTGCGCCCGGCTTGGGATTGCGGCGCAGAGGGCGGCGATGGCGGTTCGTCTTGAGATCATGTCAGGTTTGTCGTTAGATCTTGTGCCGGCTATTGGTCTTGGTGTCTGAAAGAAGTCGCTTCACGATGAGGCGGCGACGCTTGGTTGTAAATGCTGGCTGCTTCGCTTTGAGCTGGCGGCCCCGCTTCGCGGGGGACAGGCGAGAGCGCCTGTCGCTACTTTGCGCTTCGCGTTATTTTTCTTACCCCGAAGTTGATTTAGGCGCGTGCTCGCGCTCACACCTCTAGTTTCCATGGGCTGCGGTAGTCGCGGTACAAGTACTTTTCGGCCTCCTTTTGACGGACCGTTTGCTTGCTGTTGTCCCAATCGAGGCGCGCGCCGCTGCGGTAGGCGGCGTTCGCCAGCAGGCATGCCGCAGACGAACGGAAGCACGTCTCGATGTCGCTGTTGGGCCGCTGGCGCGTCTTGACGCAGTCGAGGAAATTGGTCCAGTGCAACGGGTGCGGATCGCTGACACGCCGCATCTCGCTTGGCGCAAGGTCGGATCCTTTTTCCGGCGTCACCCTGTAGCGTGCGCGGTCTACGTAGAGCGTGCCGCGTGATCCGTGGAAGGTCACTGCCATCGAAAACGCGCTGCCGTCGCCCGTGTTGTTGCAGCGGTGTTCCCAGGAGCCGGTGAACCCGGGGTACTGGTAGCTCACCTGCATGGTGTCGGGCGTTTCGCGATGATCCTCGAACCAAAAATTTCCGCCGAGCGCCGTGATGGCTTTGGGCATCGCTTCGTCGAACGCCATCTGCATGATGTCGATCATGTGGACGCCGGAGTCGGCGAGCTGGCCGCCACCGTAGTCCCAGAACCAGCGGAAGCGGGAAGCGCCGCCGGAGTTTACGCCGAAGCGGTTGGGATTGAAAGCGTGCTCGGGCGAGGGGCCCAGCCACAGTTCCCAATCGAGGCCGGCGGGTGGCGCGCTGTCGGGCGGATTGCCGATTCCTTCGCGCGGCTCGTTGGTGTAAATCCAGGTGCGGGCGAAGGCCACCTTGCCCAGCTCGCCGCTGCGGACCATTTCGCAAGCCTTTTGGAAGTGCTGGCCCGAACGCTGCCAGGTGCCGGCCTGGACGACGCGATTGTACTTGCGCGCGGCCTCGACCATCTTGAGGCCTTCGTTGATCGCCGTGCAAACGGGCTTCTCGACATAGACGTCCTTGCCCGCCTTGCAGACCTCGACCGACATGTAAGGGTGCCAATGGTCGGGCGTTGAGATGCACACGAAGTCGATCGATTTGTCGGCGATCACATCGCGAAAGTCGATGATTTCTTTCGCCTTCTGCCCGGCCTTGACCACGGCGGCGCCGGCACGTTCGAGATGCGGTTGATACACGTCGCAGACCGCCTTCACCTCGACGCCTTGTTCAAGCGCGACGCTAAGGTTTTCCGAGCCCATCATGCCGACACCGATGAACGCGCCCGTGATGCGCTCATTCGCGCCGCGCACGTTTCCGGTGAACAGGGAAGTTGTGAACACCGCAGCGGCGGTTTTGACGAAGGCGCGGCGTCCGGGTTGCGGCGCGTTCCTGCCGGGGAGGGTTTGCTTAGTCATTTGGTGCAGTTATTCTAGCCGAAGCGGAGTATCCAGAGATCCGCGCGAACGCGAATGTACAACGGATGATGGCGTTCGGGCCGCTTATAAACCTTTCCGCGCTTGATCAAAAGACCGCGCCGCGGCAGCGCATCGGAAGCTGCCGGGCGCGCAGTTGCGGGCCGATCCGGCGTCAAGCGTCGGCTTCCCAAAGCCGTTGGCGGAAGTAGTCTTTCCAGCTCTCGGGAAGGGCCGGGACCTCAGCGGCGCGGCGCAGCAGATCCTGGTTCCCGGAATCCGCGATGTAGAGATTCACAATATCAGTGACCGTCACTCCGGTCGTTTGCCGATCGATGAACTCGATGGCGTCCCCGGCCGCGACTTCTCCTTCGCAAAGCACGGCGAGATAGAATCCGCTGCGTTTGCTGTGAAGAAAGCGCTTCACCATATCGGGCCGGTCAAAGCGAACCCCCAGCTTGTAGCACGGCATGCGCGGCTGCGTCACGATGAATTCGGCCGAGCCCACGCGAAGGCGATCGCCGATCTGGATCTGATCTTCGAGTAGTCCCTCGGTCGTGAGGTTCTCGCCGAAGGCTCCCCAGGGGAAATCCAGCTCGGGAAGCTCGCTTTGCCAGGCGGCGTAGTGTTCGCGCGGGTAGACGTAGACGGCCTTGTCCACTCCGCCATGCACCGAGAGATCGGCTTGTTGATCGCCCTCCAGGTTGAGCTTGGAAACCGGAATACGGCCTTCGACCGGGGTCTTCCAAATCGAGGATCTCACGGCTTGGCCGCGCCAGGTGACGTCTCGCGGGCGTCCGACGGATACGGAGATGAGTTTCATAGCAATTGCGGTGTTCTCACCCTGCTCGATGGCAACAAGCGACCGGAGAGTGACTGCGCGCCGCGGACATGGGGTTTCGTTCGAGACCGCTCCCCGGCCCTAAACATACAACTCCTAAGCCCGCCGTTGTGTTCCCGGAAAGACGAAAAGAACGCCGGTTTCTTTGGCCGATGAAACCCTAGATTCCGGCGTACCAAGGGAAATCGGCGGAGTAGGAGCCTGATCCGGTGCCGTCCCTGATGTTGTCGACACGATCGGTTACCGTTATCCGGCTCAGGTATTTCAGGTTCTTATAGCCGAGCTGGCGTTCCACGCGAAGCCGCAGCGGAGCGCCGTACGCCACGGGAAGATCGCCGCCGTTCATTCCGTAGGCGAGCAGCGTTTGCGGGTGGAGCGCATCGGCCATATCCACGCTGTCCCACCAGCCATCGACCGTTTCGAAGACGACGTAGCGAGCCTCGGGAAGCGCGCCGAGCTCCTGCAATACGCGGGAAAGCTGCACGCCAGTCCACTCTCCGATTGCCGACCAGCCTTCCTCGCAGGATTGCAGTGTGATCTGTGTTCGCGCGGGAAGGCTTTTGAAAAAGGCGAGCGGCAGTTCGCCAGGGCTCGAGACCAACCCCTCGATCGGCAATCGCCAATCGACAAATTGCCCGGCCAGCAATTCCTGATAGCGGGCGTCCTCCGGATTGCTGGTGCCGTTGATCGGGAAGTTGGGGGTGATCATTTCGCGGCCGAACTCGCGCGCCAGAGGTTGATTTACGTGTAACACGCGGTGCGCGGTGTACGTGAGCGCGTCGCTGACGCCGAAGATGCCGCGGCACGACGGTGGCCACGACGCCTGGCTCGCCGCCAAGAACCCGCCGCCCAGGCCCGCGGCTCCGGCGAGCAGCTTCCTGCGTGAAAGCTTTCCTTTCATTTGTCCTCCTTCATCTGGCCGCGGTATCCGCCGGTGATCATCGGCACGACATTTCGCCGGAAGCCCGCCAGAAAACTCATGAAGACGTGAACCGCAACGAAAACGACCAGCAGGATCGCCAGAATGAAATGGATCGTGCGCGCCGACTGTCGTCCACCGAATAACGTGAACAGTTGCGGGAACGCCGCCGTGACCCCGGGCGACATGGTGAGTCCGCTCAGAATCACAAGGGGCAGCAGCCCAAACACAACAGCGCTATACGCGAGCTTCTGAAAGAGATTATATCCGGACTTCTCCACCGGATTTTGCAGCCGCAAATGCCGCCCGACCAGCTCTGTGATGCTTTTCCATTGGAGCTGCCTGCCGTGGGGGACGAACTGGAATCGGAAATGGCCGGCGTACAATCCCCAGCCAACATAGACGAGACCGTTCAACACAGCGATCCATGCCGCCAGGAAGTGTACTTGGCGGCCCCATGCCCGGACGTAGAGTTCTTCCAGGATGGGGTCAAATGGAAGTTCAAACGCGGCCGGGGTATTGAAGAAACCCGTCTCGCCCCAATAGAACCGCGGATGCGCGGTCAGAATCGCGATCCCGCTGAGGGTCAGGGCGACGAAGGTCACAACGTTCAGCCAATGCGTGATGCGGACCGCGCGTGCGTGCCTCAATGCGGGGGCGCCCTCCACGTCGGACCGTTCCATAGCGGGGCAGTATATCAGGTGGCATGGCTTAGGGCGGTATATCACCCGGCTTTGCCGGCCCGGGCGCCATCTTGCTTTTCTTTGAGCCTGCTTCAGCGGGCTTGCCCGGCAGCGCCCAGCTCCAACGCCGTCATCTCGCGCTCATTGCGAACGTAGAGACGCGTGCCGTCCAGCGTCGGCACTGTCCAATGACGTGTCGCCGCCAGGTTCGTCTTCGCTAATACCTTCATCCCCGACGGCGAAATCGTTGCCAGCCCCAGCGCGCCATCCTCATCGAGCAGGATCAGCTTGCCGTCGGCGTAGAGCAGATTCGCCTTCGAAAACGTGCGGTCCCGCCAGGCGATTTCGCCCGTCTTGGCGTGAATGGCCGTCAGAGGCGCCGGCCCAAAATCACCGCTCGTTCCGTAAACATACTCGCCGATGCGAACCGCGTTCGTGAAATGGATGCGAACCTGGTTATTGAACCACAGCTCCTCGGATTCCACGCGATCGCCAACACGCCGCACTTGAACTCCGCGGCTGCCCGTGCCATAGGCCGAAGAGCAAAATACAATATCGTCCTCGCCCCAGACCGGAGCGCTGATATTGAGGTCGTAGCGTGTTGTGTGCTGGTGCCACCACTGCTCATCGCCGTTGAGCGGGTTCAGGGCGGCAATCCTGTCGGCCGCAAAGATCACCAACTGGTCGAAGCCGTCCACATTGCCAACAACGGGAGTCGCGTCCGAATAACCGAAATCCCCGCGCGACCAAACAACCGAGCCGTCGGTTTGCCGCAGTGCGATCACGGTGCTGCCTTCTCCGCCGCGCACGAAAAGCATGTCGCGATAGGCGATCGGGCTCGCCGCGTACCCGCGGTTGGAAAGCTCCATCTTGAATTTAGCCGGCAGGTCGATTTGCCACTTCACTTTGCCGCTAGCGGTGTCGAGGCACAACAGTTTTCCGA
This sequence comes from Bryobacterales bacterium, assembly GCA_040902925.1. Taxonomy (GTDB): domain Bacteria; phylum Acidobacteriota; class Terriglobia; order Bryobacterales; family UBA6623; genus JBBDWJ01. Next base: position 3,632 of record JBBDWJ010000267.1, on the reverse strand, counting down.
GAACTCCGATCGTGTAGACTCCCTGATCCGTCACCAACGGCGTCACATGCGGGCCGGAACCGTTTTCCATCTGCATGCCGGATCCAAACGGGGCCGCGTATTCGTGTTCCCAAAGCGTTTTGCCCGTGCCGGCGTCGGCGGCGAGCACTACTTCATTCGAGCCTTTGCGAAACATCGTATAAAGCACGCCGTTCGCGATGGTGATGCCGGAATACCCTTGTCCCAGCGCCCGTTTCCAGACCACTGGCGGTCCCGACGCCGGCCACGATTGCGCCAGCCCCTTTGAGGCAACGTGAAAATTCACCTCCGGCCCGCCAAACTGCTTCCAGTCCGCGCACACGGTTCCAACCGCAACCGCCGCCAACAACACGGCAAGACCACAACGGAGTATGCTCATCAACTTGCCCCTCCCAGAAAACTCAACCAGCCGGCTGCTCCGCAACATGCCTGCCTGAGCGGGAAAACTCTACCCGCTTGGCTTACGCACGTAAACTGCTTTTTGTTCCCACTCGGCCCACTTCGAATACACCTGCCGGTTAACGATCATGGTGCGCCCGTCTTCGGAAAGCGAGCGCCGGTCAACCATTTCAAAAAGCGGCTGACCCGGATTGTCAATTTCCCACTTGGTAACCAGCACCTTGTCTTCCCAGTAACTCTGCGTCTTGCGGGGTCGCCCTTCGATCGTTTGGACCGTCTCGGTGCCGTCGGTATGAAATTCGAACTCCACGTGGTCCGCGCCCATGAAGCCCGCCGAATCCGCGGTCAGCCGCAGCAGCGGTTCCTGATGCTCGATGATCTGCGTGGATTGGGTAGGCCCTGGCACGGGCCCAAAGTCACTCTGCGAGGCATCCAGCTCCCACGAGCCGGAAAAATCGGGACGCTCCGTCTGGCTACAGCCGGTGCCGGCCACGGCGGCAAGCAGCAGCAACGCTAACGGGGCATAAGGTGCGCAAAGAGTGAAACTCAAACGAAACCGGCGAGTGCGTAAGGCAAGCATTCTTCCTATCATTGTGCATGACGAATCCGCCAACGCCAAACCGCGACGTCTTCAAGGCACCAGGTTCAATCGCTGGTAAGCAACGCTGCTCTGCTCCTGAAACACCGGCAACAGCCCGCGCCGCAGCCAACGCCGCCGGTCGAGCATCAGCGCCAGGACAAAAATAACCGCGTACACCACAAACTCGGCTGCCTTCGCGGAATCCTCAATCAACTCGCGCTCATAGCCCGCCAGCGTATAAGCGAACGTCATGAAGGCAATCCCGTAGGCGGTCCAAACAAAAATGATGTTGGCCTGTCCGGGCATGTAGGGGCACGTAAACGGAATCTTCGGGAAGCGAAACATCAGCAGCTCGACGAGCATCCATGACACAGCCACGAAAAACACCAGATGTTTGAGGGCCGCTGCCCAACCCCACCACAGCACGGTCACCGGCAGAAAGCCCAACGCCAGCGGCATGACGCCCAGCGCCAGCATGGCCTTGCGCACGCCGCCCAGGTAAGTCTCCTGCGCCGCCGTGGCGGTAACTTGAAAAACCCAGTTCGCGGGCAGCTCCGCCGGAAGCAAAAACACTACTCGCATGCCCACCAGCACGAAAAACGAGAGCGTCAGCGGAATCGTCAACCAGCTCGCCGTCAACCGAAACGGCGTCTCCGCGCCCGCGCCGGCGAACAACGCCAGCAGTTTCGCCAGCACCAGGGACAGCCCCAGCCCGACGAACGCCGTCAGAAACATGCGCTGCGTGCCGTTCCGCGTGATCGTGCTGGCCACGAAGTGAAACAGCGCCAGCTCGCGAGGCCGATCCGCGAGCAGCGTATCGATAGGCTTGCCGAGCAGCGCCTGAAACGCGGCCCGCGAAGAGCCCGGCTCCAGGCTCTCGAGCGATTTACGCACGTGCGTGCGGTAGCTGATCAGGTAACTCCCCACGGCCAGCCCCGCAACCAGCAGAAAAGCGCGCAACGCGATCCCCGCCAATGCCTGAAACTCCCTCGACGCATGCCCTTCGAGCCATTCCGACACGCCGACAAACCACATCGCGGGATGAAACCGCGCGTAGGCCATGCCCTGTTCACTGCCCGGTTCAACGATGCCGACCAGCGCCGGCAACAGCAGCAACACTGAAAAAAGCGCGAACAGGCAAACCAGTTGCACCCAGGGCGAGATCCGCTGAAATAAGCGATAGGGCAGCAAGGTCATCAGAACCCCGCGTAGCGCGACGAAACTCAACGCCACGAACAGGCACGCCCCCACGATGCTCACCGCGTGCGCCAGGCCGAACCGAGCCAGACCCGTGACAGAGTTGTGCTGCTCCCCGGCCGCGATCGGAAACGCCACCAGCGATGCCACGTTCAGCACCGCGACGAAGATCAGCATCAACGCCCCGAGCGACGCAGCCTTGGCCGCAAACAGCGTTTGCAGCTTCACCGGCAGCACGTTCAAGACCGTGAAGTCGCGGCGGTCGGGAAACAGGCTGTCCCACTGAATCACCGACAACAGCGCCAGAATGACCATCGTCAGCGACAGGAACAGGCATTTGTCGCCAAGGATCGCCAGATGAAGCTCGTCAGGCGGCGTAAAGACGTATTTCGGTATCAGGTGCAGCGCCAGAAACATCCCTGGGAACGAAAGAATCGCCAGGATGTTGCCAACAGTGAGCTGTTCTTCCTCCGACGATGAAATGAGGTCGTTATAGAACAGCCGTTCGAGAAAGAGATCAAACAAGCAGTGAAAAGGGGATTTCGCCGCCACGGGAACGATCGCGCCTTCAAACGGAATCCTCACGCCCGGCCTTCCGTCGAGCCAACGACGGCGACGATCGCGGCGGCAACTTGCTGCGTGTCTTCGTGCTGCACCAATTGCGAAAAGACATCCTCGAGCGACGGAGCCTGCATCAGATTGCGCAGATTCGCCACCGAATCGTTGGCGACGATCTTGCCGCGCTGCAGGATCAGCACCTTCGAGCAGATCTTCTCCACCGCCTCCAAAACATGCGAGCTATAGACGATGACTTTACCCTCGTTCGCGAGCGCTTTGACGAGGCTGCGAAACACTAGCGCCGAAGTCACATCCAACCCCGAAAGCGGCTCGTCGAAAACCAGCACCCGCGGATTGTGGAGCAACGCCGCGGCGATCAAAACCTTCTGCCGCATGCCTTTCGAATAGGCGGAAATCGGCGAATGGCGGTCAGCGCGCATCCCCAGCAGCTCCATCAGCCGGTCAGCCTTGTGCGCAATCACCGGCTCGCGCATCAGCCGCAGCCGCCCCACAAGCTGCAAGTATTCGCGCCCGCTCAAATAAGGATAGAGATGCGGAATTTCCGGAACGTACCCCAGCAGCGCGCGAAACGCGAGCGGATCGCGCCGCACATCGCGGCCCTCGAAAAGGATCTCGCCCTCGGTCGGCTCGATCAGCCCGGTGAGCATGTTGACGATCGTGCTCTTGCCCGAGCCGTTGGGCCCAAGCAACCCAAGCACTTCGCCAGCGGCCACCGAGAAGCTAGCTTCTTCGACAGCCGGAATGCGAGTGTAGTATTTGGTTAAGCGGCGAACTTCCAGCACAATTCCTCACAGTGCTTCGAACAGTGCCTGGGCGGGGACACTCACCCAACCGACACGCGTTGCCCACAAATAAAAAT
>JBBDWJ010000266.1:0-15562 GCA_040902925.1 Bryobacterales bacterium | reverse complement strand
CCGGAACAGCGGAAGCCGGCGGGCAACCGACCCGCCCAGGACCACGATAGAAGGGTCAAGGATCGCGGAAATGGTTCCCAGGGCGGTTCCCACGGCTTCGCCGTAGTAGCGCCAGGCCGCGATCGCCTCGGCATCGCCATGCTCGGCCATTTCGCCGATCTTCTTGGGCTCAGGCGCCTCTTTCCCGGTGACGCGCGTGTAGTAGCGTTGCACACCGCTGCCGGAAAGCATCTGGTCAAAGGTGCCGCCGCCGACCGGGCAGTAGGCGACTTCGCCGGCGTTGTCGGTGGCGCCGGTCAGAATCTTGCCGCCGATCACGATGCCGCAGCCGAAACCGGTGCCCAGCGTGACGCCGACAACGATCGATTTGCCTTTGCCGGCGCCCTGCATCGCTTCCCCGAGAGCGAAACAATTAGCGTCGTTCTCGATGTGCAGCGGCGCGCCGAACTCCTGCTCAACGAAGCCGGACATGTTGAACCCCGCCAGGTTGGGCAGGTTGTCGACGGCGAGCAGGCGGCCATTTTTGGTATCGAGCGGGCCGGGGCTGCCCATACCCACCGCGCGCGGAGGACCGTCGACGCCTGCTTCCTTGCGCGCCTGATCTCCGACTCGTTTCAGGTTCATCAGCGTCACCGCGGGGCGCTGCTTCGCCATCGCCGGCAAGGAATGGACCTTGGAAAGCCGGCGGTGGTCGAGGCCAAAGACCGCGGCGGCGAGCTTGGTGCCGCCTACATCGAACGCCAGCACATACTGCGAATCCGCCATCTGCGAAAAATGCTCCCCCTGGCGCAACCCGAACCGAACCGCGCGATCGCGGGATTCAGGGAAATCTATGATACCCATTTTGGCGCGCTTCGACGATCCAAACGACCCCGAGCCGCGTTTCCTGGACCCGAATCGAAGCAGTCATCCTGCTCGCATCGGGTAACCCACCTATTCCCAATAGGTTATGGCTGGCATCCGGCGGTCGGTGTTATGATGATCGAACATGAGCGCCCCCCCGCGCCCCACACTGGTCATCGTGGGACGCCCTAACGTCGGTAAGTCCACTCTTTTCAACCGTATTACCGGTAGCCGCCGGTCCATCGTCGGTAATGAACCGGGTATCACCCGCGACCGCATTCGCCTCGAGGTCCGCTGGCGGGACCGCAGTTTCGACGTCATCGACACCGGCGGCATGCTGTTCGGCGACACCAACGAGTTCCCGGTCCTGATCGGCGGGCAGGTTCAGGCAGCGATCGAAACGGCCTGGCAGATCGTCTTCTTGATCGACGGCCGCGCCGAGATCACCGCGACCGACCGCGAACTAGCGGATTTTCTTCGCCGCGCGGGTAAGCCCGTGACGCTTGCCGTCAACAAGTGCGATACAGCCAAACATCAGGATCTCACAGCGGCGTTTTACGAGCTTGGCATCCCCGACGTCTTTCCCATCTCAGCCGAGCATGGCCTGGGCATCGAAACGCTGCTTGAGCACGTCGCGAAGGATTTTCCCGAGGGCGAGCAAGTGTCGGATCAAGAGCTGATCCGGGTAGCCATCATCGGCCGGCCGAACGTCGGTAAATCGACGCTGCTGAACAAAATGACCGGGCAGCAGCGCTCCATCGTATCGGCGACGCCGGGCACCACTCGCGACGCGGTTGACGAGGATGTCGAACACGGCAGAACCACGTTTCGCTTTGTCGATACGGCCGGAATACGCCGCAAGGGCAAAACGACCCTCATGGCTGAGAAGCTCAGCGTGGTGATGGCGCAGCGCCATATCCGCCTCGCGGACGTTGTGCTGCTCATTTTGGATGCGACCGAGGGAGTGACGGCCGGAGACGCCACGATCGGGGGGTACGCGCAGGAAGCCGGGCGAGCCCTGATCCTGGTAGTGAACAAATGGGACCAGGCTTCGAAAGAGCAGCGCCCCGCCTTCAAGCACCAGGTCCGGGACAACCTTCGCTTTCTCGAATACGCACCCCTGGCTTTCCTTTCGGCGCTCACCGGCGCGGGGACGCAGAAGCTTTTCCCACTGATCCGAAAGGCATACCGCGCCTCCTGCCGGCGGATTCCAACCGGCGAACTCAACCGCTTCCTGGAGGCGGTCGATTTCGAGCGCTCCACCTCACCCGGTTCGCGCCGGCAGAAGATTCAATTTGTCACCCAACCCGACGTGCGCCCGCCGACCTTCGTGTTCTTTACAGGCCGGGGAGACAAATTTCACTTCTCGTTCGAGCGTTTTCTTATCAACCAGTTGCGCCGGGCCTTTGATTTCGAGGGCACCCCGCTGGTGATCAAGTCCAAGCGGAAGCACTAGTCGATGCTGGATTCGCCCCCGCTCTTATAATGAGGTTCGATGCAATCAACGCCCGCGATGCAAGACGCGGGTACGGCCCAGTGCCCGTTGCTGAAGTCGCCACGCTGCAAGGGGTTTCGAAGAGTTTGCCCGATAGCGGTTTCGACATGCTGGAGGCCGGCTGGACTCTAGCGGGCGGGTTGGCGATGGTTGTTTCCCATTGTTCGCGGGTGACTGCGGGCTGAATAAACCATGGCTCGAAAACGAGTAGCATTCCAGGGCGCCCGCGGCGCTTTCAGCGAGGAAGCCAGCCGCCTGCTGGTGGGAGACAACGTCGTTTACGCACCCTGTGAGCGGTTCGAGGAAGTCTTCCGCGCGCTGGCCGACGGGAAGGTCGATTGCGCCGTAGTGCCCATCGAGAACACGCTTGCCGGTTCGGTGCATGAAAACTACGACCACCTGCTCAACTTCAAGCTGCCGATTGTTGCCGAAGGCCGTGTACGCATCGTCCACAACCTGATCGCGCACCCTGACGCCAAGCTCGCGGAGATCCGGCGAGCCATCTCGCATCCGGTAGCGCTGAACCAGTGCCTGCGATTTTTCGCGGCGCATCCGCAGATCCGCTCGGAGAGTTTTTACGACACCGCCGGCAGCGTCAAACAGGTCATGGAGCAGGCGGACCTGTCCACTGCCGCGATCGCCTCGCGAGCCGCCGCCGAGTACTATGGGGCGAAGATTCTCAAGCGCTCGATCGAGGACGACCGGGAAAACTACACCCGCTTCTTCCTGCTCACGCCCAAGGTGCGCCGGCAGCGCTCCAAACCGGAGGGCAGGCCGAAGACTTCCATCGTCTTCGTCACCCGCAACGAACCGGGCGCGTTGTTCCGCTGCCTGGCCGCGTTCTCGCTGCGTGACATCAATCTGATGAAAATCGAATCACGGCCGCTGCGTGGAAGACCCTGGGAATATTTGTTCTATCTGGACTTTTTGGGTGATCCGGAGGAAACGCGCGTCCGGAACGCGATGTCCCACTTAGGGGAGATGACGGAATTGCTGGCCGTACTGGGCAGCTACCCCGAGGCCGCGATGCCAGTGGAAAGGGGCGGTACGGTGGATGCGCCGGCCGCAACCCGGAGTTGATCTCATGCCCAAAAAAGTAGACCAGGCCATGCCAGACCCACACGCCGAAGGTCAAAAGACCGAAGCGAAAGAAGTCGAGACGACCGAAGTTGAGGCTAAAAAACGTTCCGGATCCGTTGACGTCGAGGAAGCCGAGATCTCCGAAGAGAAGCCGGAGTATCCGGAAGAGTTGCCCGTATTGCCAGTGCGCGACACCGTACTGTTCCCGCACGCGGTGATGCCGCTCAACATCGGCCGCGAAAGCTCGATCGCTTTGATCAACTCGTTGGGTGAGAACAAATACCTCGGCGTAGTCACGCAGCGCGACCCCCGCATCGACACCCCCGAGCCCTCGGAGCTCTACCAAGTGGGCGCCTTGGCGATGATCCACAAGGTCGTGCGGATGCCCAACAACAGCCTGCTGATCTTTTGCGAGGGGCTCGAGCGCATTCGCCTCATGGACGTGATCACGCAGACGCCGTTCTACCGCGTGCGATACGAAATCATTCCGGACGACGAGCCCGAAGTGACGCCGCAGCTCGAAGCCCTGCGGCAGAATTGTCTCAGCGTCTTTCAGGAAATCGTGCAGCTCTCCCCCGCTCTTTCCGATGAGATGGGGTCGATGGTGAGCAACATCAAAGAGCCGGGGCGGGCGGCGGATTTCATCGCTGCCACGCTGCCTGGACTGCCTTCGGCCGAAAAGCAAAGCGTACTCGAGACCGCGGACGTTACCAAACGCCTCGAAGACGTCTTCCGTTACCTCAACAAGGAACGCGAAGTTCTGCGCCTGCGCAACAAGATCCAGTCGCAGGTCGAAGACCAGCTCTCGCAGTCGCAGCGTGAATTCTATCTGCGCGAGCAGCTCAAGGCGATCCAGAAGGAACTCGGCGATTCCGATGAACAGGCCGAGGTCGAAGAGCTGCGCCAGAAAATCGACGAATCCGGCATGCCCGCGGACGTGCTCAAAGAGGCCCATCGCGAACTGAAGCGGCTTTCGCGCATGTCCCCGGCCGCCGCCGACTACACCGTTACCCGCACATACCTCGACTGGCTGGTCGCGCTGCCGTGGAACAAATCTTCGGGGTCGGGCGTCGACGTCGTGAAAGCGAAACAGGTTCTCGATGAAGACCACTACGATCTGGAGAAGATCAAGGAACGCATTCTGGACTATCTGGCGGTGCTGCAGTTGAAGCCCACCCTCAAGGGGCCGATTCTCTGCTTTGTGGGGCCTCCGGGCGTTGGCAAAACCTCGCTGGGCAAGTCGATCGCCCGCGCGCTCGGCCGTGAATTTGTTCGCCTGTCGCTTGGCGGCGTCCATGACGAAGCGGAGATCCGCGGACACCGCCGCACTTACATTGGCGCCCTGCCGGGCCAGATCATTCAGGGCATTCGCCGGGCCGGCGCCGACGACCCCGTGTTCGTGCTGGATGAGGTCGATAAACTAGGCCGCGACTTTCGCGGCGATCCTTCTTCCGCGCTGCTCGAAGTGCTCGACCCGGCTCAGAACAATACGTTTCGCGATCACTACTTAGATGTTCCCTACGATCTCTCGAAGGTCTTGTTCATTACCACCGCCAACATACTGGATCCAATTCCCGATGCGTTGCGGGACCGCATGGAGATTTTGGAGCTCAAAGGCTACACCGAACACGAGAAAATTCACATCGCGGTGAACTATTTGATTCCGAGACAGATCGAGGAGAACGGCCTGGCCAAGGAAAACATTCGTTTCGAAGAGGCGGCGCTCAAGCACCTGATTCAAAGCTATACGCGCGAAGCCGGTGTCCGGAATCTCGAACGAGAGATCGGCACGATTTGCCGCAAGCAGGCGCGCCGGATGGCCGAGAAGCGTTCCGCTAAAGCCACACAGGACGGGCAGAGAGAGCAAGCTGATGCTTCGACCCGGACCGCCGGCGCCGGTGATGGTGCGGCTGAGGAACAAGACGAACTGCTAGTCGTCACTCCCGAAGTCGTCGAGGAGTTGCTGCGCGCACCAAGATACCGTAAGGATGCTGAGATCGCCGATCGCACCAAGAAGCCCGGCGTAGCGGTGGGACTGGCCTGGACACCAGCCGGCGGCGACATCCTGTTCATCGAAGCGACCAAGATGCCCGGCGGCGGCAAGGGCATGACCCTGACGGGCCATCTCGGCAAAGTGATGCAGGAGTCGATGCAGGCGGCTTTGAGCTGGGTGCGCGCTCACGCCGACAAGCTCGGCATTGACTCCGAGTTTTTCAAGAACAACGACCTGCACCTGCACGTTCCCGCGGGCGCGATTCCCAAAGACGGTCCCTCGGCGGGCATCACGGTCGTTACCGCGCTGGCATCGCTGCTGACCGGGCGCCGCGTCCGGCCATACCTCTCGATGACTGGCGAGGTCACTTTATCGGGCCTGGTGCTGCCCGTTGGCGGGATCAAGGAAAAGGTGCTCGCCGCGCGGCGGGCTGGCGTCAAGGAAGTGATCCTCTCGCAAGAGAACAAGATCGACGTGGACGAGGACCTGCTGCCCGAGCAAATTGCGGAATTGCAGCTCCACTATGTCAAGACGGTGGAAGATGTTCTTGATGTTGCCTTGATGCCGCCTGAGGAGAAGCCGGCCGATGGTGACGGCCGCGCCGCAAGCGGAGATGGAGCTGGAGAGCCGCAGCAGGAATCGAGTGAAGTGCCTGCGTCCCAGCATGCCTCGTAGGAGCTGTTGACGGACTCGGCTAAGCGTCCTATGCGTATCCGCCTCATCGAAATCGCCCACGCCCGCTCGGGCGACAAAGGCGACACGGCCAACATCGGCTTAATCGCCCGGGAGCCGCGATTCTATCCGCTCCTGCTGAGGGAAGTAACTCCCGAGCGCGTCAAGGCTCACTTCGGGAGACTCTGTGCGGGAGAGGTCGAGCGCTACGAGCTGCCGAACCTGGGAGCGCTGAACTTCCTGCTCCATGAATCGCTTGGCGGGGGCGGCACGCTGTCGCTGCGCACCGACGCGCAAGGAAAGACCTACAGCGCGGCTCTGTTGCGGATGGAAATCGACGTACGCGAAAGCGAGATCAAAAAATAAGAAAGGCCCGGCTGCCCGCGGAGCGTTTAAGCCGCCCCTCGAGCCAGCCGAGCCCTTGATACAAACCTCGTCACTTGCCCACGGTCAGGAAACCGCCGCCGGCACGGGCGCTTCGGTTTTGGTGAACCGCATCACCGTTTTGTCGCCGTCGCGGTCAACCTCGATAGCATCGCCTTCGCCGAAATCGCCGTTGAGGATGGCCATCGCCAGCGGATCTTGAATCAGCCGCTGGATGGCTCGCTTCAGTGGCCGCGCGCCGAACTGCTCGTCATAGCCCGCCTCGACCAGCAGATCCTTGGCCGCCTCGCTGACCTCGATCTCGATCTTCTTTTCGGCCAGCAGCGTCCGCAGATAGCCGAGTTGCAGCTCAACGATCCGGCCCAGATGCTGCTTGTCGAGCTGGTTGAAGACGATGATGTCGTCGATACGGTTCAGAAATTCCGGACGGAACGTCTGCCGCAGCTCGTCGAGCAGCTTCCGCGCCATATCGTTGTTGGCGGTGTCGCCGTCGTGCGTCAGCGAGAAGCCGATCGGCGAGTAGTTGTGGATGTGGCCCGAGCCGACGTTGGACGTCATGATGATCACGCTGTTGGTGAAATTCACCGTGCGTCCCTTGCCGTCGGTCAGCCGGCCGTCATCGAGCACCTGCAGCAACACGTTGAATACGTCCGGGTGCGCCTTCTCGATTTCGTCGAGCAGGACGACCGAATACGGCCGCCGCCGCACATGCTCGGTGAGCTGCCCGCCTTCCTCGTAGCCGACATAGCCCGGAGGCGCGCCGATCATGCGCGAAACGGCGTGCTTCTCCATGTACTCCGACATGTCGATGCGAACCATGGCCTTTTCGTCGTCGAACAGAAACGAGGCGAGCGAACGCGCCAGCTCGGTTTTTCCGACGCCGGTCGGCCCCAGGAAAATGAACGTGCCGATCGGGCGATGCGGATCGCTGAGGCCCGCCCGATTGCGGCGGATCGCGTTCGAGACGTGCGTTACCGCCTCGTTCTGGCCGATGACGCGGTCATGCAGCCGCTCTTCCATGTGCACCAGCTTCTGAATCTCGCTTTCGAGCATGCGCGTAATCGGGATGCCGGTCCATTTGGCGATGATGCGGGCGATATCTTCCTCATCGACCTCGCCGCGCAGCAGGCTGCTTTCGGGCGTCTGCTCCTCGAGCGCTTGAGTCGCCGCCTGGAGCTGCCGCTCGAGCTCGACCATCTGGCTGTAACGGATCTCAGCCGCACGCTGCAGGTTACCCTGACGGGTGGCCTCCTCCTGCTCGTTCCGCAGCTTCTCGTGCTGCTCTTTGAGGGATTTGACCTTGTCGATTAGCTCCTTCTCCTTTTGCCAGCGCTGGCGGAGCTGCGTAGACTCCGAACGCAGCTTTTCAAGGTCGCTCTCGATGGCGTGCAGACGATCCTTCGATGCGCGGTCGGTCTCTTTTTGCAGCGCCTGCTTCTCGATTTCGAGCTGCATGATGCGGCGCTCGATGCGGTCGACATCGACCGGCACCGAGTCGATCTGCATGCGCAGCGTGGCGCCCGCCTCGTCGATCAGGTCGATGGCCTTATCGGGCAGGAAGCGGTCGCTGATGTAGCGGTGCGACAGCGTGGCGGCCGCGACCAGCGCGGTGTCTTTGTAGCGCACGCTGTGATGAATCTCGTAGGTCTCTTTCAATCCCCGCAAGATGGCAATGGTGTCTTCGACGGTCGGCTCCTGCACCAGCACCGTCTGGAAGCGGCGCTCGAGCGCCGAATCCTTCTCGATGTATTTGCGGTATTCGTTCAAGGTCGTCGCGCCGACGCAGCGCAGCAGGCCGCGCGCCAGAGCGGGCTTGAGCATGTTGGCGGCGTCGATGGAACCCTCCGCGGAGCCCGCGCCGACGAGCGTGTGCAGTTCGTCGATGAAGCAGACGACCTGGCCGTGCGATTCCTCGATCTCTTTGAGTACGGCTTTGAGGCGGTCTTCGAACTCCCCGCGGAATTTCGTGCCGGCGACCATCGAGGCGAGATCGAGCGCGATCAGGCGTTTGTTTTTGAGCGTCTCGGGAACATCGCCGGAGACAATCCTCTGCGCCAGACCTTCGACGATCGCGGTCTTACCCACGCCAGGCTCGCCGATCAGCACGGGATTATTTTTCGTGCGCCGCGACAGCACTTGGATCAGACGCCTGATCTCATCGTTGCGGCCGATCACGGGGTCGAGCTTGCCCTTGCGGGCGGCCTCGGTCATGTCGAGCGCGTACCGCTCGAGCGCCTGGTATTTGGCCTCCGGATTCTGGTCGGTGACGCGCTGGGAGCCGCGGACTTCCCGCAGTGCATGGAGAATCGCCTCGTGCGTGGCCCCTACCTTGTTGAGCAGCTTGCCGGCGTCATCTCCCTTGTAGTTGGCGATCGAGAGCAGCAGGTGCTCTGTCGATACGAATTCGTCGCGGAAGCGGTCCGCCTCGCGCTGCGCCTGCTGGAAGACTTCGCCCAATGACTGGGTCATCAGGCTGCCGCCCATCGCTCCTTCGACCTTGGGAATCGACGTCAAGAGCTTGCGGGCGTCTTCGGCGACAATGTTCGCCTCAATGCCGCATTTGTCGAGCACCGAGCCTACAATCCCGTCTTTCTGCTCCACCAGCGAGATGAGCAGATGCAGCGGCTGGATCTGCTGATGACTGTTGTCGGAGGCGATCCCCTGCGCCTGCTGCACCGCCTCTTGCGCTTTTTGCGTGAACTTGTCGAAACGAATCATGACGGGCTTCCAGCCTTCCTCTGGGGGCTCGAATGAGCTAACCCAGGTTCTCTAGAACCTTGTTACCAGATCGTCGTTACCCCATGCGCGGAGGCCCAGAGGCCGCCCTGAACGGGGCGGCCTCCAAGGCCTGCTGTTTGCCGCTCAGGAGTTGACCGTGACGGTGCGAACGTTCTTCGCCTTCTTGGCGGTCTTCGGCACCGTGACCTCGAGAACGCCTTTGGTGTAGTTCGCCGAGATCTTTTCCTCGTCGACCCCCTCCGGCAGGGCAAAGCTCCGCGAAAAAGAGCCGTAGCGGCGCTCGACCCGGTGGAAGTTCTTGTCCTTGGTTTCGTTCTCGAACTTCCTCTCGCCCTTGATGGTGAGCATGCCGTCTTCGACCTGGATGTCGACGGCTTTCTCGTCCATGTCCGGCAAATCGGCCTTCAGGACAATCCTGTTCTCGTCCTCGAAAACGTCAACCGCTGGCGCCCAGGCCCGTGCCTCGCGCTGAGCAGGGACGGCCGGCCAATCGGAAAAGAATCGATCGATGTCGAAATCGAACCAAGGGGTCAGTCCCCTGGGGTTATATCGAATGAGGCTCATATGGCCCTCCTTTTTTCTTCCTAACAAGAATAATAAAATATTAGTATCGTCTTGTCAAGTAATGCCGAGATAAACATAACAAACTTAGAATGAGCAACTTATGGTTCAGAATGGCATTTCTTTAGTGCTTGATTAGCAGATTTCTTTCATATTTGTGATGAGAGATACACGGATACCTGCCTCCACCAAGCCACTCTGGAACTTGCCCAGATGGAGCACGAAGCGCCTCGGAGCCGACCGGCATCAACCGCGCCGCCGGAACGCCGCCACGCCCAAAGCCAGGATTCCACCCGCCATCACGGGAATCATCCACCCAGCTCTGCTGCGCGGCTTTGGGGCGGGCCGCAATAGTACCGGCCCCTGCTCCGCGTGGACCTGCTCAAGGGCTTCTCTGAGGTTGAGACCCTCATCCAAACGACTTTCGATGTCGTCCGCCATCGCTTCGAAGTAGCCGCTGGTGAGCAATCGCTCGGGAACCTTCTCGCGCTGCTGCCGCTGGCGATCGACTAGCCATTCCCCGGCGGTGATTGCCGCCGTCAGGATCGAAATCCACATATACGCCTCCCAAAAAAATCAAGCTTGTCCGCGCGGGACGGGCCGCCCGTTGGAGCGCCAAGGCGCGGATCGTGCCCTCCGCAACAACCGTACACCTAAAAGACCGAAGGCGGGCGCGACCGTTACGCGATTGGCGACGCGCCGCTTGACGCGACGTTCGAGTTTCGATGCATTGCATCGTTGATGCGCCACCCATGGGCCGGCGACCGCTTATTGTGCCACCACGGCGGTTCTGGATAACATGGCCGTTTCCGATGAAAACGGGGGGATATGGATTCGAAAACGCGTTGCGGCTGGGCAAGGACCGAAATCGAGATCGCATACCACGATCAGGAATGGGGCGTACCACTGCATGACGACCAGAAGCTATTTGAGTTCCTGGTGCTGGAGGGCGCGCAGGCAGGCCTGAGCTGGGTGACGATTTTGAAGAAGCGCGAGGCCTACCGCAAGGCCTTCGATCAGTTCGAGATCGCCAAAGTGGCGCGCTATCGGCCGGCGCGTGTAGAAAAGCTTCTGGGGAATGCGGGCATTGTTCGCAACCGCCTGAAGGTCGAAGCTGCCGTCGTCAACGCGCGATGCACTCTGGCGGTGCAAAAGGAATTCGGCAGCCTCGACGCCTACTTGTGGCAGTTTGTCGGCGGGCGGCCGATCCGCAACTCCTGGAAGAGCATGAAGGAGATTGCCGCTACGAGCCCGCAGTCCGATGCGATGAGCAAAGACATGCGGCGGCGCGGATTCAAGTTTGTCGGCTCGACGATCTGCTACGCCATGATGCAGGCGGTCGGCATGGTCAACGATCACCCGGTGGACTGTTTCCGCTACAAGCAGGTCTAGCGGCAAAGTGGCACAGACAATCTTGTCTGTCAATCCTGTCTGTGCGCAGGGCCGTGATCCCGCGGCGCCAATCCACAAAGCGCGTTCCTACTAGACTGGTGTCGATGGCATACAACACCGCGGTGTTGCTGATTGTCGGGTTGACCGCCGAGTTGCTGAACGCGGCCCCTCGCCTGCGGTCGTTTGCGGGCCGGGGTTGTGTTCGCCCTTTGCGTCCGGTGCTTCCGGCCGTAACGTGCAGCGTGCAATCGAGCATGCTCACCGGGCTGCCTCCCAGCGGGCACGGCATCGTCGGCAACGGCTGGTACAACCGGGAGCTTTCCGAAGTTCAATTCTGGAAGCAGTCTAATCATCTGGTGCGCGGCGAAAAAGTCTGGGAGACGGCGCGCCGCCGCGACGCTTCGGTGACCACCGCCAACCTTTTCTGGTGGTTCAACATGTACTCGTCGGCGGACTACTCGGTGACGCCCCGGCCGATGTACAAGGCTGACGGCCGCAAGATTCCCGATTGCTACACCGAGCCGGGCGAATTGCGCGATCAGCTCCAGGAACGCCTTGGCGTGTTTCCCTTGTTCAACTTTTGGGGTCCGGCGGCATCCATTGATTCGAGCCGCTGGATCGCCGATGCCGCCCGGGTTGTTTTCGAAACGCACCGGCCGACGTTGAACCTGGTCTACCTGCCCCACCTCGACTATGGCCTGCAGAAGCTTGGCCCAGGCCACCCGGAAATCCCAAAAGCCGTCGCCGAGATCGACGCGGTCGCGGGAGGGCTGATTGATTTTTACGAGAGCCAGGGCGTGCGCGTGATTGTCGTCAGCGAATATGGCATCGAAGCGGTCAGCGAAGCCATCGCCATCAACCGCGTGCTGCGCGAAGAAGGCGGCGTGCGGGTACGCGAGGAGCAGGGCTTGGAATTGCTCGATCCCGGGGCGAGCGAGGCCTTCGCGGTTGCGGACCACCAGGTGGCGCACGTTTACGTCAAAGACCGCGAGCGCGTGGTTCGCTATGCGGATGTCTGCCGCTCGATCCCCGGCGTCGAGCATGTCCTCGACCGTGCCGGCCAAGCCCAGCTTGGGCTTGATCATGAGCGGGCGGGAGATTTGGTGCTGATGGCCTCGGAGGGCCGCTGGTTTTGCTACAACTACTGGCTCGACGACTCAAAAGCCCCGGACTTTGCCCGCACCGTGGACATTCATCGCAAACCGGGGTACGACCCGGTCGAGTTGTTCCTCGACCCGCGCCTGGGGTCGCCCAAGCTGGCCATCGGTTGGAGGCTGCTGAAACGGAAGCTCGGATTTCGAACCCTGTTGGATGTGATTCCGCTGGACCCGTCTCTGGTGCGCGGCTCCCACGGCCGGCTGGACCAATCCGCGAACGGCCGGCCTATACTCATTACGCCGCGTGAATCTCAGGCGGACACCGAGATGCCGGGCAGCGAGGTCAAGGACGTAATCTTGCAGCATCTGTTTGACTCCTGAGCGGCCCCCCGGTAGATTTATTTGTCATAACGACTATGCCGAACCGCTATTGCCGGGCGTTCACCAGCCACTACCCGTTTGACGCTGGCGCCGAGCTGGTCTATACGCCCACGTCGCGGAGGGCGGAGAAGACACCCTCGGACGTTGCCACGCTAGTTCAATCCTGCAACCGGTTCCGGACGTTCGCCGAGCACTCGTCTTCATTGCGGAACGGCCTCAGCGAATCCGAGGCCCAGATTATTGAGAAACTCCGCCTTCACGCCGCAACGGGCCTGCTGATTAGCGAAGAGGAGTTCATCGCCGATTGCAAGCGGACTGCGAATCCGGAAGGCAACCCGCCTCGAATCGCCTCCATCGGCGCGACAACCCGCAACCGGCCAGCGTTGTTACGACGCGGCTTGGAGAGCTTTATTGATAACGCCCGATGCAATAGTCGTTCTCACGACTATATCGTGGTCGACGACGGGACGACTGAGGAGACGTCATCGACGAAGAGCGCGCTGGAGGAGCTTGCTCAAGAGCGAGAGGTGACGATTCGCTATGCAGGCCGCGCCGCAAGGCACGCTTTCGCGGAAGGACTGGCCGCTGAGGCAGGGGTAGCGCCGGAAGTGGTCCGTTTTGCGCTACTTGGCGATGCCGCCTCGTCCATCACGACGGGCGCGGCGCGCAACAGCCTGCTGCTCGATACCGTGGGCGACGCCTACTTGCTGGTTGACGACGACAGCGTTTGCCGAGTGGCGCCCTGTCCGGATCACCTGCCCGGCCTGGCCCTGGATTCGCGAACGAATCCGACGGAGCTCTGGTTCTACCGCGACCGGGATGCGATGCTGCGGGACACTGCGTTCGCCGAGCAAGATCCGCTCGCTGCCCACGAAGAGATTCTTGGACGCCAGGTCGCCGACTGCCTGCCTCCCGCCAGTCAGGCTGCGGACGTCGACTTCACCTACACCAGCGCGGATTTCGCCGAGCAGCTCTGGTCGCACCCCGGACGCGTGCTCGCCACCTCGGGCGGCGTCGTGGGCGACTCGGGCATGGGCTCGACGGCCTATCTCGCCCTGCCGCGCGATTCGCAGGCCCGCCTCGTCCGGTCTGAGCAAGGCTACATTTCGGCCGTTCAGAACAGGCAGATCCTGCGTGCTCCGCTGCGCACGACGATCTCGCGCGGCACGTTCTGCGTGGGCGCGAGCCTGGGGCTCGACAATCGCGTGCTGCTACCTCCATTCGTTCCGGTGCAGCGCAACTCCGATGGACTGTTCGCGCGTACGCTGTTGCGCTGTTTTCGCGATGGCTACAAGGGTTATCTGGCGTGGGCGGTGTTGCATGACCCGCTGCCGCCACGCGCACAGTCGATCGAGGGCGCGGAAGCCGACGCGGTGCGCATTCGCCTGACGCACATTCTGCGCGCGTTGATCGTTCCCGCGGAATTTACACAGTCTGGCGACCCCGGCCTCGATATGCGCCGCCTGGGCGAAGAGATGATCGAGATCGCATCCCAACGGCCTGAGGATTTCCGGCACACGATCAAGCCTCGAATCGTGAAGTCGGCCGCGCTCTACCTCGAGGGCATCCAACAAACGATGAGACCGGAAGTAGCTGCGGAGTTTTACACCCGGCGTCAGAAAGCCTACTGGCAGCGGCTTGCCGAAGCGTTGACGACCGAAGAATACTTCCTGCCGCGAGACTTGGCGAATTCGGACGGGGCCGAAGAACCGCTGCGCGCCGCACAGCGCGTGGTTCTCCAGTTCGGGCGGCTGCTGCGGGATTGGACAGCGATCGTCGCAGCAGCCAAGGTGCTTCGCGCGCGCGGTGAGAGGCTGGCCAAGCCCGTATAGAAGTCCGGGCCATCCCGAATAAAGCCGGGTTACGCTGAGAAGGCCGAGTGCGGTGGCGTGATGGACGGAATGCGCGCCAGAGCGGCGGAAACGAATGTTCAGGCACGCCCTTCCCGCGATTCTGTTGGTCCTGGCAATCCTCGCGGGCTGCCGCCGGCCGGCGCCGCCCCCTCCAGAACCTTCGCCGCGGCTGAAGCTCATTCGCGAGATCCAACAATATGGGGAGTCCGTCGGCTTTAAGGAGACCGGCTCGTTCTCGCGCCACGCGCCGCACCAGGGCGCGTTCTATCGCTGCTACTACACCGGCAAGTTGGAACTGCCCGACTCCTACGCCGGGTTGAAACTCAAGGACGGCACCGACGAGGGCTGCAATGTCGACGAGCAGAAGTACGACGTATTTTTCTACCGCATTGAAGCCGTCGCCAGCCCTGACACGCCTGCGACCGCCGCGCTCGATGCGGCTTCCATGGAACGGCTAGCGGTGGTCGTCTCGCACGAGGACTTTCACCAACAGAAGGCGATTCGCCGCCTGCCCCCAACCGTTGAAGAGGCATCCACCACCCTGGTGAGTTTTCTCACCGCCGCTGGATACGCCAAATCCGCACAAGGCGAGGACTCCGCCCTATACCGCAATCTTTCCGGAGAGGCCGACAAGTTTCTGCAAAAGGCCGAAATCATCAAGCGCTTTCATGGCAGGCTGAAATCGCTCTACCAGAACGCAGCCGCCGGTAAGACCAGCAAGGCCCAGGCCGTCGAGGAAAAAGCGCGATTGTTCGCGGAACTCGAGCAAGCCTGCAAGGTGACTCCCGATCCTGTTTCGTTCAACGAATGTCCCGCGGCGATGAACAACGCCGGACTTGCGTTCGACCATAGCTACACCAAGCACTACCCGTTGATGTACCGGCTGGCGGCGAGCCACAACCAGGACGTCAGCAGCCTCTGGAAGACTCTCCAAGGCTTGCCGGCGAAGAAATGGTCGGAGGCGGAAGCGGCAGCCTACCTGGAGGGCCTCATCAAGCGGTAGCAAAGTTTCCGAGGACCGGCCGGACCGAGCGGCCGGCCCGAGCGGTTGGCCCCAGCCGTAGCGCCTGGC
>JBBDWJ010000265.1:0-15777 GCA_040902925.1 Bryobacterales bacterium | reverse complement strand
CCCGCCCTGTGATACCACCACTCCTTCTGCGCACCGGCCTCGTTCGCGCGGAAGTATAGGTAGCCGGCCCAAGCGTCCGCGGGCGCATCCGGCTGCGGTCTCACCTGGTACTCGCCGCCGAAGCGGAACTCGTAGACATCGCGGGGGCCACAATTGGGGCAATTCAGCAGAAACGACATATCTTAGTTAGGAATTGGCAAGATTTGGTAAACCAATAGGAGCAATTGAGGAGCGCAATCTTCACGGCCAGGACGTGCTCAAGCCCGCCATTCCAATGCAAGACCCCAACCTACCGCGTCGCCTTTCGCCCTTGACCCAGAGTGATGGCCCTCGACCCCAAGCCATACCTTCCTCCCTTTCTTTTGCTCACGAACCCGAGCGCCTCGAGCGTCAAGATGATCACGTGCGTTGAGCTTTTGGGGATGCCCAGCTTGCGGCTCATTTCGGATATGTTTAATCCCCGCCCCGAACGGTCCAGGCATTCCAGAATCGCCACCACTCTTGCCGTCGATCGATGATGGTGCAGACCGGCGGGTGGCTCGCCTCTCCTGGGACTGATTGAGTCCGACATTGCGAAACCATGAATCGCGGGAGAGCAAACAACGAAGCAGTCGATCGCGATCACGACTCCCGTAGCTGCATCACGAACGTCAGTAGGTCAGTCCGGAATAGAGACTGGGATCCACTGGAACCGCCAGGACCGTCGGTTCCCGATGAGACCGCCAATCTTCAACCGCTGCTTGGACGCCTTCCAGCGTGTCGGGCGTTAGCCCCCGGACGCCTAAACCTCCCGCAACCTTGGCCCCGCCCACCGGGCAAAAATCGACTCCGACGTGCGGCCGGCCGCTCGCCTGCTGCGCGAGCTTGATAATCGCCAGCGAACGATCGCAAAAAACGACAATCAGCGGGCTGACTCCGAGCCGCCGTATCGTCTCGAGCTCTTGAACCATCATGGCGAAGCCACCGTCGCCGACGATCCCCGCCACCGGCCGGTCAGGGTGCACCAGCGCCGCGGCGATAGCGGCGGGCACGCCGTAGCCCATCGCCGAAAGCCCGTTGGATATCAGAAACGTTCCCGGCTCGTACGTGTGCCAGGTTTGTGTCAGCAGCATCTTGTGCGCGCCGACGTCGGCGGTCACGATGGCTTCCCGCGGCAATGCTTCCCGAAGCGCCCTGACAAGGTGAAACGGCGACAGGCCTTCATCGCCGTATTGCGCTTGAGAGCACAGCAGGGCCATGGTGCGCTGTCGAATCTGCTGGATTTCCGCGGCCTGCCACGAAGACCGGCCGCTGTAGGCTGACCGCAGCGATTCGAGCAACTCCCCGACGTCTCCGATGCACTCCGCCGTCGGCGAGTACTCCCTAAACCGGATCGAGCTGTTCGCAATCGAGTAAAGCGGACGGCGAATGTGCCAGTCGTCCGACGACTCTACCGGGTCGAAACCCACGCCGAGAAGGCAATCGCTACGATTCAGGCAATCCGCAATGAACTCGTCGCCGGCGCCTGCGCCGACTGTGCCGAGGTAGCCCTCGCCGCCCTCATCCGCCACGCCCTTCGCCTGCGGCATGCTCACGTAAGCGATTCCGGTCTCCTGAAAAAAGCGCCGCACCGCCTGGCAGTCGCGCTCGGCGTCGAGAGCGATTCCGACCACCCCGATAGGCCGCGATGCGCCGTTCAGCGCTCGCTGGATCACTTCGAAACCATCGCCGGAATCGTTGAGCGGCGCAGCCGCCCGGGCCGCTGCTGCTTCGTTTCGTTCCGGTGCGGCCGCCACATCGGATGGCAGGGACAGAAACACCGGGCCGCGCGGCGGCGTGCGGGCCAGATCCATGGCCTGCTTCAACGTCTCCGCCGTGTTCGCTCCATCCAACAACACCGACTGCTTGGTGATGAGCTCAAACATCTGGTTCAACGGCAGATTCTGTTTAGCGCTGAGCTGGCAACGGCCCGAAGCGGATCGAGCCGAAAGAGCGATCATCGGGTCGCGATCGAGGTGAGCCGAACTCACTCCGATCACCAGATTGCACGCCCCCGGTCCCAACGTCGAAAGACAAACGCCGGGCGTGCCCGTCAGACGGCCCACAGCCCCCGCCATGAAGGCCGCCCCCGATTCGTGCCCCGTCAAAATGAACGAGACGCCATGGGACTCAAGGGCTTGGATTACGTCGATGGTCTCTCCGCCCGGATGGCCGAAGACGTATCGCACCCCGAAGCTGTGAAGGGATTGCGCCAGGACGTCCGCACAACTGGGTACCTCCGCCAAGCTACTAACCTCCTCTGCCAACCCGCTCGAGCAACAAAACGATCCCGGTGAATACCGCCGCTCTGGCTCAGTTATTCGTCGCCCACGCATTCGGCGTGTCATCCAGGTTGACGATCACGCTTTTCAATCTCGTATAGCTCTCGACTGCCTCTAGGCCCATGTCGGCGCCAATCCCGCTCGCTCTATGGCCTTCGTAAGGAATGGCGGTGTTCCAGTAGTTGTTGCAGTTGATCCAAACGATTCCGCTATCGGCCGCGGCCGCCATGCGGTGCGCTCGACGCAAATCCGCTGTCCAGATCGACGTCGCCAGACCGTAGCGCGTCTCGTTGGCGATCCGCAGCGCTTCCTGCTCATCCGTGAAATCGATCACCGAAAGGACCGGTCCAAAGATCTCCTCCTGCGCGATGCGGCACCCGGCGTCTACATGGTCGAAAACCGTGGGATTCACAAAGAACCCGCGGTCGAGCGGTTCGCTTCGGTAGCCGCAGATCGTGGGCGTGTAGCGCTGTTTGCCCCACTCCACATAACTCTGCACCCGCTGCCATTGCTCGTGGGAAACCAAAGGCCCCAGACGCGTGTCCGGCTGCATCGGATCGCCGACCTTGAGCTCGTTCATGGACCGCACTAGTTTCTCCATGAACTCGTCGTGGAGGCTGCGATGCAATAGTAGCCGCGAGCCGGACGTGCAAACCTGCCCGCTGTTGTAGCAACTGGTCAGCAACGCATAGCTTACGGCCGATTCTACGGGCGCGTCCGGAAAAACAATGTTGGCCGTCTTCCCGCCCAGCTCCAAGGTGACTTTATGGATATGCTCGGCGGCCGCCTTCATCACCAACCGTCCTACTGCCGTCGAACCGGTAAACGAGATCTTGTCAATGGCCGGGTGCGCCACCAGTAAGCTTCCGGTGGTTTCTCCAAGTCCCGTCAGCACGTTCACGACTCCCGCGGGAAAGCCGGCCTCCATGCATAGTTCCGCGAGACGGAGCGTGGAACGCGGCGACTGCTCGGCCGGTTTCAACACCACCGTGTTCCCGCAAGCAACCGCCGGCGCAAGCTTCTGCGCCGCTGCTGACAACGGAAAATTCCACGGCAGGATGCCGGCCACGACCCCCACTGGTTCCCGCCGCACGTACACGTGCTTGTCGGGACCTAACGGTATTTCGCTGCCGCGACCCTTGTCGCAAAAACCCGCGTAAAACCGCAGCAGGTCCACGACGCCGGGCACATCGTGCTGCCGCGAATGCGCGTAAGGCTTCCCCATGTCCTGCGTATCGAGCAACGCCAGACTCTCGGAGTGTTTCTCGACTAGCTCCGCCAGCCGAAACAACAGCCGTCCTCGTTCCGCTGGAGTAAGCCGCCGCCAAGGGCCCCTGTCGGCCGCTTCGCGGGCGCTCGCGACCGCCCGGTTCACATCGTCGGCTCCAGCATGCGGCACCCGCGCCTCGACCTGTTCCGTTGCGGGATTCACAACGTCTAGCCACTCCCCCGAGACCGAAGGAACCAGGCCGTCATGAATCAGCATCAACACATCGCTGCTCATACACGTACCGCGGCCGAATCCCGAACCCAACAATCAATATGGCCAACCACGGCTTGAAAAACCGGATCGTGGTCGAGCATCCATTCGGTGTGGCCCGCGCTGGGGATCCAGTGGATTTGTTTCGGGCCCGGATAGTTCTCGTACAGCGATTGCGCCTCACTGGGCGCATGCAACGCATTCCGCTCGCCGTGAACCACAAAAATAGGAACGTCTCTCAGGTGCGCCAGCCGCCTTTCCGGCGCGAACTGCATCAACGACCATGCCGTGGTAAGAGTAACCGCCCCTCCGAAGTCTGCATTGCGCCGCAACACGCCGTCGACATACTGCCGGGTCACCGCGTCCAACGGATAGATCTGAAACGGATCGAGGGCCGTCACGACCCCCGTGCGGCTGGCGTTGGTCGTTTCCCGCTGCAGCCAGTCGCGGAATTCCGTGAAGCTCTGCGCCCCCCTCACCTGAAGCTGAATCCGCTCCGCATCGTAGAAGCCGTTCACTGCAACCAGGCCGACGACTCCAGAGACGAGCCGCGCGGCCTCCAGGATCATGCCTCCGCCCATGCCCCAGCCCATCAGCACCAGCCTTCGGTTCTTCACTGCCGGCAGGCTTCGTACATAAGCCACTCCATTGGCGATGTCGCGCACTTGCTCGTCAATGCAAACCTGGCCTCGCGCGCCCTCGCTTCGTCCGAACCCTCGATAATCGAACCCAAAGCAGGGATATCCGAGCTTGGCAAACTGGCGGGCGAACCGCTCCGGATGGATATTCTTGAGTCCCATGAATCCGGAACAAATCACCAGCAGCGCCGTTTCAGGACAAGCTTCCGCTTCCTCCGGGCAATACAATGAGGCGTCGAGTCGAAGACCGTCGCTGTAGAATGCGAGTGCGTGATTTCTCATGCTGGCAATACGTTCGTCCTCAACGCGGGTACGGGTGGGACTAATTCAACAAAAGGTTGGTCATCGGCAAGTAGGGCCACGGCATACCCCGCGGCCGGCGGCACAAAAGCGTCCACGCGAGATCACATCGAATCTCGACCGCAACTGCCGCCTTGGTGCCTTTCCGGCCTGAAGGGTCTTTATACTTAGTAAAACTAGTTTCTATTTCATAGAACAGCATAGACGCGACTGCCTTTCTCTGTCAACAGCAAAAGCACGCGCGACTCTACAATAGCGGCGAAAAATGGGACTGCCGGCGGGTGCCTACGGCCGGGGGCCGCCGGCCCGCCGAGACCTCACCGCCTCCACCTGACAGCCGCGGCCGGACGCCGCGCCGGCCTTCGCCGTTCGTTTGCAAGGAAAGCGACAACCGAATCGTGGGATTACTGCCGGACAGGGTCATCGCCCCGGGACATGAGCACGGCAGCAACAATGGCGAGCAGAATGCCCGCCCATTTCATCGGCGACAACCGTTCACCGAGCAGCGCCACCGCCAGCAGCAGCGTGATCAACGGGTAGGTATAAGTAAGAGGGACGACGATCGAAACCTTTCCGCCCCCCTCAAACGACTTGAACAGAAACCACTCCCCCGAACGAGCGAGCAGCCCCAGCATCACACCCATGGCGAGAATCCCCGGCGCCAGGCCGTTGAGCTCCGCGCGGCTCCAAAACAGGGGAAACAACACCAGATAGCCGAGGCTGTAGAACACCAGGCTGCTCTCCCCCGAAATTCGATTCGTGGTGAGCTTCTGCAGCAGGCCGACCGCGCCGTAGCCGACCAGCGATGCCAGAGAGTAGAGCAGCCAGTCCGCCATATTTAGACCGCCAGCAGAACGATGGCAACGACGGCGCAGGCCACACCCAGGTTCTGAGTGCGGTTCATGGTTTCCTTCAGAATGAGCCGTCCAAGCAGGAACGTAACCAGCGGAGAGAGCGCTGTAAAGGGGGTGACAATCGAGACGTCGCCGCTGCGGATCGCGTAGAACAAAGCCAAGTTGGCCAATGCCGCCAAAGCGCCCGTCAGCGCGCCCAGCGCCCAGCCGACTCTGTCATGGTCCATCTTGCCCCGCGCCCGGAGCCACGCGGGAACGATCAGCGGAAGCGCGCCAAAGGTGAACAGCACTTGCATCTGCCAGGGGCCAATATCCCGGGAGACGAGTTTGGACAGAAACCCAAACACGCCCCACAGGGCGAGGCACGACAGCGCATACAGAAGCCATCGGCTGGGTATGGTCGTGTTGTTCAGGCTAGGATCCCTTGCACGATTTCCGGTTCGTATATGGACGTAAGCTTCTCCGGCAAGCCCTTCACATCATACGTGAGCTTGTTATAGTCGAGTCCCAGCAAATGGAGGATTGTGGCATGCCAATCGGTGACGCTGACGGGGTTTTCGGTGGCCTCAAACCCGATCTCATCGGTCTCGCCGTAAGCGATCCCCTTCTTGACGCCGGCGCCCGCCATCCAGACGGAGAAGCCTTTGGGATTATGGTCCCGGCCAACATTGGTCGTCCGCCCCTGAGTAATCGCCAGGCGTCCGAATTCCCCGCCCCACACCAACAACGTGCTGTCCATGAGCCCACGCTGCTTGAGGTCTTTGATCAGCGCCGCCACGGGCTTGTCGGTCCTCGCGCAACAGTTTTGCAAGCCGTTTTCCAGACCATCGTGGTGATCCCAAATCGACCCGTTGATGAAGATCTGCACGTACCGCACGCCGCGTTCGACCAGGCGCCGAGCCATGATACACCTTCTGGCGTACGAATCCGTCGGCTCTTCGCCGACGCCATATTCCTCGAGCAGCTTGGGGTCCTCTTGGGCGAGGTCGAGCGCATCGGTGGCTTCCATCTGCATCCGCGCCGCCATCTCATAACTCGCGATGCGCGCATCGAGCTGCAGATTCCCCGGGCGTTCGCTCTTATGAATCTGATCCAGGCGAGAAACCAGATCCCGGGCAAGTCTCACCACCTCGGCGGGCTGTTCGACCTCCGGCTTCAGGTTCAGAATCGGCGAGCCGACCGATCGCAGCCGCGTGCCCTGGTAAATCGGCGGCAAAAATCCCGACTGCCAGCCCTGTGTGCCGTTATTCGGAAGCCCCAGCGGGTCGTCGAGCACAACGTAAGCGGGCAGATTCTGGTTCTCGCTGCCCAATCCGTAAACCACCCACGCGCCCATGCCCGGCCTGCCCGGCAGCGTCCGCCCCGAGTGAATCATGAACAACGCCGGCTCATGATTGGGGTGCATCGTGTGCATCGACCGGATCATCGCGATCTCATCCACCTGCTTGGCAAGGTGCGGCATGATCGATGAGACCCACAATCCGGATTTGCCGTGCTGTTTGAACTCGAACGGGCTCGGCCAAAGGCCGCCAACGGCCGCGGGGTCGGAAAGCTGAGCCGCCAAGCTGTGCGGAAGATATGATTCTCCGGCGCGCTTGGTCAGAATCGGTTTGGGATCGAACAGGTCGAGGTGGCTCGGGCCCCCGTTCATGAAGCATTGGATGACGGCTTTGGCTTTCGGGGTGAAATGAGGCGGCTTCGGCGTCACGTCATAGGCGCGCCGAACCGGCGCTTCGTTGGTCGCGCCATACAGGTCTCTGCCGAGCAGAGTCGCCAGTGCGGCCCCTTGCAGTCCGTCACAAACCGAATGAAAGAATCCGCGGCGGGATATACCCCGTCTGCCGTTCTCTGGACCGGTGTTCCCGTAATGCATGATCACCTCCTCAATCCACGTAGACAAAGGCAGCGGTATTCAGCAGCGAATGGCAAACGGTCGCCAATGCCTCTTCCGCGTTCACGCCGTGAAGCTGTTCCAGTGTCTCCAAAGTGGTTTTTTTCTCGGCCGGGGTCGGACGCCGGCTCAATGCAATCCAATACATCAACTCAACTTGCTCGGCGGGGTCCACGCCCGCTTCGCTCCGCACCCGCTCCGCGAAATATCCGGCGAGTTCCCGCACCATGGAATCGTTCAGCAGATACAAAGCCTGTGTCACAACCGTCGATTCCGACCGCTCCAGGCAGTGCGGGTTCATCTGTGGAAAATCAAAGCTGGCCAGCGCCGTTGGCGTATCCTTGCGCCGTTGTAAAGTGTAGACGCTGCGCCGCCAGCCTTCCTCGGTTTCAATCGGCGTCACCGAGCCGTCATCGTGAACATAAACAGCGGACGGATAACCGAACGGCGTCTCGTCCAGGCGGCCCGCCACGCCCAGCATGGAATCGTAGAGGGCTTCCGCGTCCATGCGCCGCATCGGCATCCGCGACAACAACACGTTCTCGGGATCGAGCTTCTCCTGTTCCGGCGAAATCCGCGACACCTGACGATAGGCGCTGGAGGTCATGATCAGGCGGTGCATCGCCTTGATGCTCCAGCCGCGCTCGACGAATTCCGTCGCCAGCCAGTCGAGTAACTCAGGATGACTGGGATTCGAATTGACGCCGAAGTCGCCGAGCCCCTTCTCGATCCCCGCGCCAAAATGGTGGTACCAGATGCGGTTTATCATGACCCGCGCGGTCAGCGGGTGATCAGGGCTGATCAGCCACTTCGCAAACGCCAGCCGGCGGCCGGTCTTGTCCGCCCCCGGCCAAGGCGACTTCACTTCAAACGGCGTTTCTCCATCGGTCAACACCGATGGCACGCCCGGCCCCACGCGGCGTCCGAAGCTGGTCGAGCTGCCGCCGCGAAGGATGAAAGTTGGCGACGGCTCCCCGCGGTCCCAGAGCGCCCGAATCACCGGATCGGGCGGGTACTGCGCTTCGAGCACCTTGATGCGCTTTTCAATCTCCTCGGATTCGTTCTTGAACTCCGGGCTCAGCCGCCGCAACGCCTTGCGGTCGAGATCCACCAGTTTCGAGAACGTCTTCACCAGGTATTTCTGCGTCTCGGTGCGTTTTTCCTCCGGCGTTTCCACCGCCGCCTGCACATCCCCGCGCACCGCTTCGGGCACTCCATCGAGCCGCTGAGGCAAAATCTTCTTGCGCCATTCGGCTTCTTTTTCTTTCAGCAGACCCTGCTGCTCTTGAATCTTCGCGGCCAGTTGCAGCTTGCGTTCCTCGTTTTCCTTTTGCTCGGCCAAAAGCTGAAACGGCGTGGCGCCCGGAGTCGAGTACGGCAGAAACCGCCCGGAGTAGACCTTGGTCTTATCCAGGCTTCCGCGGTCGAGGTCGGGCGGCAGCCAGTCATTCTCGTCGTAGGCTCCCTTGAAGACATCGACCAGGCGGTAATAGTCGCGCTGCGGAATCGGATCGTATTTGTGGCTGTGGCAGCGGGCGCACTTCATGGTGAGGCCCATCACCGTCGAGCCCAGGATGTCGATCTCGTCGGCGATCACCTCGTAGCGGTCATCGACGAACCCCATGTCTCTCTGAATCGTCGCGTCCGCCGCCATGCGCAAAAAACCCGTAGCAATCAGATTGTCCTGGAGCTCCTGGGTCATCACCGGCGCGTTTTCATAATCGGCCAGCTCGTCTCCGGCGATCTGCTCCAGCAGGAAACGATCGTAGGGTTTATCGGAGTTGTACGACCGGATCACGTAGTCGCGGTAACGGAAGGCGCCGGGACGAATGGGGTCGCGGTTGAGCTTGCCTTCCGAATCGGCGTAACCGGCGGCGTCCAGCCAGTAGCGCCCCCAGCGTTCACCGTATCGCGGCGACTCGATCAACTGCTCGATCAATTTCTCGTACGCTTCGGGATCGGGATCGGCCAGGAACGATCGCACTTGATCGGGCTCCGGCGGCAACCCGATCAGATCGAAGTAGGCGCGGCGGATCAATGTCTGACGGTCGGCTTCGGGCGCCAGCGAAAGTCCCTTGGCCTCGAGCTTCTCCAGAATGAACGCGTCAATGGGATTGCGAACCCGCGCGGCGTGCTCGACCTTGGGCGCCGCTGGATGCTTCGGCGGCTGGAACGACCACCACTCGCGATCCTTGTCCCTGACCAGCGTGTCCGGATCTTTCCCCGCGACGTCGGGTTCAACCGGTATTTCGGGAGCGCCCTGCTCGATCCAATCGGCGATGAGATCGATCTCGCTGGCCCCGATCGGGCCCACGCTCACGTCGAGCATCATCTTCACCGGCGGCATTTCGCCGGACCTTGCCTTCGAAATCAGCAGGCTTTCATCGGGCTTGCCTGGTACGATCGCGGGGCCGGATTTACCTCCCGTCAGCATCGAAGCCTTGCTGCGCAGGTCCAGACCACCTTCCTGCCGCCGCAGACCGTGGCAGGCCGTGCAACGCAAATAGAGGATCGGGATGACATCCTCTTGCGTTAACTCCCGCTTCGATACCGACACCTCCGCTTCCGCGAAATGCCCGCCCTGCTCAACCCAGTCATGGACCTTCGTCAGCAGGTCCTCGGGAATCTTGACAGCGCCTCCCGGGGGCATCTTCCCCTCGTGAAGCATCTCGTACAGCAGGCTTGCTCCAGGCTTGCCCGGTACGACGATCGGGCCCGACTCGCTGCCGTTGGCGATGCCTGCGGCGCTCGAAAGATTGAGCTCGCGCATGCGCGTCGTTTCGCCGTGGCACGCGACGCAGTTGGCTTGCAAAAAAGGTTGGATTTCTTTTTCGAAGCTGACGGGATGAGACGTCTGCGCGGAAACGGTCAACACTGCGCCGCCGAGCAGCAATCCGAAATAGCGGAGGCAATGGCTTGCCATAACAAACGTTGGAACCTCGAATGACACCGCTGCATCAGCGCCAAGTTAAAGCAGTTCCAGTGTTTTGAGTCTAGGAAACGACACGGTGGCAGTCAATGAAATCGCCGTCCCGATTGCATTTTCCGTCCACGATGGCGAACGGAAAGCCCGTCGGCGCTCACGATCTACCACCAATCGCCCCTGGCGGCCCGCTGCGGTTCCTCGGTGGCTGGCAAACTCACCTTCTCGCATCCACTCTCGGACGGAACCGCCCGTCAGCCGAACCACCGTTTCCTCCACGGCGTATTCAGCGCGCGACGTTAACGCGCAGCTTGGCCTACCTTTTCCGGTCCAAGGATCGGATGAATGTCCAGGTCCGCGGTCTTGTCGCTGGCCATCGTCGTGCGCCCCAGCGCTTCCGCCATGGCGCGCATATGAGCCGCCGTGACGCCGCAGCAGGCGCCGATGTAATTCGCGCCGATGTCACGCGCCCGCCGCGCGTAGTCGGCCATCTCGATGCGTGTAAGCTGCAGCGGATCGAGTTCCAGAGGAAACTGCGGCAGTCCCATGAAATACGGAATCTCGTCGCTACACCGGAACCCGGCCGCCTGCACGGCGATATGACAACCTGCCGCCTTCCGCATCTCCTCGACGACCGGCAACATGTGATCCGGATCGCGCCCGCAGTTGGTGCCGACAATGTCGGCCCCGGCGTCTTCCAATTTCTTGGCGCAATCGGCCGGGGAGAAGCCGTCGC
Source organism: Bryobacterales bacterium (assembly GCA_040902925.1). Taxonomy (GTDB): domain Bacteria; phylum Acidobacteriota; class Terriglobia; order Bryobacterales; family UBA6623; genus JBBDWJ01. Next base: position 4,655 of record JBBDWJ010000265.1, on the reverse strand, counting down.
GGCTCACGGCGGGTTGCTTGAAGTTGAAAGTGATCATGGCCGGGTAGCCGGCTTCCTTGATCGCTTGCAGAGCCACCAGCGCCTCGCCCAGGTAGTGGAACGTTTCGGCGATAAAGAAATCCACGCCTTCTTCGACCTGCAGCGACACTTGCTGGCGGAACAAGTCCAACACGCGGCTGCTGGAGGCACGATCGTCGGGCTTGTATTGCCACGTCAGACTCAGATTGCCGGCAACCAGCGCCTGGTCTGCGGCGACCTCCTTGGCGATCTGCACCGCGGCGCGATTGATTCGTTCCACCTGATCGGCGTAGCCGGCGCTACGCAACTTCTCCTCGCTTGCATAAAACGTACAAGTTTGGAGAACATCCGAACCCGCCCGCAGAAATTCGCGGTGCAACTGGCGTAGCGCCTCGGGGTGTTCCACCGCGACCTCGGGCGTGAACGGTCCCGCCTTGACATAGCCCCGTTTTTCCAGCTCCAGCAGATAGCCGCCGTCGCCGATCACAACGCCATCACGCAAACGCTGCAAAATGCCTGCCTTGCCCATAGAATTCAGTTCCATCAAAGAGAAGAGATGAACCTCGGCGTTTTTTCTGGCCGCTCCAGCCCCATGCCATCCCTCCGATCAGCCAACGGCAGATGGCTAAAGATCTACAGCAGTCAAGTTTTGACCAGTCAAAGTAACTTTGACTGAACCTACCTTATCACCGGCTCAAAGAGACTGTCAACTCAAAACCGGCTTGCTAGGATTGGCACGTGACCGTCTGCGGGTAGACCCTGGCTCCAAACGTGAAGTGGGGACCGGGACTCCTGCCGGTCCGGCGTTTTGCCTTTTGCGCATTGCCTTTCGCCCGTCCGCGCCGATCCTGGGCCGAATCCCCCAGACCGCGGAGAATAGGAGCGGGCCGGACAAGCCCTCGGCGCCCCCTTGACGCCGGAACGAGCCCCTCCTATACTGTCGTGGTTCGATTGTACAAAAAGAAGTTTTAATGAATAAAATCCCCCGGCCAGGAGAAGCATCTTGCAACTAGAGGATAAGGTGGCCGTGATCACCGGCGGCGCCAGCGGCATCGGGCTCGCTGCGGCGAAGCGCTTCGGCTCCGAGGGCGCAAGAGTCTGCGTCGCTACCAGAAACCAGCAAAAGCTCGACGCCGCCGTAGGCGAGCTGAAAGAAGCCGGCTGCGAAGCGATCGGAGTCCCGGTCGACGTCCAGCAGATGAGCGACACCGAAAACCTGGCCGCGAAGGTTCTCGAGGCCTTCGGCCGCATCGACATCCTGATCTGCTCGCACGGCTATTCTCATTTCGGCGACGTCGTCGAGCAGCCCGAAGAAGAGTGGGTCAAGGTGATCGACATCGATCTGACCGGCTGCTACCGCTGCAGCAAGGCGGTGCTGCCTGCCATGCTGAAACAAAAATCCGGAAGGATCATCTTCGTCTCGGCCACCTCGGCGTTCCGCTGCGAGCCGAGTTGGACCGCCAAGTGCAGCGCCAAGACCGGACTGCTTGGGCTTACGCGCGGGCTGGCGCTCGAAGTCGCCGCGCACGGCATCACGGTGAACTCGATTTGTCCGGCCTGGGTGCGCACCGAGCGCGGCGAATTCGCCATGCGCGAGCAAGCGAAGCAGCAGAACATTAGCTATGAGAAGATGTGGGAGAACGTGCTGGCTTCCTACCCGATGAAGCGCATTACCGAGCCGCAAGAGCAGGCCGATCTGATGCTCTACCTCGCCAGTGACGCGGCCCGCAGTCTCACCGGACAAGCCATCGCCTTGACCGCCGGCGCGGAGTGGTAGCCCTTCATGAAAATCGTGGACGTACGGGTGACGCCGGTCAGCGTGCCCGTCGAGGCGCCGCTGCGCTACTCGACCGGCGCGGACGCAGCGATCCACCGGCTCATCGTTGAGATCGACACCGACGACGGCGTCACCGGCCTCGGAGAGTGCAACGCCGGCGCTCCCCGCGAGGCCCATCTGAGCGGCTGCATCCCCCAGTTGATCGGCGTCGATCCGTTTCAGTTGGAGCGGCTGCGCTGGCAGTTCGGAGCCCCGGCGGAAGCGAAACTTTTCGGCAACGCAAACCACGCCTTCGCCGCGATCGAGTTTGCCTGTCTCGACATTCAAGGCAAAGCGATTGGCCGCCCGGTCCACGACCTGCTGGGCGGGCGCGTTCGCGATCATGTCCCGCTGATCGCCTACCTGTTCTACCGCTACGCCAATGAGCAACAGATGGGCGCTGTCCACGACGCGGCCTCCATGGTGGAACATACGCGGCAGGTTGTCGCCGAGTACGGCTTTCGCACGCTCAAGTTCAAGGCCGGCGTCCTGCCGCCCGAGCAGGAATGTGAAGCCGTCGTCGCACTACGCGAGGCCTTCCCCAATCATCTGGTGCGAGTGGACCCTAACGCAGCCTGGTCGCTCGGCACAGCGCTGCGTATGGCGCGCCACATGCGGAAGTGCGATCTCGAATTTCTGGAAGATCCCACCTGGGGATTGCGCGGCATGCAACGCTTCGCGGCCAAGTGCCCCTGGATCCCGCTGGCTTCCAACATGGCCGTTGCCACGCCGGAGGACTTCGGCCCGGCCCTTGCCATGGACTGCGTCGATGTGATCCTTATTGACCCGCATTTTTACGGCGGGCTGCGGCAGGCGCGCCACGCCGCCGCCGCGCTGGAAATGCTCAACGTGGATGTTGCCCTCCACAGCCAGGGAGAACTGGGCATCTCCATGGCCGCGCAGCTCCACTTGGCGGCTTCCTTGCCGGCGCTGCCCCATGCCGCCGACGCGCACTATCACCATCTCACCGACGACATCATCCAAGGCGGCAAGCTGGCTCACCAGCAAGGCGGAATGCTCGTCCCCACCGCGCCCGGGCTCGGAATTGAGCTTGATCCCGATCGCGTCGCGAAGTACCACGAGCTGGCGCGGCAGCTTCAGACCTCGCAGCAAACCTCGATGGTCGGCGATCCGCGCGTGAAACAGCATCTGCCTGTGCTGCCGAAGTGGTGAGCAGTGCGGTACCGCCCCACGGATCGCCGCTGGTTGCAAAAAACAATCGGGGCGAGCCTGTTGGGAGAATCTACAGAGACAGGCCAGCGGTAATTGAGTGTAGGAATGTTTTCTACTCTACAAAATGATATTCTATTCCGCATATCACGACGCTCGGCGTTTCACGCTGAGAGACAGGCGGGAGCGGCGATCCAGCCGCCTGCGGAGGAGCCGTAGCGACCGGAATCGCGCGAAAGCCAGTTTTGAGTAGGAGACCCACGAATGCCAATCGACCAGGCCAAATACTTGATCATCGGCGGCGGCGTGCACGGACTCAGCACGGCCTACCACTTGAGCCTCGCCCTGAAAGCACGCGGCAAGGGCAGCGGCGCCGACGTCGTCCTGGTCGACAAGACCGGCATCGCCGCCGGCGCCTCCGGCATCGCCTGCGGAGTCGTGCGCAACAACTACTTCCAGCCGGCGATGCGCGAGTTGATGGCGCATTCGGTGGAAGTGTGGGAGAGCGCCGCCGAAGCCTACAGCTATCATCCGGTCGGCTACATGCAGGTCAGCCCGGAAGTGATGCACGAAGACGTTGCGACGATCGCCAAACAGCAGAAGGAAATCGGGTACCCGTCCGAGTTCATCGAAGGCGAGGCCGACTGCACCAGGTACATGAAAGGCCTGTTCGACGATTGGCAGGCGAAAGGCATTACGTCGATTCTTCACGAGAAGAAAGGCGGCTACGCCAACAACCAGGCCTCGATGCGCGGCCTCGCTCAAAAAGCGGAAAACGAAGGCGTGCGGATCATCCCGGGCGTACAGGTGACCGGGTTTCGCTTCGCGGCTGGTGGGGCGATCTCCGCCGTCGAGACGAACAAGGGCGTGATCCGAATCGACTATGTCGTCGTCGGCGCGGGGCCCTGGATCAAATCGGTCTGGGATATGCTCGACCTGCCCAAATGCATCTCGATCCAGGGACGCGACGGACAAATGCATTCGGGAATCCGCATGTGGACATATTGGTGTCTGCAGGAAGGCACGCTCGGCGTCGATCCCAACGCCGGCCTGCTCAACGACGGGCGGATGCCGCCGGTTCTGCACGTCGACACCGAAGCCCCTCTCTACTCCGACATCGATGGATCGCTGATCACCGACAAGCTTTGGGGGATCTACTACAAGCCGGACTTCGCCATGGCCGGCGTGCAGGGCGGCGGGATGCCGTACAAGATCGAGACCGATCCCGACGAGGTCAAAGTAGACCCGTATGGACCCGCATCCCCCGAGTTCGCCGTTCGCGAGGAGTTTGCGAAGACCTGGTGCTCGGCGCTCGCCTTCTGCCAGAAGCGCTACGAAGGCAAGTTTCCCCTTTACAAGAAGGAACCATCGGGCGGCATCGGAGCGTTCTCGCCCGACAGCTTCCCGGTGTTCGACGTCTTTCGCCAGAATTGTTATATCATTGCCGATTCGAACCACGGCTATAAGATGATCGGGGTTGGCAAGCTGGTCGCCGAAGAGATCCTGGGTGCCAGGAGCGCGATTCTCGATCCGTTCCGGTTTTCGCGGTACGCCGAAGGCAAGCTGCACCCGGTTTCGCACAGCCCGTTTCCGTGGAGCTAGTGTAGTGTCCAACAAATAGATGGACAAAAGAACAGGGTTGCCGTATACT
>JBBDWJ010000264.1:0-15812 GCA_040902925.1 Bryobacterales bacterium | reverse complement strand
TTTCTTAAGCACACTGGCGTTTTGGATTCCCGGGGCTCGCGCCCCGGGCTATTGTCATGCCGCCCCTGCGGGGCTACAGAACGTTGCGCCGCCGATACGGCGGTTGTTGCACATCCGCCGCGCGGGCCGGCGCTTTTGCGCCGGTGGACAGGCGGGAGCGCCTGTCCTACTTGCTTGGCCTGTCCCTTTCGGGCTCTCGAGTTTGGCCATTTTAATCGGCGGCGAAGCAAAGACAAGGCAAAAGGCAAAGTGCAAAAGGCAAAAGGGGGGGGGCCGGCGAAGCCGGTCCTTGCCTGTCCCTTTCGGGACAGGCATCTGTCGTAGTTTGGCGCGGCGTTCTTCGCGCGATTGGCGCGATTTAGTTGATGTCGAAGTGCTCGCGGTGCAGCGATACGTCGCCTCGCACTAGCACGTTTGCCTTGAAGATTTCCTCGATCTCTTGCAGGTAGCTGTTGTCGCGCGACTTGAGCAGGCGCGCTACCTCGGGGTTTACGCGAATCGCGAGATCCTTGCGCGAGCGCACTCTGGGCGCCATCTTTTTTGCTTCGCTGAGGATTTCGAAGATCACCGTATCGACCGATTTGACGAAGCCCGAGCCGGTGCAGTACGGGCACGGCGTGCAGAGCGTGCGCTCGAGCGACTGCTTCACTCGCTTGCGGGTGATTGCCACCAGACCGAATTCGTTGAAGTGCAGCGATTTCGAGGGCGCGCGGTCGAGGCGCAGCTCCTGGTCGAGCGCCTGCATGACCTGGTGGCGGTTCTTGCGGTCGTCCATGTCGATGAAATCGACGACGATGATGCCTCCCAGATCCCGCAGGCGAATCTGGCGGACAATCTCCTGGACTGCTTCGAGATTGGTCTTGACGATGGTGTCTTCGAGGCGGTCGGACTTGCCGACGAATTTTCCGGTGTTGACGTCGATGGCTACCAGCGCTTCGGTCTGGTTGATGACGATGTAGCCGCCGGATTTCAGCCACACCTTCGAGCGCAGCGCTTTCTCGAGCTCCGGCGTGATGTTGAAGGCGTCGAAGATCGGCTTGCTGCGGGTGTAGAGCTTGACGCGCGAGAGCAGCTTCGGCTGGAAGCGCTCGACGAAGCGCAGAATCCGCTCGTACTCGGCTTCCGAATCGACCCACATGGTTTTGAAATCCGAGCCGAGCTGATCGCGCAGCACGCGTTCGACGATGTCGAGGTCCTGGTGAATCAACGACGGCGCGGGGCGTTGCTCGGCTTTCTGACGGATATCGAGCCACAGGTTGTAGAGGAAGAGCATGTCGCCGCGGATTTCTTCCTCGGTGGCGCCAGCGCCCGCCGTGCGGACGATGAAACCGCCAGGCATGCCGGTGCGGTGGCTCTGCACGATTTTACGCAGCCGCAAACGCTCGCCGTCGCTGGCGATCTTGCGGGAAACTCCAACGTGTTCGACCGTCGGCATGTAGACCAGGTAACGCCCCGGCATGGCGATGTGCGACGTGATGCGGGCGCCTTTTTTGCCGAGCGGCTCTTTGGAGATCTGGACCAGGATTTCCTGTCCCGCCGATAGCAGGTCGGTAATGCTGGTGCGGGTGGGTTGCGCCGATGGTTCCGCCACCGCGGTTTCGGCGTCGTCAGCTTGTTGCGGGCCGCGCCCCGGACCCTGACCTTGACCGCGCCGCCGGCCGCGCCGCCCGCCGCGCCGGTGCACGTAACGGGACGACCCGCCACGGCCGCGCGTGCGCGCTTGCCGCGCGCCATCGCCGGCGGGCTCGGACTCCGTGGTGGCCACGGCTTGGGTGCCGCTCTGGCCCTCGCCGCCGGGAACGTTGTCGTCGCCGGATGCTTCGTAGTCGCCGATGGCCTCGTCGTCTTCCGGGGTTTCATCGCCGGTGTCAGCGTCGCGGGCGTCAGTGTCGTCGTCGTCAATGTCGTCGTCAGGGTCGTCGTCAGTGCCGTTGTCTGCGGTGTCGGGGGCGCCTAACGACGCGATCGCTTCGCGGACCAGCTCGGCTTCCGAATCATCCAGAGCGAGTTCGCCAGCGTCGTCGCTCTCCTGTTCAGCCGCTGCGTTCCGGCTCAGCTCGCGTTGGTCTTCGACGCGCTCGTCATCTTCCCGTTCGGAGTCATCGTCGTCTTCGGAGTCTGCCGCCATAGCCGCGTCGTTGTACGGGACGTTGCCGCCGCCATTTTCGTTCGCCTGGGCGAGTTCATTCTCGTCCCCGGCTATGGATTGCTCGAACTCGGGGCGTCCGCGACGATGGCCGAGTTCCTCGCCGGGATCGCCGTCTTGCGCTTCCAACGAACCGCTGCCCTCGACAGCCTGCTGTTCGGCTTCGTCAGAGCCGTCAGAGTCCGTGAACGTCTCGCGGCCGCGGGAATCGCCGCTACCCATGCGGCCGCCGAATTCTGTTTCGCCGGAATCGATGGATCGGCTGGAGCCGCCGCTGTATTTGGCGAGCGACTCGCCCGGCAGCACGGTGAATTCGCTGTCATCCTCGCGCACGGGAGCTGGCCGCTGGGCTTCCGGTTCGGGCCCGCGGGTTGCAGGGCGTTCCCTGGAAGGCTCGGACGCATCGTCGACGCGCGCGTATTTGGCATCGGGGAAATTACTGCCCCGGCCGCGCCCGCGGCGGGAGCGCCGGCCACGCCCGCGGCGGCCATCGCGATCACGGTCGCGATCACCGTCGGCGCGAGGCTGGCTCCGATCGCCATCCGGCGCGCCGCCCTCAGCCCGAGGCTGGCCGCGGTCTGCCTCGCGGCTGCTGTCGCGGGGTTGGTTGCGGTCTCTACCGCGCTCTCTACCGCGCTCTCGCGCGTCGTCGCGGGGCTGGCCGCGGTCGCTACCGCGCTCTCGTACGTCGTCCCGGGACTCGTTCCTGTTGCCATCCGCGTCGCGGCCGCTGAAACGAGGCTGGCGATTGGCATCGGCCTCCCGGCCACGAGATTCGCGGCGCTCCGGCGGGCTATCGGGGCGATCGTCTTCTCGAACGCGCACTTCGTCGTCGGCGGGCTCGCCGCCGCCGGCAGACTTGGGCGCGATTTCCAAGGCCTTTGCGGGGGAATTCTCGACGGCCTTCATGGCTCCGGGATCGGCGTCGTCGAGCTCTTCCATCTCGCCGACGAAATCGGTGACGTACAGGAACGCGTCGCGGTCGAGTCCGATATTGACGAACGCCGACTGCATGCCCGGTAGCACACGCGTCACGCGCCCCTTATAGATACTGCCGGCCAAGCCGTGCTGGGCGCCGCGGGAAATGGTGATTTCGACGAGTTGGTCGTCCTCGAGCAGGGCGACGGTGGACTCGTGGCTGGTAGCGGAAACGATCAGTTCTTTCGTCATGCGGGTCTTCGGTCGTGAGACAGACCCACAAGGCAGGTGCGGTATGTATCCGGCAGACAACTTCCGCGGGCGGCCGCGGAAATCCTATTTATTGGTCGAACTTCGCCTCGTACAACGCGGAAGTCTGCGGCCAAGAAAACCTGTCGTCAACAGCCAGGGGAGCGGAGCGGTCGTCAACGACGCTCGGCGCTCAACGCTTCCGGCTCCGGGAACCGCCCAACAAGCCTTGATGAGCCCGTGGGTCTCGGTCCTTTCCTTAAAATTTCTATAGTGCCATTTTCTAACTGCCCGGGAAGCGTTGTGGCCGTCCCGGACCGCGAAACTCGCAAGCAATCTGCGGCGCCAATCTCCGCCCTTTCCGCGGGAATGCCGCGCCGTCGCTACGCCTGGCTGTTTTGCGAGCCGGGCGGGCTAGTTCGTAAATCTTCGTAAGCGAACATTGTTAACCAGACCCAACATCAGGAAGATGGTCAGCAGATTGGATCCGCCGTAGCTCATCAACGGCAACGGAATGCCGGTCACCGGCATGCGGCCGATCACCATCCCGATATTGACTCCGATATGAAACAAAATCAACGCCGCCACGCCCATGCAAATGAGCGCACCGGCCGTGTCCGACGCGGTTTGGGCGTTGCCGACGATCTTCATCAGCATCGCCAGGTACAACGACAACGCCAGAACCACGCCGATAAAGCCCGTCTCCTCGGCATAGGCCGAGAAAACGAAATCCGTATGGGGAACGGGCAAGAAACGCAACTGCGTCTGCTCACCGCGCGCGAAACCGCGCCCCCAGATACCTCCCGAGCCCACGGCGATCTTCGACTGGATCGGCTGATAGCCAGAACCCAGCGGATCGCGCTCGGGATTCAAGAACGTCAAAACCCGGTCCTGCTGGTAGGGCTTCATGTGCTGCCAGCCCAGCGGCAGAACCAAAACCGCGATAGCGACTCCGACGGCCACATACTTCCAGGGCACACCGGTGAGAAACACGCCGATCGCCAAGATCGGCAAATAGCTCAGCGAAGTGCTGAGATCCGGCTGCCGGAGCACCAGCACAAAAGGCAGTCCAAACAGCCCGGCAATCTTCAGCAGCGCCCGCAGTGTCAGCCGCCCTTGCGGCAAGTTGCTGAAAAGGCGCGCCATTAACAATACTAGCACCACCTTGAGGAACTCCGACACCTGTAAACTGATGCCGCCCGGCAGAGGCAGCCAGCGGCGCGCTCCACCGATCGGTCTGGCCACGAGCAGAACGACGACCAGCAGGATCACTCCCACGGCGTAAAACACGTAGACATGCTCGACCAGCCAGTTGTAGTCGATCATCGAGACGACCCACAACAGCGCCATCCCGGCTAACAGCCAAGCCAACTGTTTGTAGTGGGCGTCCTGCCAATAGGTGTTGCGGGTGGCGCTATAGACCTCGAGCAGGCCCAGCGTCGAGATGGCCATGGCCAGCCCGATCAGGGTCCAATCGAAATCGCGGGGTGAAAACTGGCCGGTCATTGCTGCCGTATGCCCCCGTTTTGGCGGCTGGCGTCCGCGGAAAGGTCTGGGTTGGCCGGGGGCGGCTGGCCGGTCCAGCGCTGCCGTTCCAGCTTGTCGTAATAGGCCTTGATGACGTCGCGCACGATCGGCGCCGCATAATAGCTGTGCTCGCCGTTTTCAAACAGCGCCGTCACGACGATTTCCGGCGTCTGGCAGGGAGCAAAGCCGACGAACCAGGCGTCATCGAGGTATTTCTCTTCCGACTGCGTTGCCGCGAAGCGATTGGAAACGCGCTGCGCCGTGCCGGTCTTGCCGCAGACGTCGTAGCCGGGCAGCCGCGCCCGCGCGCCGGTGCCGCCGCCATTCACCACGCCCCACAATCCATCGACGATGCGCGCAACCGCAGCCTGATCCACGTCGAGGCGGCGCGGCTCGGGCTTTTCAAAGCCGGGACGCAAGCGGGCCAATTCGTCGTCGGAGACCAGACGCGGCTGCTGCCAGACTCCGCCCGAAACCAAACCTCCGATCGAGTAGGCCATCTGGAGCGGCGTCACGGTGAGCGCGCCCTGCCCGATCGCCACCGAAATGGTCTCCCCGGCGTACCAGCGTTCGCGGAACAGGCGAATCTTCCAGCGGCTGGAAGGCACGATGCCTTCTTCTTCCTGCGGCAGGTCGATGCCTGTCGGTTTCCCCAGCCCGGTCAGAGTGGCGTACTCCGCAATCCGGTCGATGCCGAGCTTGTTGCCGACGGCGTAGAAGAACACGTCGCAGGATTGCGCCAGCGCCTCGCGCAGGCCGACCCAGCCGTGTCCGCCTCGTCGGTTGTGGCAGCGGAAGTAGTGACCGTAGTGAGTCGCCCCGCCAGTGCAGAACACTCGAAAGTCCTCGGTAATCGCGCCGGTTTCCAGCCCGGCGAGCGCCATGATCGGCTTGAAGATCGAGCCTGGGGCGAGCTGTGCCTGAATGGCGCGGTTCAGCAACGGGTTTTCGGGGTTCGAAGTGAGTTCGCGCCACTGCGGCGAGCTGATGCCGCCGACGAAGCGGTTGGGGTCGTAGTTGGGGCTGCTTACCAGGGCCAGCACTTCGCCATTGCGGGGGTCGAGGGCGACGACCGCGCCGCGGCGGCCCTCCATGGCAAGCTCGGCCACGACCTGGAGATCGAGGTCAATCGTCAGCCGTAAACTGCGCCCGGGGACGGCTACGACGGAACCCAACTCGCCGCGGCTGCGCCCGCGGCTGTCGACCAGCACCTGGCGGCTGCCGTCGACGCCCAGCAGGATGTCGTTGTAACGGCGCTCGACGCCGGCTTTGCCGACCTCGGTGCCCGGATCGTACATCACGAACTCGGTCTGGTGGAGTTCCGCCTCGCTGACCTCGCCGACGTAGCCGATCAAATGCGCCGCCAAACCGCCCTCGGGATACAGACGGCGCTGCGAGTGAATCAACTCCAGCTCAGGAAACTCGGCCTTGTGCGCTTCGACGAAAGACACCTCCGCCGGGGTGAGGTCTTCCTTGATGTTGATCGTCTGATACTCGGGGGCCTGTGAACTTTGCAGCCGGTCGAGACGATCGAGCAGCTTTTCGTACGGCAGGTTCAGGCCCTCGGCGATGATCGGCAGGTTTGCGCGATTGAGTCCGGCGCGCGAGATGCGCAACTTGAAGCTCGGCGTGTTGTCGACCAGAATGCGGCCGTCGCGGTCGAGGATCTTGCCGCGCGGCGCCGGCAGGGGCAAAGATTTGATGCGGTTACGGGCGGCTTGTTCGGCGTAAACTTCCGGGCTGTGCACCTGCAACTGCCAGAAGCCGGCCAGCAGCCACAGGAAGGCCATCACGCTCAGATACTGGAACACGGCGATCTGAACGTCGGCGCTCTTGCGTCTGCCGCTGGAGTAAGAGTTCAATTCGCCTTCTTGAAGCGGTCAAACAGGCTGTACATCGGCAAGCTCAGGCCGGCGTGGACCGCCGCTAGAACCAGCGCGCGCGGCAGGTCGATCGCGATAGGGTTCCCTAGCAGGCCCCCTTGAACAACCCAAAACAATGCCTGGTGGACCAGAAAAAACAGCCCCGCTAGTACGCTCCTCGCCCCCGGGTAGTCAACTTCAACGAATTGGCTTACGGAAGCGCCGAGATAGCCAATAATCGTATTGATAATACCAAACAGCCCGATGGGCCCATGGGTCAGAGCGTCCTGCGCCATGCCGATGGCGGCCCCGGTTAGCACGCCGTTGACGACGTTGCGGCGCAACAGCGCCATATAGACGACGACGAGCAGCATCAAGTCGAGCAATCCTGCCCAGCGGAGATAGAGCGGCAGGATGATTTGCAGCACCAACGCGGCGATGGCGATGCCAATGGCAACGCCGGGCTGAAGCCGCTTGGCCTGCCGGTCGATTGGAGGATACGACTGCGAAGGCGTTGTCGCTCGCATCGCCATGGCTAAGGTCCCGCGGACGGGCTTATGGCCGGGTCCGCCGCTGACGACTCGGAGCCGGCGCCGGCGTTCGCTCTGCCAGCCGTTACCGTACCGGAGGGCCTCGACGAAGGCCTCGGGGGAGGGCCGGGATCAGCCACTGGACGCGACCCCTGGGCCGCGGCGGGCGGCGTTTTGTTCTTGGCGGCGGCGTCTGTGGCAGCCTGGCCGGGCCTGGAAGCCGGCTGGGCCTGGGGCTGCTGCTGAGCCGATTGCCCTGTGACGGGTTCCGGGGACGTCGCGGTTTGGGGCGCTGACTGCCCGGGTTCGCCCGCGGGCGTGGATTCCCGGGGCGCCGGGGATTCCTGGGGCGAAGACGCCGCGGATTCCTCTGGCGCGGAAGCCGGAGGCGAGGCCGGTGTTTGCGGCGTTGCGCTGTTGCCTGCCGGTGCGCTGCCGGTTCCAAGTGTGCTGCCGCTTCCAGGTAGGCTGCTGCTTCCGGCGGGTGCGCTGCTGGTTCCGGGCGCGGTGTGCTCCGCGGGCGGGTGTTCGGGGTTGAAGTTGGGCGGCTTCGAACCTGGCAGGCCGTAGCCGATGCGATGGCCCTGCTGCGCCGCGATCGCCTGATAGTACTGCCGCAAGCGGTCGGCGTCGGTGACCCGGCCGCTCTGGTCCAGCTTGCGCGGGTCCGCGGGCGGCGTGGGGCTTTCGGAGGCCTGCTCGGGCGTTTCGATGGTGCGCAGCGGATCGATTTTTTCGGGCAGCGGCATCAGGAATTGTGGCGGCTGCGCCTGGGGCGACTCCGGCAAATCCTGGTGGATGCCTGCGGTGATCACCAAGACCTCTTCGAGCCGGTCGAGCGCCGCGAACGGCTTGATGCGGATCTCCTGAAAATCCGTGCCGCGGTCAAGCTTCACCACTTCGCCAATGGGTAAGCCTTTGGGGAAGACGCGGTCGTCGCCCGAGGTATACACGGTTTCGCCCATGGCCACGTCCACTTCATGGCTGATGTAGTCGATGCCGCAGTAGGAGTGTCCCGTACCCTTCAGAATGCCGCCGGCACGGCTGCGTGACATTACCACTCCGACGCCGGCCTCGGGATCGTTGATCAGCATCACCAGCGCAGCCCGCGGATAGGCCGCCTGTACCTTACCCACGATGCCGTCGGGAGTGATCACCGGCATGCCGGGGGTTACGCCGTCGTCGAGCCCGGTGCTAATGAATATCTCCCGCGAGTTGGAGTTGGCGCCCCGGCCGATCACTTGCGCCAGCACGGTTTGGGAGATCAGCTCCTGCTGATAGGCGATCAGGCGCTCCTCGCGCCCAAAACGCGCCAAGCTGCTGCGCAAGCCGGCGTTTTCGAGCTTGAGGCCCTCGACCTCGCGGAGAAGCTCGTCGTTATCCTGTTTGGTGCCGACGAGCCAGAAGTAGTTGTCCCAGGACGAGCCAATCCAGTTGGTCACGCCACGAACGCCCTTGGTGACTGGGGTGACGCCGCGAACCGTCCACTCCCGAAGCAGGCTGGAGCCTTGATCGGTCCGGACCTGGTAGCCGAGCAGGATGATTTGGGCCAGCACCACCGCCAGCAGAACAGACAGGTTGCGGTAGCGGCCGAAAAACTCTTCCACGGCAGTCTCGATTGACTCAACGTTGCAGAGCGAGCGTGAGCCCGCACAAGTAGGACAGGCGCTATCGCCGGTCCACCGAAGGCGAAGCCCCGGTCTTTAAAAAGCCACCGTCCATGGCGGGCCTTCAGGCAGGCGCCGCCAACTCCGGGCTTCAGGAGATCTCAGCAGCCGGGCTACTCGATCGATATCCGCCGCAGCAGCTTGAAATCGCTCAACATGCGGCCCGTTCCCAGAACCACCGAAGCCAGCGGATCCTCGGCGATCGAAACCGGCAAGCCGGTTTCCTCTCGAATCCGGACATCCAGGTTCCGCAGCAACGCGCCGCCGCCGGTGAGCACGATGCCGCGGTCGCTGATGTCGGCGCTCAACTCAGGAGGCGTACGCTCGAGCGCGACCCGGATGGCGTTCAGGATCGAGCTTACGCAATCCGAAAGCGCCTCGCGGATCTCGGTATCATCCACGGTGACCGTGCGCGGCACTCCTTCGATTAAGTTGCGCCCTTTTATCTCAATCGTCAAGGGCTTGTCGAGTTTATACGCGGAGCCGATCTGAATCTTGACCTGTTCGGCGGTGCGCTCGCCGATCAGCAGGTTGTACTTCTTCTTGAGGTAGTTGATGATGGCTTCGTCCATCTCGTTGCCGGCCACGCGCACCGAGCGCGAGTAGACGATGCCCGACATCGAGATGACGGCCACATCGGTTGTGCCGCCGCCGATGTCGACCACCATGTTGCCGGAAGGCTCGGTAATCGGAAGCCCCGCGCCGATCGCCGCCACCATTGCCTGCTCGACCAGATGAACTTCGCTGGCGTGAGCGCGATACGCGGAGTCGCGGACGGCGCGCTCTTCGACCGGCGTGATTTCGCTCGGCACTCCGATGACGATGCGGGGATGCACCAGCATGCGGCGGCCGTGCGCCTTCTGAATGAAATAGGTCAACAGCTTTTCCGCGACCTTGAAGTCCGCGATCACGCCGTCTTTCATCGGGCGGATCGCGACGATGTTGCCGGGCGTGCGCCCGATCATCTCTTTGGCTTCTTTGCCGACCGCCTCCACTTCGTTGGTGATCTTGTTGATGGCGACGATCGAGGGTTCGTTGACGACGATCCCTTTGCCATGTACATAGACCAACGTGTTGGCAGTGCCTAGATCGATAGCAAGATCCCGGGAGAACAGGCTAAACAGGGAACGAAAGTTCATTTATGGTGAGGCACCCCTCTGAAGTACGCGAAAACATACTTCTACGGCCCAACGGGGCCGAGGCGGAATACCGAGGCGGGAATTAGCACGTCGATATCGGCGACCGACGGCCAAGCGTATCCTCCTTAACAGTACCAGCCTCGGGCCATTTGGCGCAAGTTTCGTGCCAACAGTGACTTACGGCGCACGGCCGGGGTGGGGCGGGCCCCCGGAGCGGGCAGCACCCCTCGGCCCGAGCAGGAACGGGGGGGCGAGGGGTTCAGGCGGGGTCCTTCCACTTCAGCTCGGCGTCGGTTCGGCGCACATAATTGGCATCGACAGTGTCGGGGAGCAGCGTTTCACCGCGGGCGTGGCGCTCAGCCGCAATCCGGGCGATGGCGGCGGCCAGCGGTTGTGCTGCCGATAGGAACCGCATTGGAGACGCGGGGCCGGCGGGCGCTTCCGCCGCGCCGCCAGGCTCAAAGATTCCGGAGTCTAGCCCGATAGCGGTGACCTCGCGTCCCTCGATCGAGTGGAGGAATGCCGGCCAGGCGACGGCGGCTTCCTCGACCACGGCACGGAGCTGCTCGTCATAGACGGCAGCGAAGACTTCGCCGCGGCGAGCGTCGAGCACCGGGGCCCGGTAGCGCCCTTCGGCGAGAGAAGCCAGCGCTAACAGGTTCGACACCGCGACGACGGGCTTGTGGTGGACCTCGGCGAATGCCTTGACGGCGGTGAGCCCGACACGAATACCGGTGAACGAGCCCGGGCCCGACGCCGCGGCGTAGCAGTCGATGCCGGCCAGCGTCACGGCGTGCCGCTTGAGCAGGGCGTCGATATGCTGGAAAATGATCTGCCCGAACCCGTCGGGCGCGTCGACGCTGAGCGATTCGAGGATCACGCCGTCGCGAGCCAGCGCGAGACTGCCCTTACGGCTGGTGGTGTCGAGAGCGAGAATGAGCATTCGGGTGTGAGTTCAGGCAGGCTCCTCGGTGGCGGCAAGGGCGATGGCGGCAAGGGCCGGTTTCGCCACTTTCGGATGCAGGCCGGCTCCAGCGTGAAAGGGTAACACGGCACGGCGCTTGGCTCGCGTCCTGAGCCGCGTGCACCGATGGTTGGCTGCGTCATAGTGGAGTAAAAAGATCGAGCGCATTATTGAAGATTGCCGGTTCGGGATCAACGATTTGTCCGCCGTCGCGTTGGACCCGGTTACCCAGCTTCCGCATTTCAACATGCCGCTCGAGATCGGACTGTTTCTGGGTTGTAAGCGCTTCGGACCCCAGAGGCAGAGTAAGAAGAGGTGCCTGGTTCTCGATAGCGATCCCTACCGCTACCGGGCATTTATATCGGATATTGCAGGCCAGGACATCCGTTCGCACGGCGGTGACGCGGAGCATGCTATACGAGAGGTGCGCGATTGGCTGCGGGCCGTATCGAGCCGCAAGGAGTTGCCCGGCGGCGGCGAGATCATTGAACACTACGGGCGCTTCAGCCGCGACCTGCCCGACATTTGCACGGCGTTTGCGCTGGAACCGGATCGGCTAACTTTCCTGGACCTTTCGCAGACCATTGCGGTCTGGCTCCGCGCGGCTCGGTAGCCCAGCTCTCTCGCACCAACCTCTTGTGAAATTGCGGCCTAGACTAGACATCGTCGATGGCCGCGACAACCTGTTTTACTATCTTGGGGTGGAGCGTGGCGCCCGAATGAAACGGAATTACAACCCGCTGTATACCCTTCTGGTAGACGCGGTGACTCCCGCGACTTCGAACCAAGAGGAAACCATTTCGCACGAGCTCCGCTTCGGCTTCAGGCGCAGTCCAGCGTGGAGCCTTAGACATGCACCTCGACCGCCGTGGTGACTACCTCGCGGCTGAGCGCTGCGTGACGTTCCTCCTCGGACATCGATTCGAGAAATACCTCGACCGCCTCACGTATGTTCGCAAGGGCTTCTTCAAAAGACGAGCCCTGCGACTGGCAGCCCTTCAACTCCGGACACCAGGCATAGTAGCCGTCGTCATCCTTCTCTAAAACGACGCTGATCTTGTGAGACATGCTCTGATTCTACTCCGGCGCCGCCAGCCGGTAGGGCTTGAAGGCCTCGAACACGCGGCCTGCTCCATCGATACCGATTAGCCGCACTTGTAGAGTCGCCGGGTACTGATCTGTCAGGCGGTCGGGAACCTTGAAGCGGCCGAACTGCTCGCTGCCCAGCACGCGCGGCCCGACCCCCGAGCCCGCGACTTCGGCCGTCCACAGCCAGTAGATTTTCTTTGCGGCCCGCGTATCTTTGGTCAGCGTGGCGTTGAATTCGAACTCCTTGCCGGCTACCAGCTCTTCGGCGTCGGGGAGCTGGATCTGGAACGGCAGATCGGCTTCCGCTGTCTCCACCTTCTTCAGCCGCGCTTCGCGCGATTCCAGATAGAACGACTTGTTGAAGCTTTCTTTTTTTCCTTCGCGGCGCACGTAAAGCACCCAGTCGTGCAGATTGTCGGGCGGCCCGGGGCTGCGGAAGCGCTCGCCGTTGAATCTGTCTTTCTGGTCGAGCCAGGTGCCGTCGATTGGATTGAACCAGCTCACCTCGTACTTGTGCTTGGGAATCAGCAACTCCACCGGGCCGGGTTTTTCGACGTACACGATGTACTCGACACCCATCGGTTTTTCTTCGTGATAAGGAACCACCTGCAACCCCAGCGCCTCGCCGCCTTCCACGCGATAGTAGGGCTGCAAGTCGAAATAGCGCGTCTGCTGGAAGAAATCGTGGAGGTGTTTTACGTACTCGACGCCCGGCGAGTCGAGAAATTTCGGGTCGACGTCGAACTTGCGCCCTCCATAAGTGCCGGTGTTGCCGTAGGTGACGTACTGCCCGTGAATCGCGGCGCGCCACATCCGCCGGCGGTATTCATCGCTATCGACATGGTGATCGTGCGATTTGCCGGCGCCACTGTCTTCGTAGCCGAACTCGGCGTTGACGAAAGGCGCGGCGTTGATCTCGTACTCGACGGCGGCGAGGTCGGCGTCCGAGGATTGCTGCACGATGTAGTTCATCCAGCCGTCGGCCATCAGCGGACTCGATGACGTCACCGCGTGAGTCGAGCGCGGGTGGTTGTAGGGATCCCACTTCTGAATATGGCCGTACATTTCCTTGAGGAAGGCGCGGCCGTCTTTGTATTCCTCAAACTCCTGCACGCCCTGCCAGGTGATGTTGTACGCCGCGTATCGCGCCACCAGATAGCGCGCGTAGCGCTCGCGTTGCTGCCGCTTGGGGAGCAGGTCGGCCAACTGATTCTGGTCGCCGCCCATCAGCAGGTCGTAGATGATGCCCTTTTGATTCATGTAGGCGACGCGGCGGTCGACTTCCTGAAAATGCGTCAGCAGCGGGCTCTCGGGGTCGGCAAGCACTTTCCCGGCCTGTTCGTCGAAGCCCAGAATCAGCCCGCGGATATGGTTGAATTTCTGTTCGGCGCGGCGGTCGACGACTTGCTGAAATGTTTCCCAGGGGATGGTGGCGAACTTGTAGCTGGTATCGCCGAGCCAGAAGTGCGGCGTGTTCTCCTGCTGGTGCTTGAAATAGCGCGTGTTGAAAACTTCGATGAATCCCGGAGTGCGCGCCGGGGTTGCTTCGAAGCTCTCGACCTTGCGATCGACGCTCGGCAGATTCGAGATGATGCGAAAATCCCAGCGGCCTTCGAAATCCGGTGCGAAACGCAGCTTGAAGGTGCGTCCGCCGTCCCAGAATCCGGACATGACCTTGGTTGTGCCGCCCTTGGGAGAGCGAAACTCGGCGCGCAGCTCGACGGTCATGTAGGGGTTAGCGTGCTTGGCCGCTTCCTCCGCCGTCATCTCCAGGGAAATCTCGCACGGCTCGTAGACAGGGGTCGGCTGGCAGGTCTCGAGCGCCCGCGCCGGCCACGCCAGCAGCAAAACCGCGATGAAACTAGCCACCGTTCGCATACCGTAGAGGATAGAACGCCCGCCCTCCGGGCGCAAACCTTTCCCGAGGAAACCCTGCAAAGCCGGGGCGTGAGAAGCGCCAAGGGACCGCCAAGAGCGCCGCTCCCTTTACTCCTCTACTTGCTCGCCGCTGAGCAGGCGGGCGCTCGACCCGCCCGCTATAATTGGGACTGCCAAGAATGAGCAAAAGGTTTCCTTGGTTTCACAGCGACGGCCGTTACCTCGCCGGCATACGCGAAACAACAGGCCGTCGCATGCCTCGGGGTAACAAAGCCCGATCGAGCTCTCTTGCCTGCTTGATCGTGGGCGCGGTGTTCACCGTTATGTCCGTCACCCATATCAGCGCCCAGGAATTGCCCGTCGAAGGGAACCCTGACTCGCAGGTGCGCGTGATCGAATACGAAGACTTGCAGTGCGGCGACTGCGCCAACTACCGCACCATGCTTGACGAGCACCTGCTGCCGAAATTTGGCGACCGGGTGGCTTTCGTTCACAAGGATTTTCCGCTGCCCAAACATAACTGGGCCGCGCGAGCCGCCGTGGCCGGCCGATTCTTCGCCTCGAAGGGCAGCGAAGTGGCCCTCGCTTTCCGCCGCTACTGCCTGTTCGAGCGCTACGAGATCACTACCGAGAACTTCAACGAGAAGCTTGGCGCGTTCGCGGAACAGCATGGCCTCGACGCGCAGCAGGCGATCGCTTCCCTCGCCGACACGGGCCTGCAGCAGCTTGTGAATCGCGATTTCCAGGAAGGCGTTGCCCGCGGCGTCTCAAAAACCCCCACGGTCTATGTGGGAGGGACGCCGTTCATTGAAACCTTCACGGCCGAAGAAATCTCCGCCGCCATCGAAAAGACACTGACCGCCGCGCAACAAACGAATGAGTGAAACCGCCTTGAACGACCGCCCCGTCGCGATTGTCACTGGAGCGAGCCGCGGGATTGGCCGCGGTATTGCCACCGAGCTTGCCTCGACGCACCGCCTCGTCGGCACCTATCGCGGCCGTGAGGACGCCGCCCGGTCTCTCCAGCAGGAAACCGGCGCGGAGATCTTCCGCCTCGACATCGCTTCATCCGACGATCGCCGCGCGCTGCTCGCTTTCTGCAAGGAAAAATTCGGACGCCTCGACCTGCTGGTCAACAATGCGGGCATGGCCCCGCGCGTTCGCGCGGATTTGCTCGAAGCGTCGGAGGAAAGTTTCGACGAGCTGATCCAAACCAATCTGAAGGGGCCCTACTTTTTGACGCAGGCCGCGGCGCGCTGGATGCGCGAAAGCAAGGCGGGCCGTATTGTGTTCATCACTTCGATCTCGTCCTACACTTCCTCGACGAATCGCGGCGAGTACTGCGTTTCGAAAGCCGGCCTGAGCATGGCGGTGCAATTGTTCGCCGATCGCCTGGCCGCGGACGGTATCGGCGTATTTGAAATCCGGCCCGGAGTGATTGAGACCGACATGATTGCCGCGGTCAAGGAAAAATACGACAAGCTCGTCGCTGAAGGATTGCTGCCGCAACCACGGCTCGGGACACCGGCCGATATTGCTAAAGCCGTCCGAGCCATCGCTGACGGCTTGCTCGACTATTCAACCGGACAGATTTTGGATGTGGACGGCGGCTTCCATTTGAGAAGGCTGTAGTTCGACAAGTGGGGGCTGACCGCAAGTGGGGACCGGTACTCATGCCGGTCCTTGGGCGCCGAAGCGCCCATGAAGAATGCATTGATCGCGAGCTAGGCCCTAACGTTGCGGCTTAACGGCCCGGGCTTTGCAGCTTAAGCCTACGGTCGCGGCTTAACAGCCTGTGTGAAACTCGCAGCCGCGGAAGAACAGGCCGGCTTTGCCGGCCAGG
>JBBDWJ010000263.1:0-15914 GCA_040902925.1 Bryobacterales bacterium | reverse complement strand
CGAGTATACGGCAACCCTGTTCTTTTGTCCATCTATTTGTTGGACACTACACTAGGGACGAAGAACCCTGGGATGCTAATGGACGCTGCCACAGCAGAGCTGACGGCTTCCTCGGGCGTATCGACCTGACTGAATAGCTTGATCCTGCGCTTCCGCACATCGGTGACAATAATCTTGAGCGGCATCGAACTGATGTCGCGGAAGACGACTTCTCCGGACGGGCCGCTGGTTTTCTCAACTCTTGCGGCCAATCTTTTTTCTAGCCACTGCCCAAAATACTCGGTCTGAAATATCCCCCATTGGTCGGCGAGGAGCTTGAGTATTTTCCTATGCCTAAGGTAAATGCCGGGGGCCTCCAGCCATAATCGTATTGGTCCCTGGCCTCGAAATGATTTTTTGACATCCTAAATAGGGCCTGGGCGCCTCTCCAGCGGGCATCTCGTTCTGTTTTTGACTCGTCCAAAAGGTCCAGAAATCTCACATCAAACTCACCCTTGGGACGCCCATTGGGATTGTACAGATCGTCAGCCTTATATCCCACCGCGATCAATGCGGCGACAATCGCGCCTGCCGAGGCGCCAGCGACGCCACAAAACTCCACGTGCCGTTCCTCAGATGCCTTCAGGGCACCGATATGAGCCAAGCCTTTTGGCCCACCTCCCTCGAAAATTCCAAAAACATGCACTGGTTTACTGACCTGGCTCTCGCAAAACTATTAATTGGAGCTTAAAATACGTCGGCCCGCCTTAGTTGTCAAGGCTCCAATCTTGGTTTGAGACTTGGGTGGGTTGTATTGTGGGTTGTCTTTGGGTGAGCAACCCCGACAGGGAGCGTCGATGGAGGCACGGCGTTCCGAGAACCGTCGGGTTGTTTACGAGGAATTGCGAGGCAGCAAATCCGTCGCTTCGCAACGCGAGGGCCTACTTCGGCTGCTTGCCGGATTGTGCTGGTTGCCGGTTCGGCGCGAACACCGGGACGATCGCAAGCAAACTCCCCTATAGCTTGCGGCTGAGTTGCTCGGACCGCTCGGTGGCCGCTTCGACTGCTTCCATGAGCGCCGAGCGCACTGCGTAGCGCTCCAGCTCGGCCAGGCCGGCGATCGTCGTCCCCCCAGGTGTCGTCACCCGGTCTCGCAAGGCGGCGGGATGCTCTCCGGTTTGCTGCGACAGCTTTGCGGCTCCTAACAGCGTTTGCTCAGCCAGGGCGCGGGCTACGTCCGGCGGCAGGCCCATATTGACTCCACCGGCGGTGAGCCCTTCGAGAATCAGATAGACATAGGCCGGGCCGCTTCCAGATAGGCCGGTTACGGCGTGCATTTTATCTTCGGTGACCCAGGCGACCGTTCCTACCGATTGGAAGATTCTTCCGGCGGTCTGGCGGTGTTCTTCGGTGGCGGCGGTGTTGGCGCAGAGAGCGGTGGCGCTGGCGTGGACCGTCATCGCGATGTTGGGCATGGCCCGGATGATGGCCTGCCGGGTTTTCGCGTTGGGTTTGGATTTGGCTTTTTTCTTGGCTAGCCGCGTCTCGATGAATTCAATGGAGACTCCGGCGGCTACCGAGATCAGCAATTGGCCCGGGTGCAGCGCTTCGTGGATATCGTCGAGCACCTCGCCCACCAGGTAGGGCTTTACTGCAAGGACGATGATTGCTGCCTGCCTGGCTGCTTCGCGGTTGGCCCCCGGCAAGACCTGGATCTTGTGCTTCTTCCGGAGCGCGGCGAGTTGATCTTCGGAGACGTCCGCGGCCACCAGGTTTTGGGGCTGGATGGCTTTAGCTTCGAGCAGGCCGCTGATGAGGGCTGAGCCAATGTTGCCGGCGCCTAACACCGCTACCGTCGTGTCGAGAGTCATGGGGGCTATTGTAGCCGTGGGATGGGAGCCGTGGGATGGGGGCCGTGGGATGGGGGATGGTGGTGTTATGGGTCACGGGCGGCGGCATCAGTGGTCACCGGCATCCCATGGCTTGAGACCAGGCTCGGCGGTTTGCTTGCTTGGCTCACCCGCGCATCGCGGGCCCACCGTTCGTTGAGCCGAAACGGTCGCCGCTTGCGAGCTACAACCCGGCAAAGGACCGGCGGGAGCGCCGGTCCTCCCATACGCGACTCGTTGCTGTATGATGCGTTTGCCATGAATCGCCGCCGGTTTGTATCCGCTTTGGCTCTCGGTCCCGCAGCTTTGCCTGCGCTGGCGCAGGACCGGCGGCTTTCCGAAATCACTTTCGCCGGTATCGTGATCTTTCGTGTTCGCGTCAACCGCTTGGGGAACTGGGTGATTGCGCGGGTGCGGACCAGCGCGGGTTTGAGCGGCCTTGGCGACGCCTCGCATTCGGGGCGCGAAGACCCGTCGGTCGCCAAGCTCACCGAATACGCCGCGTGGATGACGGGCCGGAGTATCTATGACATCGAGTGGCTGCGGCAACGGGCTTATCCGGAAGTGGCGCATCACGGCCGGGCGGCTTCCTGCGCCCTGAGCGCCATCGAGCAGGCTTTATATGACGTGCAGGGACAAGCGGCCGGCGTCCCCACCTATCAGCTTTTCGGCGGCAAGTTGCGCGACACGGTTCGCAACTACGCCAACATCAATCGCTCGAGCGAGGGGCGCGAACCGGCCGCGTTCGCGAAGATGGCCGGGAGCGCCGTGGCGGCGGGCTTTGATGCGATTAAGCTGGCGCCTTTCGACGGCATGCCCGCCAACGGCAGCGCAGCCGAAATCGAAGCTCACACGCGGCTCGGCGTGGATAGTGTGCGCGCGGTTCGCGAAGTGGTCGGGCCCGATGGGGACCTGCTGATTGACGCCCACAGCCATTTCGACCGCGCGCGAGGGATGGATTTATTGCGCCGCCTCGAGCCGCTGAATCTGTATTGGCTGGAGGAAGTCGCGCGGCCCTTGGCAGACTTGGCCGCAATCAACCAGGCGGCGCCGATGCCGACCGCCGGCGGCGAATCGTTATTCGGGCTGCAGGAGAATCATCGGTACATCCACGCCGGCGCGGTCGATATCCTGATGCCGGATGTGAAATACTGCGGCGGCATGCTTGAGCTGAAAAAAGTGGCGGCGATGGCCGAGGGGGCCGGCATGCCGGTCTCTCCGCATGGTCCGGCGAGCCCAGTGGGGAATATGGCGGCGGCTCAGGTCTGCGTCGGGCTGCCGAATTTTCAGATTCTGGAGTTCTCTCACGGCGAGACCGGCTGGCGGGCGGAGTTGATCGATCCCCCCGAAGCTCTCGATAAGGGAATGCTGGCGGTTTCCGGGCGGCCGGGGTTTGGGATCCGGCTGAATGAGAAGACGGCGGCGAGACATAAGGCGGAGTGAGTGGCCGCTGATCCGTTGATCGGTTGAGCGGTTGAGCGATCCCAACCGGCACAAAGAGGCGTACCAGGCGAGCACCATTCGAGGCCCTCGCACCCGCCTCCCGGGCCTAGGGAGGCGCGGCCGATTACCGGATCAATCGATCAACGGGTCGACGGATCAACGGGCCTTGATTTCACTCGACGTGCTTTTGTGCGAGAATGTCCGCGAGTTTGTACCCTGGAGGCGGTCGGGCTTGGAGCCGCGTCAGTTTCGTTCTGGGGTGAGGTTGTTCGAGCGGCTCGCGCCGCGGGATCGTGTACGAGGGAAGTAACCCCGGCCGGCGTTGTCCCGCCTCTCAACACGGCGAGCTGCTTCCGAAAAATCCAGTTCTCTGCGAGGAAACCATGCGTCGTTCTGTCTTTGTCCATTTGCTAACCATTGCGCTGCTGCTGTCCGCGGTAACACTCAGCGCGCAGACCAAGAAAATTGTCGTCTTCGGCAACCAGAACCCCGAGGTAATCAAGGACTGGCAGTCCGCCTCGTCGAAAGTCAAAATCGTCGGCGTCAACAAAGAAACCGTGATGCAAGAGATCGCCGACGCGGACGCGTTCATCGGCAACATCACTCCGGAATTGGTGCGCGCCGGCAAGAATCTGAAATGGGTGCAGATCACCAGCGCGGGCGCCGAGCGCGCGCTGCATCTTTCAGGCGGCGATGACCTGCGAAACAGCGACATCGTTCTGACCAACAACCAGATCGTGCAGGGCCCCGAGATCGCCGACCACGCCATGGCCATGCTGCTCGCAATGAGCCGGAACCTTTTGACCTACTTCGAGGACCGCAAGATCGAAAACTGGCGGCGCGAACGCTATCCCGGCATCGAGCTGCGCGGCAAAACAGCGGTGGTGATTGGCGTGGGCGGCATCGGCACGCAGATCGCGACGCGCGCCTGGGCGTTCGGGATGCGCGTGATCGGCGTCGATCCCGAGGACATCCCGTTCATCCCCTTCATCGACAAGGTCGTCAAGCCCGACCAGATCAACGAAGTGCTGCCCGAGGCCGATGTGGTGTTCATGTCCGCTCCGCATACGCCCATGAGCCACAAGATGCTCGGCCCCGGCCAGTTTGAGGTGATGAAGAAGGGGGCGTACTTTATCGCCGTCAGCCGCGGCGGCACCTACGACCTCAACAGCCTCGTGAAGGCGCTCGACAGCCGCAAGCTGAGCGGCGCGGGAGTCGATGTCGTCGATCCGGAGCCGCTGCCCAAGGGACATGCGCTGTGGCATTTCGACAACGTGATCATCACGCCGCATATCGCCGGCCGGTCCGACATGGACCAGGGACGCATGCTGGGCACGGTGAAGGCTAACATCGCGCGCTTCGCCGAGGGCCAGCCGCTGATCAACGTGGTGAACAAGGAAAAGGGCTACTGAGCCCCAGCTTCGGTATGCGGCGGGGCCCCGGGTTGGAGGAGCCAAACTCTTGGCCCCTAGGGCAACACCTGGAGCCCCGCCAACGTGGCAATCTCTCGTAGGCGATTGTCCGTCGCGATCAGTGACGTGGCTTTACATTCGAGCGCCGAGGCGATATGAATCGTGTCGAGGCTACGCACGAGGGGATGTGTTTTTGACGTCGCGATGAGCCGCAAGACTTTTTCCGCCTCGGCAACTATGTTTGGCCCGTAAGGGATCAAGACCAGTCTTCCCGCTTCAATATGCTGGTTGAGCTTCCGGAAGCCAGCGGCGGCGCTCCCGTCTCGTAGCTCGCCAGACCGTTCCTTGCGCCAAAGGGTGCAAAGAACCTCAACGCACATAATCGCGGAGGAGGCGACTTGCTCCTGCGTTGCAGCGAGCAGGTCGAGGAAATAGTGCGAGTCAGGTTCCGTAGCGTAGAGCTTACAGATGGCAGAGGTGTCCCAGTAGGTCACGGTTCGTTACGGTCTTTGCGGAGATCCGACAGTATCTCCTCGATGCTGGATTTCACCGGACCACGCCGGTTGGCTTTCTGAAAGGCGCGCAACTCTTCCACCCAGACAGCCCGGTCCGAGAGAGTAGCGTCCGAACTAGCGCGGGTCAAACGGGCCTTCACTTTCCCCCGCACCGTGATGAGGATGTCCTCGCCCTGGCTGGCTCGCTCGACCAGCTCGGAAAGCTTGGCCTTGCTTTCGCGCAGGGTTTTGATCATGTAACCATTGTAGTCTCATTTTTTAAGAAAGAATCCATGGAGCCCCTTCCCCTTCGATCCGGTGTACGGTCCTATTTGGCTCGTTCGCGGCGGATTGGAACACGCACTTGGACCGCGATTGGCGAGCACAACAGCTTATAAATCAATAAGATAAATCGATCCGATGGATTTCAGGCGCGGCCCGTAAGGACGGATTCTGGCGGCCGCATCGCCCGAGTACAGTCAAAACAGGCACAGGGCGAGATGTTCTTTGTTGGCGAGCGGGCCGCCATGCTATACTCGAATTCAATATAAGAAAGGATCAGAAGCTCAAGAAGGAGTACTGAATTACTCGAATGCCACTGGCAGTACAGGCCAAAAAAGAGATCATCGCCGAACATCGCACCCACAAAAGTGATGTGGGATCTTCCGAGGTGCAGGTGGCGCTGCTATCGCGCCGGATCGCGGAGTTGACGGAGCACCTCAAAGAGCACAGCAAAGACTTCTCGTCGCGCCGCGGTATGTTGAAATTGGTCAACCGGCGGCGGCGTTTGTTGCGCTATCTGCGCGGCGAAAGCCCCGAGCGGTACCGTAACATCGTGCAAAGCCTCGGCCTGCGCGGGTAGCATTCTAGTGCTCCGGATCGGCCCGAGAGAGCGGCCAGCTCAACCTCGAAAAGTCGTGCGCCATCGTGTTAGAACATGCGGGGCCGTCCCCGGGGGTATCACTGTATCGTGACTCCCGGCGGAAGGCGGCTTGCCCACGATTGCAACGGTTTCCCGCGGCCATTCCTACGCACAACGTCCCGTTGCTCCCCTCTGACAGCTTCAATCCCCTTGGGAGAGGCCGGCTCTCCTTGTACGGAGAGCTATATCCAAACGGCCTTTCCGGGAGCTGAAAACACAACATGAGACACACAGTAGATATCGAGGTCGGCGAAAGAACGCTGACGCTCGAAACCGGCCACATCGCCAAACAGGCGGGCGGCTCAGTATTAGTGAGTTGCGGGGAATCGCGCGTGCTGGTCACGGCGACCTCAGCGCCCGATCCGCGGGAAGGCATTGACTTCTTCCCGCTGACGGTCGACTACCGCGAATACACCTACGCGTCGGGACGATTTCCCGGCGGATACATCAAACGCGAAGGGCGGCCCAGCGAGAAGGAAATCCTGACCAGCCGCCTGATTGACCGGCCGATCCGGCCGCTGTTCCCCGCCGGCTTTCGCTGCGAAACGCAGATCATCGCCTTCGTGCTTTCGGCGGACCCAACCTTTGACCCGAGCGTTCTCGGCTTGGTCGGAGCGTCGGCGGCGCTGGCGATTTCCGATATTCCGACCGTGCATACGATTGGCGCCGTCCGCGTGGCGCGCCGCGGTAGCGATTGGCTGTTCAACGCGAGCTACGAGGAACTCGAAGAGGTCGATTTGAACATTCTGGTGGCGGCAGCCGACGCCGGCATCGTGATGGTCGAGGCGGGGGCGCTGCAGGTCAGCGAGGCCACCGTGCTCGCCGCAATCCGGCACGGCCACGAGATGTGCCGCAAGATCATCAAGGGCATCGGCGAGCTGGCCGCCAAAGCCGGCAAGCCCAAACGAGCTGTCGAGCCGCCCCCGACCCATGACGATCTGATGGCCGAAGTCGCAAAGAAGTGGGGTGCGACGATCGAAGACGTGCTTGACACAAGCAAATACCCCAAGCTCGAAAGTATTTCGAAGTTCCGCGCCATCAAAAAGGAAATCAAGGCAGCCTACGCTGAAGACGCCGAGAAGCTCGCCGCCTTGGGCTCGGTCCTGGAGCGCCTGCAAGAGAAGATTTTCCGGAAATGGGTGCTGACCGACAAGCACCGTCCCGACCGCCGCTCGTTTGAGCAGATCCGCAAAATCGAGTGCGAAGTCGGGCTGTTGCCGCGCGCGCACGGCTCGGCGCTGTTCACCCGCGGTGAAACGCAGGCTCTCGGTACGGTAACGCTCGGCACCAAGCTCGACGGTCAGCGCCAGGAGTTGCTGGAAGACCCCGACTACCAGAAGACCTTCATGGTGCACTACAACTTCCCGCCGTTCAGCGTCGGCGAAACGCAGTTTCTGCGCGGGCCAGGCCGCCGCGAAATTGGCCACGGCATGCTGGCGGAACGCGCGCTTTCGGCGGTGCTCCCCGAGCATGAGGCTTTCCCGTACACCATGCGCGTGGTCAGCGACATTCTGGAGTCGAACGGATCGAGCTCCATGGCTACCGTCTGCGCCGGCACACTGGCAATGATGGACGCCGGGGTTCCGCTCGCCGCGCCAGTGGCGGGAATCGCCATGGGTCTGGTCACCGACGGCGATGACTTCGCGGTCATGACCGACATCGCCGGCGCCGAAGATCACTACGGCGACATGGACTTCAAGGTGGCCGGCACCGAAGAAGGCATCACGGCGCTGCAAATGGACATCAAGCAGCCCAACGTCAGCTTGGAAGTGATGGAAAAAGCGCTCGATCAGGCCAAGGACGCACGGCTGAAGATTCTCAAGATCATGGCCGAAACGCTAGCGGCGCCGCGCGAGGCGATTCCGTCTCATGCGCCGCGGATCTATACGATGTCGATCCCGAAGGATAAGATTCGCGACGTCATCGGACCAGGCGGCAAGATGATCAAGAGCATCGTCGAGGAAACCGGCGCGAAGATCGACGTCAACGACGACGGCACGGTCCACATTGCCACCAGCGACGAAAATGCTGCCAAAAAGGCGATGCAGATCATCGGCGATCTGACGGCGACGGCCGAGGTCGGCAAAACGTATCTCGGCAAGGTGACCCGGATCGTCGATTTCGGCGCCTTCGTCGAGATTTTCCCAGGCACCGAAGGGTTGCTGCACATCAGCGAGATCTCCGAGCAGCGCATTCGCGAGGTCAAGGACGAGCTGAAACTCGGCGACCAGATTCTCGTGAAGTGTCTGGCGCTGGAAGGCAACAAGATCCGCCTCAGCCGGCGGGCGGTGCTTCGCGAGCAGCGCGATAAGCGGCGCCCCAAAGTTGCCGCCGAAGTCGAATAGCATTCGGTTGCTCTCGATTCCACGGGCCGCCTCTGGCAAGGGGCGGCCTTTTTCTTGGTGTCCCAATCTCGGCTCTCCGGCCAAGCCGATGGCGGCCTCAGGCCCGGGCCCTAAGCGTGATGGAGCTTTGTATCTCCGCTTTTCCCCTGACTGCCTTGTACGACTTCGGCAGTACACTATGGGAGTGTAGGGAAGTGTATGGCCGCCGAGCGTTTCTCTGAAGAAATCGTTGTTCGCAGCCGCCGCTTCACCCACCTGGCGATTCTGCGCTGTCTGCTGGCGCTGGGCTATCTGGGGGTGGAGATCGTCTTCCAACCGGCCGGGCTGTTCAAGCTGCTGGCCGGCGGGTTCTTCCTCGTTTACAGCGCCCTGCTGCTCGGCTTCCGCCGCCACACTCTCGTCCGCAACCACCCGGCTACGATTCAGTTCGCCGACCTGATCTCGATGGTCGTGCTGATGGTGCTTTCCAGTAGCGGCGAAGTCGCGCTGCCGCTGCTGATGTTCTACTTCCTGATCACCGAAGCTTCGCTGCTGCACGGCGTCAAAGAAGTGCTGCTGGTGACGATGGTCAGCCTGGTGTTCTATGCCGCGTGGTTGAACAGCGGCGGCGCCGGACGGTTCCGCTTCTCCTACAACTCGTTCATGTTCATGCTGGTGGCCGGGGGCGCGCTGGCGTACTTTTTTTCGGATCGCCGCAATCGCACGGGGCGGCAGATCGCGGTTCTGCTGCGGCGCGCGGTCTCCGAGCCCGAAGCGAAAATGGTGGAATCCGTCGAGACAGCTTTGAAAGAGTTGAGCGAGCACCTATCGTGCTCGCGAGCGGTGCTGGCGTTTTGGGACGAAGGGCTCGACTATCACGCGCTCTGCCAATATCCGCCGCCGCGCGATCCGTCGAAACCGCCGCCCGAGCGATTTCTGCAAAGCCGCGAGTGGGCCTGCTTCCGCGAGACGCGCACCGATTTCTTCACCAACGATGTCTCGCTGGAGGACAAAACCGGTAAGCCTCTCACGCGCGAATTCGATCTGCATCCCTACATCATTCAGAAGTTCGAGGTGTACAACGCCGCGGGCTGCGGGCTGTTCCACGGCGACAAGCTGATCGGCCGCCTGCTGCTATTCAACAGCGTCAAGGAGGTCGGCAGCTCGGCCTACAGAAAAGTGCAGGCTGTGGGGCCGCTGTTTGCGGGTTTGGTGCAGCATCTGCTGGTGGTCAAGAAGACCGAGCAGGAAGCCTATGATCGCGAACGCGGCCGCATGGCTCACGACCTGCACGACGGCCCGCTGCAAACGATCATCAGCTTCGAGATGCGGCTGGCCATCATTCGCAAGCTGCTCGAAAGGGACGCCGCGACCGCGGCCGCCGAGATCGAATCGCTGCACAAGCTCTCGCGCAAGCTGGTCGCCGAAATGCGCACCTTCGTGCTTCGCGTACGCCCCCTCGAAGGCGAAGACGCTTCGCTGGTGGCCTCCTCACGGCGGCTGGTCGAAGGGTTCCAGAAGGAAAGCGGCGTGTCGGTAACGTTTCTCAGCGGGGCCAACGGCAACCTGACGCTGCCGGGCAAACTGGGAGTGGAAATCCTACAGATGGCGCGCGAAGCGCTGCACAACGTCTACAAGCACGCGCAAGCTACGCACGTGCTGTTCGCGGTCGAGCGCAAGGGCAACCAGTTGCACTTGGCGATCGACGACAACGGCCGCGGGTTTCGCTTCGGCGGCAAATACATGCTGCAGGAGCTCGAAGCGCTGCGGCTGGGGCCGAAAAGCATCAAGCGGCGGGTGCGAGCCCTGGGCGGCGATTTGACCCTGGAATCGAATCCTGGGCAAGGGTCTAATTTGCGCGTCACTGTACCACTTTACTGAGCCGCTTTACTGAGCCGCGGTGCTGATCGCGCCGGTCCCGTTCGGGAACTTAACTTGCGCTTCGAAATCCCGTCCTCTACCTCCGCGCCGATCGGGTGGATCTGAGGTTCCAGCCGATCGCTACAGCTTGCGCCGGATCACGACCCCGCCGTTCGTTGTCACCGCCCTCACCAACCCGCCGCCTGAGCCAAGCTGAAACGACAATCGCCGGCCGATCTGTCCTTGCACGGTTACGGGAAACTCGACCTTGATCGGCCCGTTGACCGTCTCGGTCTCGACGCGCGCCGAGTAATTCTCCGGAATCGCCATTTTCACGCCGCCGTTGCGCGTCTCGACATCGAGCCGCCCGCCATCCCAATGATCGCCCGCTAGATCGACCGAGACGCCGCCGTTGCGCGTATGTCCGCTGACGTCGCCGCCCAACCGTTCGAGCGAAACGCCGCCATTGCGGGTTTCGAACTGGATGTCGCCGCGGACATCCGCGACATGGATGCCGCCGTTGCGCGTGCCGAGCAGCAAGTCGGAGCGGTGCGGCACGAAGATCTCGAACCCTACCGACCACTGGCGGTCGTCATTGCGCTCCGGGCCTTCGCCGCGAATGCGCATTCCCGAAGTCTCGATGCGCACCTGCTTCGCCAGCTCGCGAGCCTCGCTTTCGCTATTGGCCCGCGCGCGCACGCTGGCGCGCACCCAGATCTCATCGCGGCTCCAGCCCTTCACCGAGACGCCGCCGTTGCGCACTTCGTCGACGACGATTCGCGCCCCGCTTGCTGGAACCGTCAACTCGCGCATCTCGCAGAACCAGACCTTGTCGCTATCCCAGCGCTCACTGCAATCCAGTTCGGGATCGCGATTGTCGCGTTGTTGCGCAAAGGCCA
The DNA here is from genome assembly GCA_040902925.1 of Bryobacterales bacterium. Classification (GTDB taxonomy): domain Bacteria; phylum Acidobacteriota; class Terriglobia; order Bryobacterales; family UBA6623; genus JBBDWJ01. Next base: position 4,692 of record JBBDWJ010000263.1, on the reverse strand, counting down.
TGGCCGCCGCTAAGCAAAGCAGCAGCGCGGTTCTGGCGGCCGTCAATGAGAATCGTCTTCTAGCTTTCATGGCTCTCCTCCTCGGGAAGAAACGTTAGACGCACAACAACAGCGCCCGGTTAGGCGGGCGGCGCGGCAATTCCCCAGCCTACGGCCGCGGCTCGGCCGCGTTCTGCGGAATCGCATCGGGCTCGCGCGACACCGATCCGCGATAGGCTTCCTCGAGCCGGATGCTGTTCGCCTCGAGCGTCTGCCCCGTGGTCTGCTGCAGGTTCACTTTGGCGCGGACATAGGAGTTATGCGCGCCCAATTCCTGGATGCGAGCCAGCGCCAAGTCGCGTTGCGCTTGCACGACTGACAGAATCTCCGCGCGGCCCAGGTTGAATCGCTGCTGCTCGCCGTCGAGCGTCTTCTCCTGCAGAATGCGGCCCTCGCGCGCCACTTCGTACTGCGCGCGCGCTTCCTGCATGTCGATCACCACGTTCTGCACGTCGGCGCGGATCGAGTTCTCCTGCTGCCGCAGGCGGATATCCTGCTGCCGCCGCTCCAGCAGGCTCGCTGCCATATCGGCCTGCGCGCGGCGGTTCTTCAAAGGAATGCTCACCTGCACTCCCGCCACGTAGTCCGGAAAGTTGCGCCTGAAGATCTGACCCAGTCCCTTGCCGAGCCCGCCCAGGAAATAGTCCGAAACTTGAACTCCCTCGCCGATATCGTTGAACGTGCCGACAAGGCCGTTGTTGGTCATGTTGACGTAGGCTTCGACCGAAGGCAGCATGGCGTTGCGAATCGCTTTCAGGTCGATGTCGTTGTTGGTCAGCACGATGCGCGATTGCGCCAGTTCGGGGCGCGATTGCAGCGCCATCGCAATCAGATCCTGCACCAGTTGAATCTGCTCGACCTCGGGCACCGCAGCAATCTCGTCGGTCGGCACGATCTCGACGTCCATGAGAAACGGGCTTGCCAGCCCGTCCGCGCTCAGGGCGTTCTTGATCAGCACTTCCTGACGCCGCACGCGGCCTTCGGCCAGCGTAAGGTCCTGCCGTCGCTGCGCCACCTCGCCCTCCGAGCGCGTCAAGTCGACCGGCGCCAGCGTCCCGATCTCTACACGCAGCTTGTTGTCGTCATAGAGCTGCTGCGCCAAACGCAAATCTTCGCGGCGCGCACCCACCATCGCGCGCAGCGTAGCCAGGTCCCAGTAGGCCAATTGGATTCGCGAGACAACCGTGACAATCTGCAGCTTGAACACCAGGTCCGAGACTTCGCGGTTGTTGCGCGCGACGCGGATTTGCCGCGCATTCACGGAACGGCCGAAACCTTGCAGCAATGGTTGCGAGATGCGCAGATTCAGCCAGGTCCGCAGCGATGGATTCACGAACAAGCGCTGCTGGTTGGAGTCGGTCAGGCTATTGTTCCAGTTCAAGTTGACCGTGGCGCCGCTCGAAAAACCTTGCTGGAAACCGAGGCCGGAATAGCTCTGCTCGTTGACCACGGTGCTGGTGCCCGTGACAAAGTTGCTGGTCTGCAAGTTCGTGTAGTGCCCCCACTGGAACTGTCCGAACATCACCGGATCGAGCGAGACGCTTTGCGTCCCGAAAAAGCTGCTGGCCGAACCGATGCCCGAAGAGCCGCCACTCGAGCTGCTGTTGTCCTGCACGCCGGTTATGTTGCCCGTGCCGCCCCCGCCGCCTCCACTGGCGGCGCCCGACGACTGCCCGGTCGAAAGCGAGCTGATCTGCGTCTGCACGCCGCGCAGTTGCGCGCCCGATTTACCGCGAAGAATGTCGGCGTCGGCCTTGAGGGGCTCGTAGCGTGCGAACGCCACGTCGAGATTATTCTCGAGAGCCAGCGCAATGGCGTCGCCCAGCGACAAATAGAGTTTGCCGTTTTGGATCAGCCGCTCCAGCCGGTTCGAATCGCGCAGCACCAGCGGCGCCACGTTCGGTGTCTCATAGACGCGCGTGAAATTTGGCCAGGCGCTCGCGCCTTTGGTGTAGTCGACCTCGGCGGCCGGCTCGCTCAACGTCTGCGCCGTCAGGCCGGCCGGTCCCGCCGCCAGCAGCAGCAGCGCCAGCGTTCCTCGTCTCGCAATCATCTTCAGCTCCTGTGTGCACGGAGAGCGCCCGGAGGAGGAAGGTAGGTCCTTTGCCGGTGTGGGTTTGTTCCCGTCTGGGGTAGCGAAAGCAGATGGGGTTTACGGGAACCACCGGCAGCGCTCTCCGCGCCTTGGGGTTATACGCTGGGTCTAGGATGGCAACCCGGACACCACTCCCGTGACCCGCTCAAACAATTGAAAACAAATGGCTTCTAATGTTAAGAATGAACATGGATGTGCGTCTGCGGGACGCTCTCGTCCCGCAAACGGAACAGGATCATCCGTCCGGCGCTACTACCGGATGCCTCGCGGGCAACGGCTGCCATCCGCGGCGGATCAAGACTCCCGCAACGCCCCTGCGTGCTTCTGAATCTTCCGCACCGCTTCGGCCACCTGCTCCATATCGCGCTTCGACCCGAGCAAGCGGCTCTGGCCCATCCAAATCGCTTCCTGGCACAGTTTCTCGTTCTCGGGAGTGTGGTTGCGCTCTTCCCATTCGCGGAGGTCACGTTCCGAATAGATTGCCTGGAAGGGCCGGCTGGAGAACGTATTTTTCAAGAACGGATCGCGGTTCAAAGGGCCATAGCCGCCCGAGCAGGGAATCCCCTCCGCGTTGATGGCCTTGAGAAACCGCGCTCGCGGCAGCCCGCCGAAGGCCTCCGCGTCGTAGCGGAACATATAGATGTGGTAAGCGTTGCGGGTGCAGCCCTCGTACATCCGGGCCGGCTCAACCCCGGCGATCTCATCGAGCATTTTGGAAAGATACTGGGCGTTCTGCTCGCGAGTTCGGGCCTGCGGTTCCAGGCGCGCCATCTGCGAGAGCAGCAAAGCGCCCTGAAACTCGGTCATGCGCAGGTTGCAGCCGTGGATATTGCGTTCCTGGGCATTCGGGTCGCTCCGCAGCACGTTGCCGTTGTTGTGAAACGCCTCGGCGCGCGATGCCCACTCGTCGTTGCTGGTGACGAGAGCCCCACCCTCGCCGCAATTGAGATTCTTCGAAGCCTGAAAGCTAAAACATCCCAGATCGCCGAGAGTGCCAACCTTCTTGCCGCGCCACTCGGCCAGATGCGACTGGCAAGCGTCCTCAAGTACGGGAACGTTGTGCTTGCGAGCCACCTCGAGCACGCGGTCCATGTTCGCTACCGACCCGCCGAGGTGGACGGGCATGATCGCGCGTGTCCGCGGAGTAATCGCCGCTTCGATCTTCTCGGCGTCGATTTGCGACGTTGCCCGGTCGCTGTCGACAAAAACCGGCAGCGCATGCTGCAACAAAACCACATTGATCGTGGCGATGAAAGTATAAGGAGGGACGATCACTTCGTCCTTGGGACCGATCTCGAGCGCGTTCAGGGCCGACCATAGCGCGGTAGTGCCGCCATTGGTCGCCACGCAACGCTTCGCGCCAAGCTTCGCGGCCCAAGTCTTCTCGAAGTCTTCGACGTAATGGCCGCCGCGGCGGTACCACTCTTTCGAGCGCAGCACATCCATCCACTGCTGTTCGTCGTTTTTTTCGACCACAGGCCAGCCGGGAAAAGCCTCGCCGCGGACCGGCGTACCGCCTAATAGCGCCGGCTTCTCGTTGACCGCCGCGCTGGCGGCCCGAGGTCGAAGAGCCGCCGCGGCCGAAGCCGCACCCAAGAACAACCGCCGACTGAGTTCGGAAGACATAGCCAGACTCCTTCTGGGCGCAATGTAGCACAGTGTGGCATGGCGCAAACAGCCCGTTCCGCAACGCGTTGCCCGCGGCCGGCCGGCAGATCGTCGTGGCACTGCAAGAAACGTTGCGGAACCGTCCAGCTGGAACCAGAATTCGTGTGTATAGCTACTGGAGGAGGTCGATCTGTCCGATCAGAACGAGGTAGTTGATCGGCGATGTGTCCGCAACGACAACGATCGAGAGCGCGGTCAGGGCTGAGTCTCTCCCGCTCGGAGCTCACGGAGCGTCTCGCGATCCTGCTCAAAGTCCGCCGCCGTGAAGTCGTACACTTCGTGCTCTTTCAAAAAGGCATCCACTTGCATGCGCGTTTCAAAACCAAGAAGCCTGCGAAGTTCAGCCGCGGTCAGCGCGTGGGATCGATATGCTTCGAGTGCCAGACTCTCGAGCGCCGCCCGATGGAGATCCTTCCACTTGCATTCCAGTCCTCTAGCGATGTCTTCCGGCAGTTCCAAAGTAATCTGCATGCCAGCGCCCCTCGACTCATTTCTCAGCTACAACCGCTTCCCAGCGCGCTCGCCTTCAAGGCAACTCGATAAGCCGGGCTGGCGGTCCGTCGCCGGGATTGCGAACATCCTGACAGCGCCCAGGCCGGGAGAAAACCTGGTGGCTGCACATTCTCCCGCAGTCGTGCCACGATAAAAAAGCCCGCCGGTATAATCCGGCGGGCTTTTCCCTCAACCAAAAGACCGAGTACCGTCGAGGAAATAAGTTAGTCCCCGCTTGCGCCGACCAGCTCCTCGCTGTGTTGGGGAGCCGGCGGGGCAGCAGGTTTCTGGATCCCACCTATCTGAACCAACTGTGGGCCCTTGGGGGCCTCCTCTTTGAGCACGTGCTGGCGGTACATCGTCATCAGGCGCTCCTCTTCCTCAGGCGCGAGGATCAC
>JBBDWJ010000262.1:0-82302 GCA_040902925.1 Bryobacterales bacterium | reverse complement strand
CGAGTATACGGCAACCCTGTTCTTTTGTCCATCTATTTGTTGGACATTACACTAGTCGCCCTGGAGATTGCTTCATCACTCTTGCGGGTGCCCTTCGCGCGAAAGTGAAACTCTTCTCCCAGAGGGGCGAGCTTGATGATAATCGCACAACCCTCAGAACGTGGCGGCGGAAGACTGAAGCAAGGAGGCCCTCTTGTCGCTACCCAACCCACAAACCGCGACACGTGTGGACATCCGTGTGGACGTACCAGAACAGACAGGAGGGCCTTGGAACGTAAGTCCCTGAAAAGTTTGGTCGGGGCGGAGGGATTCGAACCCCCGGCCCCCTGCTCCCAAAGCAGGTGCGCTACCAAGCTGCGCTACGCCCCGACAGGCTGTCTTTCTGATTCTACGGTAGCGCGCCCAAGCAATCCACTGCCTTTAGTTAGCGCCCTTGGAGCCCCGATCGCCCAACCGCCGCCCGACCCAGCCGGCAGGACCGCAGGCAATGCCCACTGGGGATGCCAGTTTGCACGGCGTCTAGAATTTGCACGGCGTCGGGAAGTAGGTTCAAACTGGTGTGGCTATGACGGAAGACTACGAGAAGCTCGGCGCGTTCTATCTCGGCCGCGGCTACGACCTCAATAGCCACAAACTCCTCGACGATCTCGTCCTGTACGACTCGAAAGATCTGGTTACCCATGGCGTCTGCTTCGGGATGACAGGCAGCGGCAAAACGGGCCTGTGCGCATGCCTGCTCGAAGAGGCGTTGATCGATGGCATTCCCGTGATCGCCATCGATCCCAAAGGGGATCTGGGCAACCTGCTGCTCACCTTCCCCGATCTCAAGCCGGAAAACTTTGAGCCGTGGATCGCCGAGGGCGCTGCACGCCGCGAGGGCCTGCAGCCCTCTGAATACGCGCAAAAGCAGGCTGATCTCTGGCGCAAGGGCCTGGCGAGCTGGGGCCAGGACGGCGAGCGCATTCGAAGGCTGCGCAACGCCGCGGATTTCGCGATCTACACGCCCGGCAGCTCAGCCGGCTTACCCGTTTCGCTGCTGAAGTCGTTCCAGGCGCCTTCCCCGCAGGTTCAGGAGGACGAGGAACTGCTGCGCGAGCGCACCCAGGCTGCCGTCAGCGGTTTGCTAGGCCTGCTGGGCATTGAGGCGGACCCGATCCAAAGCCGCGACCACATCCTGCTGTCGCTGATTTTCGACCACTCGTGGACGCAAGGGCGCGACGTCAGCCTGGCCGAACTGATTCAGCAGATCCAGAAACCGCCGTTCGACCGCGTGGGGCTGTTCGACCTCGAGTCGTACTACCCGTCGAAGGACCGCACCGCGCTGGCGATGGCGCTCAACAATCTGCTGGCCTCGCCGGGTTTTTCGGCCTGGCTCGAAGGCGAGCCGCTGGACGTCGACCGCCTGCTTTACACCAGCAAGGGCCAGCCGCGGCTGTCGATCTTTTCCATCGCGCACTTGAGCGACAGCGAGCGGATGTTTTTCGTCTCGATGCTGCTGAACGAAATCGTCAGCTGGATGCGCCGGCAATCGGGCACGTCGACGCTGCGCGCGCTGCTCTACATGGATGAGATGTTCGGTTTCCTGCCGCCGGTCGCCAATCCGCCGTCCAAGGGACCGCTGCTGACGCTGCTCAAACAGGCTCGCGCCTTCGGCCTGGGCGTGTTGATGGCGACTCAAAACCCCAAGGACATCGACTACAAGGCGCTGTCGAATACCGGGACGTGGTTCGTGGGGCGGCTTCAGACCGATCGCGACCAGGAGCGCGTGCTGGATGGTTTGGAGGGGGCGGCCGCCGGGAGCGGATCGGTGTTCAACCGCAAGGCCGCGCAGGCCAAACTGGCGTCGCTCGACAGCCGGGTTTTCCTGCTCCACAACGTTCACGACGACGCACCCAGGGAATTTCACACTCGCTGGGCTCTTTCCTATTTGAGCGGGCCGCTCACCCGCGTTCAGATCAAAAAGCTGATGGCCGAACGGCGCCAGGCGGATGAGGAACCGCGGGCGAGCGGAACGTCGTCACCGTCAGAGGTGCCGTTTCAAGCGGCCAAGGCCGCCTCGAGACCCATCCTGCCGGCGGGCATACCGGAATATTTTGCGCCGCTGCGCTCGGCTCCGGCGGAGGGTTCCGAGCTCATCTATCAGCCGGCGGTGCTGGGAATGGCGCGAACGCACTATGAAGACAAGCGAAGAAAGATCGACTACTCGCGCGAGCTCAGCGTTATCGTGCGAATTGAAGACGGGCCCGCCGGCGTGGCCTGGGATCAGTCGAGCGAAGTTCGCCTGTCCGCTAACGATCTCGCTTCCGAGCCGCATACGCCATCAGCCCGCCACGGCGAGCTGCCGAAAGCGGCGCTGGTCAAAACCAGCTACAGCGAGTGGCAAAAAGACCTGGTTACCTGGATCTATTCCGAGCAGCCTCTGGTGCTTTTCTACAGCCCGTCGCTGAAGGAGAGCTCGCGTCCCGAGGAATCCGAACGTGACTTCCGCATCCGCCTGGATCAACTTGCCCGAGAGGAGCGCGATCAGCAACTGGAGAAGCTGCGCGAAAAACACGCGCCGAAAGTGGCTCGAATCGAGGAGCGAATCCGCCGCGCCGAAGGCGCCGTGGAACGGGAGAAGGAGCAGGCGAAACAACAGACGATGCAATCCACGATCTCGATCGGCGCAACGCTGATCGGCGCCCTGTTCGGCCGCAAGCTGGCGAGCGCGACGAACGTGCGCGGAGCCGGATCGGCAGTCCGCTCGATAAGCCGCGCGCGGAAAGAATCGGGGGACATCGAACGCGCCGAAGAGGATCTGGATTCCTTACGGCAGCAACTGCAGGATCTCGATGCCGATTTCCGCGCCGATTGCGAAGGCATGGAGTCGAAAATAGACCCACGCACCGAAGAACTGGAAACAGAGCGAGTGCGCCCAAAGAAGTCGAGCATCGACGTTCGATTCTGCGCTTTTACGTGGTTTCCTTATTGGCGCGCAAAAACGGGTGCGACGGACCCGGCTTGGGAGTAGGCAGCTCATGGGTGCGAATCGGAAATCTTTCCGTGCGCAAATGGCCGCCGTTGTCGCCAAGGCAACAATCGCCGCAGGCGATCCGAGCCCCCACGCGCGAGGGTGGGTCCACTCTCGCGCCACCCGGATTTCGTCACTGTTTTACTCCTCTGCGTTGGATGGATTCCTGCGGCTCAGAACGCAATGACCGCGGTAAAGTGTTACCCATGTGATTGGGTAAGAGGTGTTGCCTACCTGTCCCGGGACACACCGAAAAATGTGGCCGCCACCCTCGCGGGTGGGGCTCGGATCGCCTGCGGCGATGTTTCTTGTCCGTAGTGCCCTTGCGGGGTTGATCGACTAGTCGCTGCTACCGGCCGCGTCCGTCGAGCCTTGTCTCGTCGTCTCCTCGACCTTCACCTTGGCGTCGTCCACCTTGCCGTCGTCGTGAACGCCCGGGCCGAGCAGGATCGCCACCCAGCGCGTGTCGTCGCTGGTTTCCAGCAGAATCTTGACCGCCATCGTCAGCGGGATGGAAAGCAGCATGCCGACCGGTCCCAGTATCCACCCCCAGAACACCAGGGAAAGAAAGGCCACCAATGTCGAGAGGCCGACTCCGCGGCCCGTCAGCCGCGGCTCGAGAACCGATCCGAACACCACGTTGAGCACGACGTATCCGACTGCGACAAGCAGGGCTCGTTGGACGTCGTATTGCAGCGTCGCCAGCAGCACGGGCGGCACCGCCGCAATGATCGAGCCGATGTTGGGAACGTAGTTCAACAAAAAGGCCAGCAATCCCCACAGCACCGGGAAATCGACGCCGAGCAGCGCGACCCACAAGGCGGCACAAACGCCAGTGGCTAGACTGATCCACGTCTTGATCATCAGATAGTCTTGCAGGCTGGCCGCAAAGAGGCTGAAGTCGGGCAAGTGAACCGAACGTGATTCTCCGACTGCGCTGCGCAGTTTCGCGCCGAAACCCGAAGCTTCGACGATCATGAAGATGACGGTGAGGATGATCAGGAAGGTGTTCGCCACCAGGGCGCCAAGGCCCGAGGCCAGGACGCCGACCATCGACATGATGGCCCCGGGGTCCGCGATATCGCGTATGTATTGGGCCGTCAGATGAATGCCTTGCAAATCCAACCAGGCAACGCCGGAAGCCGTCAGCTCCTGCAGGCGCTGCTGATAGGAAGGCAGGGCCAAGGTGAAGCGGTTGACCGAGTTGCCGACCACGGCCGCCATGCCCAGGCCAACGCTAACGATCCCAGCGACCACCACCACCATCGCCAGCCATTGTGGTAAGCCTCTCTGACTCAGCCAGAACACCGGCGGGCCGCACAACACGGCGACGAAAAGCGAAACCAAAAACGGAATCACGATCGAATCGGCGGCCCTCAAGCCGGCGACGACAATCACGAACGCAGCCGCGCCTAGGAGAACACGCCAAGCTCGACCCGATCTGGATGGAATTTCAGCCATGCGCTATTCGCTCTAGGAGTGGGATACTCGCGGGCGTTGGCGGTGTCTCACACTCTCATCCGCGGGCAATCGATATCAGCAGCCGCCCGGAACTCAACCCGAAAGCACCAGCCAATAGTAAACGACATAGAGCCACGAAAAGATCCCGTGAACGATCGCCCAAAAAACCGATTTGTTGATCGACCACGAGATGGCGATCGCCAGCGCTGTTCCGAACGTGATGCCGGAGCGCGCTACTTCGGAACCGACTGCCATGACTTTTTGACCTCCACAGACACGGGAACGATTTTCGATCCCTGACGGCGCGGCGTCCGTTGTCGCCTCGGGTCAGTCTCCGAACTGGTTCGTGAAGCGAATGAACTGCTCGAGCTTGTCCTTGGCGCGGCCGGAATCGATGGCCTCCGCGGCTTGCAAAGCGCCCTCGCGGAACTCGGCGGCGCGCCCGGCGGCAACCAAGGCGGCTGCGGCGTTGACGACGACGATGTCGCGCCGCGGACCTTTTTCCCCCTCGAGCACAGACCGCAGGATCAGGGCGCACGCCTCGGCATCCCCGCCGCTGAGGTCCCCGGGCTGCGCGGGCTCGATGCCGAAATCCTGCGGCTGGAGCCGGTGCTCGATCACCTTGCCGCAGGCGACCTCGCGCGCCGTGGTTGGGCCGGTGGTCGTGATCTCGTCCAGACCATCGTCGCCGTGGACGACGAAGGCGCGCCGCACGCCCAACCTGGCCAGGGCGCCGGCAATCAGCGGCACCAGCTCGCGGTCGAACACGCCGACCACCTGCGCGCCCGCCCCAGCGGGGTTGGTCAACGGGCCAAGCAGGTTGAACACGGTGCGCATTTTCAGCTCGGCGCGCGCCGGCTGGGCATGCTTCATCGCGGGGTGGATGAGCGGCGCGAACAGAAACCCGATGCCCACGGTTTCGATCGAGCGGGCGACCTGGTCCGGCTGAAGCGTAACCCTGGCCCCGAGCGCTTCGAGCACATCGGCGCTGCCGCAGCGGCTCGAAATCGAACGGTTGCCGTGCTTCGCGACGGCGGCGCCAGCTCCGGCCACGACGAAGGCGCTGGCGGTCGATATGTTGAACGAATGCAGCCCGTCGCCGCCGGTTCCACAAGTATCGACCAGCATGGCCGGGTCCATGCCGTTCCATTCGACCTTGGCGGCGGCGGCCCGCATGGCGCGCGCGAAGCCGACGATTTCGTCGACCGTCTCGCCCTTCATGCGCAGGGCGACCAGCAAACCGCTGATGAGAACGGGGGTTGCCTCGCCGCGCAGGATCTCGCCGAGCACGGCGGAGGCTTCCGGCTCGCTCAAATCTTCGCGCCGGGTGACTTTATGGAGTGCTTCGAGTACCGCTCCCATGCGTTTGCGCCGCCGTTCGGCGATACCGTATATTGGGAGATTCCCTACGGCGTTCCGATCCTACCACGCAGCCGCTGTTTTCATGAAAATCCACGAATACCAGGCTAAGCAGATCTTGCGCCAGTACAACGTTCCCGTGCCGCGCGGCAAGGTGGCCTTCTCGGTTGAAGAGGCCCAGGCCATCGCCGAGGAATTGGGCGGCAAGGTGGTGGTGAAGGCGCAGATCCATGCCGGCGGCCGCGGCAAAGGCGGCGGCGTCAAGCTGGCGGGGAGTGCGCGCGAGGCGGCCGAGATCGCCGGCAAGATCCTCGGCATGACCCTGGTGACGCACCAGACCGGCCCTGAAGGGCGCGTCGTCAAGCGCTTGCTGGTCGAGGAGACCCTTCCTATCGACCGCGAGCTCTATCTGGGCGTCGTGCTCGACCGGGCGCTGGAAAAACCGGTTTTCATGGCCTCGGCGGCCGGCGGCATGGACATCGAGGAGGTCGCGGCAAAGACGCCAGAGCTGATTCTCAAAGAAACGATCGAGCCCGGCATCGGCCTGGCGGAGTTTCAGGCGCGGCGCCTGGCCTTCAAGATGGACGTCCCGGTGGCGGTCGTGCCTGCGGCTGTGCAGGCGATGACAGCGCTGGCCAAGGCGTACGAGGCCACCGACGCCAGCCTGGTCGAGATCAATCCGTTCGTGTTGACCAAGGATGGCCGGGTCATTGCGCTCGATGCCAAGATGGATTTCGACGACAACGGCCTCTACCGCAACCCCGAGCTGAGGGATTTTCGCGATCTCGGAGAAGAAGAGCCGCTCGAGACCGACGCCCACGACCACGGCTTGAACTACATCAAGCTCGATGGCGCCATCGGCTGCATGGTCAACGGCGCGGGCCTCGCCATGGCCACGATGGACATCATTCAGTATGCGGGCGGTTCGCCGGCGAATTTTCTCGACGTCGGCGGCGGCGCGAATGCCGACCAGATCAAGAACGGGTTTCGGATCATCCTCTCCGACCCCAACGTGAAGGCGATTCTGATCAATATTTTCGGGGGCATTTTGAAGGTCGACGTGCTCGCCGACGGCGTCGTCGCCGCGGCCAAGGAGCTCGACGTCAAAGCGCCGATCGTGCTGCGGCTCGAAGGGACGAATGTCGAGCAAGGCCGCAAGATTCTCAAAGAGTCGGGCATGAACTTCGTCGTCGCGAAGGACATGAAGGAAGCCGCCGAGAAGATTGTGGCGTTGGCGAAGTGATCCGCGGCGCCGGCCGGCAATAGGAATCCATGAGCATCCTTGTAGATGAAAACAGCCGCATAATCGTGCAGGGCTTCGGCCGCGCGGGGCAGTTCCATGCCGGCCAATGCATGGAATACGGCTCGAAGATCGTCGGTGCGGTCCACCCCGGCAAAGGCGGCAGCGAACAGCTTGGCGTGCCCGTGTTCAACACGGTTCAGCAGGCCATCGAGAAAGTGCAGCCCAACGCATCGATCGTTTTCGTGCCGGCGGCGGGCGCGGCTGACGCGGTGATGGAAGCTGCCGACGGCGGAATCGAGCTGGTGGTGTGTATCACCGAGGGCATCCCGGCGCTCGATCTGGTGAAGATGGTCAACTACCTCAAGGGCAGGAAAACGCGGATGATCGGCCCGAACTGTCCCGGCATCATTTCTCCCGGCAAGTGCAAGCTGGGCATCATGCCGGGCTACATCCACAAGCAGGGGAATGTTGGTGTTGTTTCGCGGTCAGGAACGTTGACCTATGAGGCCGTCGGGCAATTGACGGCCCTCGGCATCGGCCAATCCACCTGCATCGGCATCGGTGGCGACCCGATCATCGGCACGAATTTCATCGACTCGCTGGAGCTGTTCAACAACGACCCCGATACGCACGCCATCATCATGATCGGCGAGATCGGTGGAACCGCCGAGGAGCAGGCGGCGGCCTACGTCAAGGCGAACGTGAAGAAGCCCGTGGCAGCCTTCATCGCCGGACGCACAGCGCCGCCGGGCCGCCGCATGGGCCATGCGGGAGCGATCATCTCGGGCGGCAAAGGCACCGCCGCGGACAAGATTGCCGCGCTCGAAGCGGCCGGGATCGCCGTGGCGCCGACGCCGGCCGAGATGGGAACCACCATCGCCGCTCGGATGTAATCTTGCCGCCGCAGTGCCCGGTCGTCGATCGGGCTAGGTCGATGTCAGTTTTCGGCCCAGGCCAGTATCAGTTTCCAAATCACTAAGAGTTGCGTCGCCACGTGCTTAGATCGCTCACGGCCGCGCGACTCCTTGAGACATCAGAATTCATCATGGCTATCCAACGAACACTAACGATCATCAAACCCGACTCGACCTCCGCCGGCCACATCGGCGAGATCATCGCCGACATCGAAAAGGCCGGCTTCCGCATTCTCGGCATGCGGATGGTGCAGCTCTCGCTGGCTCAGGCGCAAGCGTTCTACGCCGTCCACCGTGAGCGCCCCTTCTACAAAGACCTTGTGAAGTTCATGACGGAGGGACCCGTTGTGCCGATGGCGCTCGAACGCGAGGACGCCGTCGCTTCGCTGCGCAAACTAATGGGCGAGACCGACTCGAAGAAAGCCGCCAAGGACACGATTCGCGGCAAGTTCGGAACCGACATCGAGCGCAACGCCATTCATGGCTCCGACGCTCCCGAAACTGCCGCCAACGAGATCGCCTTCTTCTTTAGCCAGTCGGAACTGGGCTGAGCTCAACGATCGCTTCGAAAGCGCAAGCGCAATCTACCAGCAGGCTGGTCACCCTGAGGGGCGTAGGAATGCCGACGTCCGACGCCTTTTCAGGCCCCTTTTGGTTGGTTTGATACCGCCCGGGGTCTGCCTGTGACTCTAACCAGGCTATCCGTCGGCGCTCGGCGACTCTCAAGGGAGGGCGCTCGCGAGCGCTCCCACAGTTGGGTCGCGGGCATAGGCCACACGCGCGTATCTGCGCAAGGCTCGCTCTTGCACGTTACTGTATCCTTGGGAACCGCTAAGCTACCTATGGAAACTGAGGTTAGGATTGGCCATGCCCCTCGGTCGGATGCTTATCGCCATCGGATTGGGGATCGTTGTGCTCGGTCTGTTGGTGATGCTGGCCGCGAAATTGGGCTTGCCGGGCCTAGGCCGGCTCCCCGGCGATCTCGTTTGGCGAGGCAAGAACTCCGCGGTCTACTTCCCGATCGTCACCTGTATTGTGCTCAGCATATTGCTGACGCTGGCGTTCTCCATCTTCAATCGCTTTCGCTGACCTTTTTACGCCCGAGTGAGGGCGACTGCCATCAGCCGTTCCGAAAGGGCCTACGAGATTGTTCGGACTGAGCAACTCGCCAACGACCACTCGCCGCCCGCCGGAGGAAGTGATCTCTTTATGCCCACAGTGCATAGAACGAGCTTCGGGTGAGACGGCTTGGGGCGCAACTTGTTCGATTCGCCCACTTGCCTACTTGCCCAGTCAAGATTCGTTGCTCAGGCGAGATTGGGCCGCCGAAAGGCTGTCAACCGACCGCGGCGGGCATCGACGCCACTGACGGCTTCCGCACTGATGCCCAGGTTTCGCCGGGCTCGTATTCGGGCACCAGGCCCGCCATGTGCGCGATGGCCCCGGTTTCGTCTCGGGTTTCGATCGCAAACCGCAAATCCTGCAGCCAAGCTGCCAGGTTCTGAGGAATCGCGTTGGCCCCGTGCAACGCTCGGATCTTGGGATGGAACGTGGGCGCCACACTTTCACCGCTGGCTATCAGCGATTCGTCGAGTTTCTCGCCAGGGCGTAGGCCCACATAGTGAATTTCGATGTCGCGGTCTGGTTCGAGACCCCAGGCGCGGATCATCTGGCGCGCCAGATCGATGATTCGCACGGGCTCTCCCATGTCGAGCACAAAGGTACCGGAAGGGTCGGCCATCGCGGCCGTCTGAAGCACGAGGTGCACGGCCTCCTGCGTGGTCATGAAATAGCGCCGCACGTCGGGGTGCGTCACCGTGAGAGGCCCACCGCGCGCGATCTGCTCGTGGAAGGTCGGAACGACGCTGCCACTCGATCCGAGCACGTTGCCGAAGCGCACCGCGGCGAAACGAGTGTGGCCTGCAGAGTGATTGGCCATCGCCGCCAGCAGCAACTCCGCAACTCGCTTCGTCAGGCCCATAACATTCGCCGGATGGACCGCCTTGTCGGTCGAGATCAACACGAATCGGCCGACCCGATGCTCGGCCGCGGCCTGTGCCAGATTCCAGGTCCCAAACACGTTGGTTTGGGTCAGCTCCAGCGGATACGCCTCCATCAGTGGGACGTGCTTGTAGGCGGCCGCATGAAAAACCGCATCAAACGAATGACGCTCCATCACTTCGTGAACACGGCGGACGTCGCGAATGTCGCCGACCCAGGGAACAAAGCGGCCTGGAAGGCTCCCCAGCAGGTCCTGATCGAGATGAAACAGTCCGCTCTCGGCGTTGTCAAAGGCTACGAGAACGCGCGGCTCAAGGCTGGCGACTTGACGGCATAACTCCGAGCCGATCGAGCCCGCCGCGCCGGTGACGAGGATGCAGCGGTCCGCAACCGCCGAACGCAACGTCTCGGTCTCGAAGGCGATCGGTTCCCGCCCGAGCAGTTGGGCAAGAAGCGGAGCGTTTTCCGGAAATGGTCGGCCCGCCCGGCGCGCGATGTGAATCGGAGAGCCTTTCGGTGGCCGGCACGTCTGAAATCGAACCGTCGAAAGCGCGTCCTCGACCAACCGTCTGGCAGTGGCCAGCACGCGGTCAGCACGACTCGATCGCGTTACGATTCCGTCGCCGAGCGGGTCGTGCGACGAGTCCTTTTGCAGCACCACTCCTTCGATCGGCTTCAGCCGGGCACCGCTTTAGTTTGGCTACCGGGCGCGATGTCTCCCGGCGATACCGGTTCTCCGACGAACGCGGCATCGGCCCCGCCACGGAGATGCTTTTCCGTTTCCGCGCGTACATGTTCCAAAAATCGATTCCTGCGTTGCTCTAGCTGCGTTTCCTCGTACTCGTGCGCCTTGCGCAGATTCGCGGCAGACATTCGGTGCAGCCTCGAAGGGTCTCGAAGTACCTCGTCCAGCTTGCGCGCGAGAGCCGCGGGATCGTTGGGCGGAACGAGATCCGCCGGCGCAAGCAGTTCCGGAATACCCCCGACGGTCGAGCCGATGGCGGGCAGCGCTCGGGCCATGGCTTCGAGCAACGCCCGCGGCAGGCCTTCCTGTCGCGAAGGCAGCACGAACAGGTCCGCTGCGTCGAGTTCCCGGCGGACAGCCGCCCCGAACGGGAGGTGGCCGCGAAAAGTGGCCAGGTCTTCAATGCCGAGCAGCCTGGCCCGGGTCTCTAGCGCGTGGCGATACTGCCCGTCGCCGACGATCGCTAGCCGCAACCGGAGGCCGTTGCATGCACATACGGCGACGGCCTCGAGCAGCACATCCGGCGCCTTGTAAAGGTGGCCGAGAGAGCCGACGGTGACCGCGGCGGGCTGGCGTGAGGCGGCTCGCAGGGAACGCGGCTGCTCTACGAAGGCCGAGCGGGGCAGCTCGACGTCGGAGCAACCGACGTTGAAACGGCCTGGAGGCGGGGGATATCGGGATTGCAGCGCCCGCTGGGTCACGTAGAGTGCGGCCGAACTCGCTGCGCACTGCCGCTGCTGCGAGCAAGTCAGTATCCGCCGGAAAAGGGCTCTCAGGGGATGGCGGTGGGCGCCGGGACCAAGCGCGTCCCAGGGGTCGCCGACGACCTCCACGGCGTAGGGACGCCCGGTGCGCCGCAACCAGCCGCCAATAAGACAGGCCAGCGCCGAAGGCAGCCGCAGGATCACCGCGTCGCTGCCGGCGATCCCCGCTAGCAGCGCACGCCTTGTTTCATGGGCTTTGTGGAAAAACTGCCGTGGGCCTCGATAGTCCGGAAGCGGATAGAGCGAAACTCCCTGACCATCGCTCCGGAGGGCTTCGGCAGGCGCAGGCTCTTGCTCCACGGATCGAGCCACGATGGAAACGCTATCGAACACCGTCAGGTAGCGCTTCCAGAAAGAATAAGGGAACGGCCCGGCAGTCACGACGCCGCCTTGCGGCGTGCGATGAAAGCGATGCTCGCTGACGATAGCAACTCTCATCGAACGGAATTGAGCCTCGCTGTTCGGAATTCGATGGCGCGCCTGAACTTGGGCTCCGCCACATGGGTTGGCCCGAGTCGCGGCGCCTTCGAGCAGCTCCGGGTAGAGGGCAAGGAATTCGCAAGCAGGCGGGCAGCGGCAATGCAGGCTATACCCAACAACACGGGCCGGAAGAAGCCGTGAAAATCGTTCCGCACGGTCCAGAGCAGCGGCCCCAGAACCACCGCCCAAAGCGCCAGACGTGCCGGCTGGGCGGCATCGCCGCGGTATGCCGTGACAAGGAATGCCGCTAGCAAGAAAAAATAGACCGCAACTCCCGGAACGCCGAAATTCATGTACGGCTCTGCAATAGACGAAAAACCCAGACCGCCGTGGGCGCGGTAGGTATGAGGCGCCGCCTGCAAGGTCATCCAGTGGCTCGGGGGCAACTGCTCGAGCGGCAAGTATTCCCCTCCTTGCCAAGCGAACGAGACGTTAGGCACCACGGAACGCAGCGCTTGCCAGTAAGTGCCGCCCCAACGAAAAGATTCGTTCTCGAGGAACTCGATCGTGTGCACGAGGGCGCGCAGGCTGCCGCCCATCTCTTCGACGGCCGCCAGCGGCGCGGTGATCGTAAGCTCCGCGGCTACGCCCCGATCCGCGAGGCGATCGGCGCGCGCGGCGCGAACCAGCGGGATGATCGCCAACACTGTGAGCACGCCCGCGAGGTAGGCGATGCGCGGCAGGCGCACGCCGCGTTTGTGCAGCACCGCGAAGATCGTGATCGCGGGGACAAGGGCGTAGCCGCGAAACCCGAGGAACAAGACGCAACCGCCCCACAGCACGCCGAGGCCAATTACCCAAGTCAGAAATCTCCGGCGGGCGCCGGCCACGGCCAGGTACAACCCCAGCGGCACAAACGTCATGCTGGTGGCGAAAAACCTCGGATCGTAATGGCTGGCCAGCTCGTAGGTCTCGCTGTAGTCGGAGCGCAGCAGCCGCTCCAGGCCAAGCGAGTAGATGCCGCCCGAGAAGGCGAGCAATCCCAGCGCCACGACCGCCAGCCCGACGGCGCAGAGCGCGTCGTTGTAGCAGCGGATGCCTGGGCCCGGGCCGGGCGCGCGGGGCCATAGCCACACCGCGATCGAGGCCCCGCCGAGATAGCTTGCGGTTGCGGTGAGGACCAGCGCCAGCGCCGGGTTCAAGTCCTTGGTGGTCAACCAAAGCGGCGGCGGCGAGGCTTCTAGCCCCAGCGCCCACGGGACCGCCAGCCCAAGGTGAAACAGCCCCAGTAGATAGAGATAGATCATCGCCGGCGAAAGGGGATCGAGCCGCAGCACCTTGAGCGACAGCATCAGGGCAGCCGCCCAGACGCCTCCCGCCGCCAGCGCAATGGCCGCACCGCTCGTTTCTTGGCCGATCAGCATCCAGCTTGCGGCCGCCGCTAGCGGTGCGAATGTCGCGATCAGCGGCGCACCTCGAACCCGCTCGTCGCAGTGTGGCCCTTCCGAGTGCGCCCCTTCCCAGCGTGTCTCTTCCCAGGGTGTCCCGGGCGAGCGCGCGCCGCCCCAGCGGGCCCCGTCGCCGCGCGCCGATAGAGCGCCGGAGAGTACCGCGCCGCGCTCTTGCGCGCTAGACGACATCGTGTTGCGCCCCCCGGTATGCCGCCAGGGCGTCCCGGTCGGTCAGCTCGCGCTCTTGCCTCGTTCCCAGGAAATAGCAGGCCGAGGCGGCGTCGAGGGCTGCCGGCTTGGCGAGCAACACCCGGTCCAGATACTTGAGCCAGAAGGCCGTGAGAGCGGCGGTCACGGTTGCGGCGGCGCGGCCGGCGGGTGTGGTTGTAAAGCTCAGCAAGAAATGCTGCCACGCCCAGGCAAGCACCACGGCCGGGCCCGCCGCCGCGCCGGCGTCGAGCTGCTCGAAACCGCGAAACAATCTGCGGTGGCCGACCGCGGTGAATCGCGTGAGGTCGTGGCGGCCGGCGTGGACCTGCTGCATAAATGCGGTTTCGGCGTAAACCAGGCCACCCCGCTTGAGCACGCGGCGGATCTCGCGCACACATTGTTCCGGGTCGGCGACATGTTCGAGCACGGCCTGGATGACCGCGCCATCGAACGTGCCACTGGCAAACGGAATCCGGTGACTGTCGCAGAGCAGATCCGTGCGGTCGCTAAGCCAGACATCGGTTTCGACGCAGTCGATTCGTGAGTCGCCGAGCAGCGGTTGCATTCCGGCTCCCAGCCATCCGCCACCGATCACTAGGACGGAAGGCCGCGGGTTTTTCTCCAATAGCAGCCGCCGGAACCCATCGATGTTTTGAGCGGCCACCGGGTTCGCGCTCAGGGTAGGGAGATGGTTCCGCAATCGTTGCCGAAAGCGTTGCCACGGCGAGGCGGACGCTGAAGGCGGCCGGCTAAGGGCCTGGCGCAGACTGAAGACACTCGAGCCTTCGTCGATCAGTACAGGAACCCCTTCCACGATTTGGAATCGGCGCTGGCAGCCGCTGTGGAGGCAGGCGTAGTCTTGCGGCGTCAGTTGGAGAAGACCGCCGCAGGCCGGGCAGCGCAGCCGTGTCTGGAGCTCCCGTCTAAGACTCAGCTCAGTTTGGCAGGATTCGGATTGGCCGTGAGGTTCAACCTGGTGGGCCGGCTCGAATTTCAGCTCCCGATTGGTTTGCGCCAGCGTTATGGACATGACTTCACTCGTAGCCCGGAAACTGTCTCTGGGACCCGCGTATGTACTTAGCGATCGGCTGCCTAGGGGTAGCGCTTTAGCGGACTTTCAAAATGGTAGTAGCCGCCAGCTCTCCGGCTGGAAGGTGGCCGTCCCCTATGTCCGCGACTCGCGGCGGCATCGATTGAAACAGCAGCGCCGCGAGACGTGTCCCATGGTGTCGGCCGTATTCTTAGTCGGCACAAGCCCCGTCACACAACAACTTGGCGGTCAAACGTCGATATACTGAAGGAGAGGGCGGAACAAACAAATGGCACACGATAACGATGGAAGCAGCATGGCGTGGTTTTTGGCCGGAGCCGCGATCGGCGCGGCCGTAGCTCTTTTGTACGCGCCGCAACCCGGCCACGAGACGCGTGACGCGATTCGGCGGCGGGCGCTGGAAGAGCGCGAACGATTGGCAAAGTCAGGCCGCGAAGCGATGGAGCGCGGGCGCGATCTCTATGAACGAGGCAAAGGTCTCGCTGACGAAGCATCGCAGCGGCTTGAGAAAGGCAAGGAGGCTGCCTCCGACCTCTACCAGCGCGGCAGGAGTTGGGCGGAAGAAGCCCGCCAGTCCGTGCGCGGGGAGACCTCAAGCGAAAGCGCGGGATCTTAGGCCGATCTCTCCATCGGGCATCCGAAGCGGCGCGGCCCGGCAGGTTTTCTTCAAAGCTTTCCGCCCCTGTTTCCGCCGAGGCCGAGCGTTTCGAACAACTCGACCCGCTCCGGGTTTCGCAGCGAATCCGCCAACTCCTCAATGGTCTTGTCCATACCCGGATGGACCACAGACGGGTCGATCTCGCGAAGCGGGATCAGCACGAAAGAACGCTCGTGCATGCGTGGATGCGGGATCACGAGGCCGCTTTCCTCAGCGGCCAGCCCGTCATAGAGCAGAATGTCCAGGTCGATCACGCGCGGGCCGTTCCTGATCCATTCCGTGCGCCCCATGGTTCGCTCGATCTCTTTCAGCGCGTCGAGCAGGGCCCGCGGAGGAAGCTCCGTGTCGCCTTTCACGGCGCAGTTCAGAAACCAATCCTGATTCTTGAACCCTACCGGCTCGGTTTTATAAAGCGACGATACTTTGCTCAGGCTGCACACCACAGCGAGCGAATCGAGAGCGCGCAGAATGTTGGCGCGCTTGTCCCCAAGATTCGACCCGAGGCCGAGCCAGACTTCACTCATTCCTCATCCGTGTGATCTCAACGCCTGTCGACGGCACGCCGCGGTCGCTCAACGCCGCCGGTTTGGTAACGCGGACGACAAGTCCGGTCACCGCTCGAAAGCTCTCCAGGACATTGGCCGCCACGTCTTCCGCGATCGCCTCGACCAGGAAGTAAGGTTTTGCGGCAACGGTTCTCGCGGCGACCTCGTGAATATCGACGTACGACACCGTGGCGCCGAGGTCATCGCGCGTACCGGCATCTCGCAGGTCCACGAAAACGTGAAGGTCAACGAGGATTTCCTGCTGCCGGCGGCGTTCCTGTTCGGAGACACCGACGTGCGACTGGAATGACGCGCCTTCGATGATGATCTTATCCATATACCCAAACGCCCAAATAGGTCACGGGCAGGGCTAAGCCCCGCGAATCGCCTCCGCAACGAGAACCGCCTGGCGGCACTGCTTCACGTCGTGGACGCGCACGATATTCGCGCCGCCGAGCACGGCCGCGGTAACCGCCGCGAGGGTCGCTTCGAGCCGCTCGCCGACTGCGGAACCGGTAACGTGGCCAAGAAAAGCCTTGCGCGAGGGACCCACCAGCAGCGGGTAGGGCAGCGCCGCGAACTCGCCGAGCCGGCGCATCAGTTGCAGGTTGTGATCCGTGTTCTTGCCGAAGCCGATGCCGGGATCAAGAATGATCTGCCGGACGCCCGCCTCGGCCGCGCGCCGCGCCTGGGCGGCCAGAAAGCCTTTGACTTCCTCGACGACGTCTTCGTAGTGCACGTCTTGTTGCATCGTTTTGGGTTGTCCCCTCATATGCATGATGACCACCGGCGCCTGATGCCTGGCGGCCACCTCGGCCATCTCGGGATCGCGAAGCCCGCTGATGTCATTGATGATGTGCGCGCCGAGCTCCAGGGCGCGGTTCGCCGTGGCCGGTCTATAAGTATCCACCGAAACAGGGGCGCCGCCGTTCCGCAGCAGTGCTTCGAGCACCGGCTTGAGGCGCGCCCACTCCTGTTCATCGCTCACCGGGTCGGAGCCGGGCCGCGAGCTTTCGCCACCGATATCGAGAATATCGGCGCCCTCGTCCAGTAGGCGCTTCGCATGGTCGACCGCGCGCCGCGCGTCGAGAAACTGCCCGCCATCGGAAAACGAGTCGGGCGTGACGTTGACGACGCCCATCAGTAAAACCCGTTCGAGCGATAGCTCGCGATCCCAGCAGACAATCGTCCCGTTGTGGTGCGAGTCAGTCATCCGTTGTCAGTCGCGATAGGGGGTGCTCAATGAATCAGCCTGACCTGGGAAGCCAGCCGTTCCGGAATGCGGCGAATCGAGGTAGCCCGCCCGCCGCCTCTTCATTCTAGCCCGCATATTTCACCCCGCATATCTCATAAGGTGTCGTAGCGAGAGGCGTCAGAAGCCCGTGGCTAGGAGGCGCGCGACGCTTGGCGCGCGGAGGCGTACCAAGGGGGTGCAAAGGCCTCGATAAACGCGTTTCGGCTTTTGCTCCGGAAAGCCCTGGGGCCCTCGCAACCCGACGCACCTTCTGTGACAAGATACAAATTAGAACAGCAGTGGAATCGCGGCGGCCGGGGATTGGAGAAGGGAGATCCATTTCGTTGGGTGTACTGGAAACGGGAAAGGAACTGGAGAAACAACGGCGGGACCCCGTCCCACTGATCATCGGGGCGGTCGTCGTGCTACTCGGCTTGGGCGCCGTCTTCTACCTGGTGTCGCAGCATCAAGGAGAGGAAGTTCCCGTGCTCACCCCCGAGGCGGAAGCCTACCTGCCCAATCTCGACCTGGCCGGCGTCGAGATGGCCGCGTCCGACACGTTTCTCGATCAGACGCTGGTTGAGATTACCGGCAAGATCAAGAATATCGGCAGCCGTACCGTAAGCCTGGTGCAGATCTATTGCGTGTTCCGGGACGTCAACGGCGTCGAGATCGCACGCGAGCTGAGCGTCATTGTCGGGCCCAGGACCGGTTCTCTTTCGCCGCAGGAAGAGCAGGCGTTCCGGCTCGCCTTTGACAACCTGCCTGCCGACTGGAACCAGGTCGTTCCCAGCCTGTTTGTCGCGCAAATTGAATTCGAGGACGCGGCGGACTGAGACTGCGCGGCGTCGCCGCGGGTCACGACATTAGAACTCCAAAGTCTCGATCAGTTCGTTCGCCTGGCGCTCCAGCTCGTCGCGCTGCTGCTTGAGTTGCGCCTGGCGGTCGCGCTGCGAGACCAACTCGCCTTCCTGCCGGGACAGCGTGTTCGCGTACTCCTGAACCTTGGCCTCCTGCCCTGGAACCGAGCGAAGCGTCGAGATGTTGTTGCGCAGCCGGTTCTGATCTTCAAAAATCGAGCGGGTCTGTTCCTCGATCCGCTGGAGGTCGCGGTCGGCGTCGGCGATCTGCCGCTTCAGCTCGGCGATCTGCTGAAGCTTCTTGCGGCCTTCTTCGTTGAGCTCTTTGTTGCGGACATACGAGAACAAATGGTCGTGAGTGAGGTTCGCGACCGCGACGTCTTCGTTGTAGACGTACTCCTCCTTGACCGGGAACTTCTTGGTCTCGTTCGGGGCGACCTGAATCTCAAACCGGTAGGCGTTGGCTGTCGTCTGCGCGGGCTTCATGCCGACCAGGTTGTATTCCGGCCGCACCGGGTGCTCGATGACCACCGTCTTCGGCTTGCTGTCGACGTTGTGAATCGTAAACGTCTTGGTTTCGAGATTCGAATTGCGGAAGGTTAGGATGCCGCGGCGGAAATGAAATTCGCTGAGCAGCTTGCTCTCGCTGTCGAATGCCGTAGTGATGCGCGTGCCGAGGTCGACGGCGTAGCTGATCAGGCGCTTGTCGCCCGATTTCACGGTCTCAACAAGAGCTTCTCCCGCGTAGGCATTCGCATCGTAGACGGTGATCGCGCCGCCATCGAGCGTTGTGCCGGCCGAGTTGGTCACCTCGACGGCGTTGAGCGGATGCTGCGAGCCGCTGCTCTCGTCATAGATCAGCAGCCGGCGCGCCTGTACATTGGCACGGAAAAACGGCAGCATCGCCGACTCGCCGGCGCGGACGGTAACAGCATGGTCGATACGATATTCGAAAAGTTCGCCAAGCTCGGCTCGAACCGCGGTCGCCGCCACCGTGGAAGCCATCTCCCGGCGTGGGACGATCCCAGCCGCCGCGCCGAACGGGCTCGCTTGGTCCGCCATCACCTTCTGGCGGTAAGAGCGGTTCTCTTTCGCGAACTGCTCGGTGCCGCCGATGAACCCTGCGCTGGGCGCCATGGCCAACGCCGGCTCGGGCGGAGCGGCCTGTACCGATTCCTCGATGGCTCCGCCGTGCACTGTCGGCCGCCAGGCGCGGTCTTGCGCCAACTGAATCACCGGCCGCTCCAGATAGCGCGGCTCATAGAGCTTGCTGATGAAGGAAACAGGCAGACCCGATACCAGGGACAAATTGACGTTGGTCCAATCCTCGCCCGTGGTGTTGTCCACGATGGCCCAACCTTCGAGCAGGGGCTGCGGCCCGTCACCGAATACCAACCGGTAGCTGGTTTTCCAGATCGGCGTGGGGACTACGTAGCTGGCGGTGACGCGGCTCGCGCCGCCTTGCGATTCGATCGTGACGGTGCGCTTCTCGAGGTCGCGCGAGCGGCTGACAATGCCCAGGTAGTCCACGAATTGCGTCTGTAGCTTCGGGTCGACAAACCGCAAGCCCGCGGCTGCGGCCGGATCCACCGTCCGCAGCTCGCCGTTCGCCATCAGAAGCAACAGCTCTTCGTGCTCGGGCTGTTTCTCGCTAGCGGCGACGGTGCGCGCGCTGACAATGGCGCCCTGTACGTTGCCGCCGGTCATCCGCAATTCGATCTGTGCGCCCTTGAACTGATCAAGAATCATACCCAGCGTGGTCCGCTCTCCGATACGGAACGGAAAAACTTCGAGACGCTTCGAAAGGGGGTCGC
Source organism: Bryobacterales bacterium (assembly GCA_040902925.1). Classification (GTDB taxonomy): domain Bacteria; phylum Acidobacteriota; class Terriglobia; order Bryobacterales; family UBA6623; genus JBBDWJ01. Next base: position 62,562 of record JBBDWJ010000262.1, on the reverse strand, counting down.
TCGAGTCATAGCGAATCGCCGAAACGCCCTGCCCGCCTTGTTGCTCGATCGTGAGCGACTTCAGCACGTCGTCCATCTCGTCGGCCTTGAACTGCAGTTGAGCGTTGTCGCCGGTCGCAATATCTCCTGTCCGTTCAAAAAAGCCGATGCCATGCTTGTAAAGCACGACTTTGCTGACGGAAAGCTCCGCCGCCGCCAAATCGAAGCTGAAGACCAAGGCCAGAGCGAGCGCGCCAGCGCTGCGAATTCGCATGATTCCCTCCTGCGTTCTGTAAATAGATACGTTCGATAGCCCCGAACCGTGCAACCGGGTTTTTGTCTTAGGACGGGTGGGCAGTCGATTTTTGGCCGGTTTGGTAGCTCCCAAGCAGTCGCCGCCTCCGGGCATAGTCGCGGTCTCCAGGGATAATCGGAGAGCGGCGGCCCCTAGCGACGGGAAAACCGGCGCGCCCGGCCGCCGACTCTAACCAGCGTAAGGCATTCCGTCGACCCACTATCTGACCGCGGCCCCTGGCGTGCTATAGAAACGGCGGCCCGCCGCGGTATAGAATAGAGAGTTTCCGCACGTTCGCGTCGCACTTCCCACCTGGACAAAAATAACTATGGCAAAGAGAGCTTTCTTTGGATGTCTCAGCCTGCTTCTGGCTGCTTCGGCCGCGCAGGCGGCACCCACCTTACGGCTGACCGTCCCCGACTCGTTGCGGCAAGCAAACGGCGCGGTACGACCGATTTGGATCGCTTCGGGCACCAATGGCCCCAGCAATTTGACGTTTGAAGCCTGGAATTCCGGTGACGGCGCGCTAAGCCTGAGCGTCAACGGCGGCTGGGCCGAGTGGCTGAATCCATCTGTCCAGGGCACGCAACCCTGCAGCACCAACACGGCGGTCACATGCACGATCGTGCGGGTGCTGTTCGACACGGCGGCGTTGCCCAATGGCACCTATACGGGCGAGGTCGTGGTCGAAGACTCGAACGCCGTGGACGCGCCCCAAAGCGTGCCGATCAAAGTCTACGTCGGCGGTAACGTGCCCGAAGCCGTTGACTTCTATCTGCCGCCCGACGCAGCGGTCAAGGAATGGGTAGAGTTCGAGACTCCGGAGCCGGCGGTCCGGACCCAGGCCGCCACCTTGAGCTCCCCGGCCGGGGGGTTTCTCACCGTATCCACGTCGGGTAGCGGGTCATTTCAGTTTCTATACACCCATCGCATCACCGCTGCCTATCAGGCAGGCATGCCGGCCGACACGGCTACCACGGCTACAGTGGCCGGTTCGAGCTTCTCGGGAGACAACCGCTCCTTCCCCGTAAACGTGCACGTGACCAGCAATCCAATCGCACAGCCCAGTGCGAAGACGTTGCAGATTCTCACGGCGGCGGGCATTGAGGCCCCGATCCAGGCCGTGCTGCTGGCGAATCGCGGCAACGGGACGCTCACGGCCGGTGACATCGAGGTCGAGACCGATTCCGGCGGCGACTGGCTGTTGGTGGAGGCCGTCCAGGCAGCCTTGTCGCCCAACCCGGGGCAAGCCAGCCCGACGGTTTACCAGGTCACTGCCAAGCAGGAGGGCCTCGAACCCGGCCTCTATACGGGAACGATAAGCATAGCGTCGAACGCCGCCAATAGCCCTTCGGAGGTTAAGGTCCTGTTCACGGTGGAGGCGCCAAAGGCCCCCGAAGTGAGCTTCCGAGGGGTAGTCAATGGCGCCACTTTTAGTCCGAATCAGCCGCTGGCCAGGGGCACTTTGGTCTCCCTGTTCGGTAGCCAGTTTGCCTATGCCGTGTCGTTGGCGGGTGAAACGCCTCTGCCCACTGAGCTGGATTCCACGCAGGTCATGATCGGCGGGGTCGCGGCGCCGCTGGTGTTCACCTCCTGGGGGCAGATCAATTTCCAGGTTCCCAATGAAGTGCCCTTGGGAGTTACGACGGTACAGGTCGTCCGCGACGGCCAGACGGGTAACACCATTACCGCGACCGTGGCCAACCGCTCGCCAGGGCTTTTCCGGCTAAATCCCGTCCTGTTAGGCGAGTACGGAGCTATTACCAATGCCTCGCAGGGCAACAATTTCCCTATCCCGCGCGAGCTGGCGGCCGAACTTGGAATTAATGGAGCGCCGGCGCGTCCCGGAGACGTCCTCACCATCTATGCCACGGGGCTCGGCGACGTGGCGCCGGTCGTTCCAAGCGGGGCCGCCGCACCGGGGCAGGAGCCGCTGGCTCGGGTCGTCGAGGTGCCAACGGTCAATTTCCTGGCGCGTTTCCTGTTTCCGCTGCGGGAAACTCCTTCGTTTGTCGGGCTCACGCCGAACTTCGTGGGGCTGTTCCAAATCAACGTGACCGTTCCCGACGAGGCGCCCACCAACGCGCGGACGCCGATCAACATCGAAAACCCTAACGGCGGCCTTAGCAACACGGTCGAAATCGCCGTCGAGAGATAGCTTCTGGAGCCGTTGGCGGCGGGCGAGCCCCGTCGCCGACGTCCGGCTCCCGCGCTCGGGCCTTCCCACCATTCTGGTAGTTTTTTGGCCTGGCTGCCGGTCTGGCACGATGAACAGGCTGCCGGCGCTGGTGGGTACGGCAACCAGGCTTGTATAATGATTTTGGGCGTTGCCCGCCCAGGGGGCGAGCCGTGTTCATTGACGTTAACCTGCTGGAACATCGGCGGTTAGAGTTCGACGAGGTAACTCCTGCAGGATTTCTAAGCTTACCCGAGGATTGGAAGCAGGTCGGGGATGTGCGGGCGGCCGGCGCCGCGGAACTGCTGGATCGGGCCGGTTCGCGGACTATCCGCGTGCGAGGAACCATCCAGGGGCGCTTGGAGTCTGGCTGCGGCCGCTGTCTGGAGCCTTTGTCGGAAGCCTTCGATAACAGCTTCGACCTTTACTACTATCCGATGACGTTGATCGCGCGCAACGAATCGGTTCCGATCGACCGCCAGGACACTGATATCGGCTTCTATGAGGGCCAAGGTTTGGAGCTGGCGGACGTTGTGCAAGAGCAGGTCATGTTGTGGTTACCCATGCGCGGCCTGTGCCGCGAAGATTGCAAAGGCATCTGCCCGGGGTGCGGAGTCAACCGCAACCGCGAGACCTGCGACTGCGTGAGCACGTTTGACGACTCGCGTTGGGACGCTCTAAAAAGCCTTCATTTCAAGACAAAACAGTAGGAAATCATGCCGAATCCGAAACGTAGACACTCCAAGACCCGGACCAGCAAGCGGCGGGCGAACGACCATTTGACGGTTCCTTCCACGACCACCTGCCCCAACTGCGGGGCCCGCAAACTCCCCCATCGCGTCTGTTTGGAGTGCGGGACCTATCGCGGCCGTGACGTGGTCGAAGTCGAGAGCGAATAGCTGCTGAACACCCGCCTGGACGACTCGCCCCCGGCTGGGGTTGCGGGGGCGCCTCGGAGCGTGTATACCTTTAACTTCTAGCTTCCGGGGCGTGGATTTGCGCGAAAGCATCAAGATTGCCGTCGATGCCATGGGCGGCGATAAGTCCCCCGCGGTCGAGGTCGAAGGCGCGGTCTTGGCCGCCCGCGAGTATGGCGTCGGCGTGGCGCTGGTGGGCGATCAGGCCATCGTCAGCGCGGAGCTTGCGCGCCATCGCGCAAAAGACCTGCCGATCGAAGTCATTCACGCCAGCGAAGTCATCACCATGAACGACAGCGCCGCCAAGGCGCTGCGCTCCAAGCGCGACAGCTCGATCCGCGTCGCCGCCAGGCTGGTGCGCGAAGGCGCCGCACAGGGCGTGATTTCGGCCGGCAATACCGGCGCCGTGATGGCCACGAGCAAGATTGTGCTCGGCGTGTTGCCGGGCGTCTACCGGCCCGCGCTTGCCCAGGTTTTCCCGACTCTCGAAAGAACCTGGGCGGTGCTCATCGACGTCGGCGCCAACGTCGATTGCGAGCCAGCCATGCTGGCGCAATTCGCCTTGATGGGCGAAGTCTATTCCCGCCTGATCTGCCACCGCCCGCGGCCACGCATCGGCCTTTTGTCGATCGGCGAGGAAGAATCCAAGGGCAACGAGCTGACGCGCGAAACCACGCCGCTGCTCAAGGGGCTTCCCATCGACTTCATCGGCAACGTCGAAGGGCGCGATCTCTACACGGGCAAAGCCGACGTTATCGTTTGTGATGGCTTCATCGGCAACGTTGCGCTCAAGGTCAGCGAAGGGCTGGTGCAGGCCGTCAAGCAGATGCTGCACGAGGCGCTCGAGGCCAACCTGCCGCGCAAGCTGGGCTACGTGCTCTCGCGCGACGCCTTCGACGAGTTCCGGAGGCGCGTCGATTACTCCGAATATGGTGGCGCGCCTCTACTGGGCGTCAAGGGAGTCTGCATCATCTGCCACGGCAGCTCCAACTCCAACGCCATCAAGAATGCGATCCGCGTCGCGTTCGAATACTACAGCAGCGGCGTCAACGCACAGATCGAAGCGGCCCTGGCGCAACACGTCCGCAGCGGCGAAACAGCGCAATCCGCGGGCTAGCGCTGCTTTCGAAGTACCTTCGCCAAACCACCAACAACGGCCGCCTCTCCGGGCGATGCGGAAATCGCAGCAGGCGATCCGAGCTCTTACCCGCGAAGTGTGGCAGCCGTAGTCAGACCGCCAGCTCGGCCGGGGTTTAGCCCGGCACGGTCCACACTCTTCTATGGAAAGCTCTTGCGGCTGCCTTTTGCTACGGCGCGATAGAGTCTTACCGAATGTCAGTTTGTCGATGTGCGCCGAGGTGGCTCACTGGAGCGGCGACGAGTTAGCAGGAGATGGCTTGCGATGCGCCGGCGGCCAGCGCAACGTACTTCGCGATCTTGTTCATCAGCCTCTGCATGCTGTCGGACATCGTGGGCGACGCCGCCATGGTAGCGCCGGCAACGACCGCCACAAGGCCGGCTAACAGCGCGTACTCGACCATACCTTGGCCCGACTCGGCGTTCTCTCGCGCGCGGCGCGTGGCTTCGTGGAGTTTGCCGAGGAGTTGAATCATTAAGTTGCTTATCATCTGAATTCCTTCTGGGGGTTTCACACCGCTAGTGACTCGGTGTTTCCTCCTGCGATGATTGTGCGGCCATCGCGCCCGTAGCTCAATGGAGCAGCGGTACTTTTTTGCGCGCCGTAGGGGTACCTCTTTGTTTGCGGGGAACACCCGAAAAGCAGCGGAACGGCGGTACCACTCGCGCCAACCGATGTACCCCTCCCGCTCAGGCAAACACCTGAGAGCGTATAGAGGAAACACCCGTTCGTTTTGCGGATTGACGGCCGCCGTTTGCGGCGGCGTTTTGAGGACGGATCGGTAGTGTCGAGCAGTCTTCGAAGGGTGATTTGGGGCGCTTGGAGGGTGCGGGTTGACGGAGCCGGGCCGCCTATTTTTCGGCGAACCGGAAGGTCACTCCGACGACTACCGTCGCGCCGTATGCCGGTGTGGCGTGAATCCGCTCGATGGGCGGCTGCCCCGGCAGCCGCGACTCGAAGAAGTTTTGGGTCTCCCAGTATTCGCGGCCGAACAGATTGTCCACCCCAAAGTTCAGCTCGACTCCGCGGCGAATCTGGCGGGCGAGAGCCAAATCGAAAACCGTGTGGCCGGAAGCAACGATCGAGGGATCTTCGCCGTCGAGCCGGTAGTGGTTGATCGCCCGCATGCGCAGCGAACCGCTCCAGCCGCGCCAGTCCGCCATCGTCAGCGACGCGTTGGCGGTAAATCGCGGCGCGCTGTCGAGATAGATGCGCGATTCCCCGCCTCGATAGTAGGCGTTGAGCACCTTCGTCATACCGGCGTCGAGCGCCAGGTTGCGAGTCAGGGCGACCGACGTTTTCACTTCGAATCCATAAGAGCGGCTGGGGCCGCTGAACTCGATGGAGCCGTCGTCGGGAATGTAGACCAGTTGGTTGGAAGGCTGAATCAGGAAGAAATCCGTGAGCAGCGAAAAGCGATCGTGAAAGCGATGCGACGTGCCGAACTGCATGAAATCGGTGGTGGCGATATGGGGTCCGTCGGGACGGCGAACGACACCGCGAGCGTCCATCGAGGCGATGCCTCGGCCATAGTTGAAATAGAGCTTGAGTGGCGCGCGAAGCCAGGGACGGTAAGCGACCTGCGCCTTGGGCTGCAGCTTGGTGGAGTATTCGACGCCACTGAACTCCGGCTCGAGGATGTCCTGCAGGGCGAACCGGAAGAAATCCCAGCGCAAGCCGCCGCCCAGCTCGAGCTTGCCGTCGGCTAAGGTCACATTCTGCTGCACGTATCCGCCGCCGTTGGCCACGCGTGCGTGCCCCGAGGTGAACAGCCCAATGGGGTTGCGGTTGACGCTGTGGCGCAGGTCGACGTTAGTCTGCGTGTCGAGGTAATTGAAGCCGGCGCTGAACAAGCCGATGCCGCCCTCCCAGGTATGCGGCCGCAGATATTGCGCGTTGGCGCCTTCGGACAAGCGCGAGTCGTGCTGTTGTATGCCGTCGCCGTTCTCGGGGTCGTTGAGAAAGAACGTGAAGTTCGAATAGAGGTCAAACAGCGAGCGCTCGGCGAAACCATCGAGCTTGAGCATGCCGCGATTCGCATACTCCTTGCTGAAATAGGCGCCCAGCCGGCCGTTGTGCACGTCGCCGCCGTCGCCCGGGCTTTGGCTGCCGTAACGGTCCAGCCGTCCGGCCACGACTTCGTCGATGGGAATCTGGCCCGAGGAATTGAAGCGGTTCGTTCCGGCGTTCCACTTCAAGCCGAAGCGTTTGTTTTCTTCCAGCACCCACGTATAGTTGCCGGTGACATTGTGCCGCGTGTAGTCGAGGGGCTTGAGAAAGGGACCATTGGAATACGAACCCTCGTAGGCGAACACGGCATCGCGATTGTTTACGTTCGGACTGTAGGCGAGGAAGCCCCGGAAGGTGTCATAGCGGCCGCCCATCAGCCGCGCCGTAAAGCGCTGCGGCAGCGACTCGCGAAGCCGGACGTGAACCACTCCTAAGCCGCTGTAGTCGCCGTATTCGGCGCTGAACGGCCCGTTGATGAGGTGGGCTTCCTCGACCAGTTCCGGCGTCAGGCTCTTGAGCGAACCCAGGTAGCCCTGCCCGTGCCCTTGCGTCGAGTGGTTCTGCGGAACGTTGTCGACCATCACGCGCAGCCCGCCGTTGACGCCGCCATGGTCCATGTTGAAGCCGAAGCGGCGAACTTCGATCGATTTGCCGCCGCCCTCGTGCTGCCCGGCATTGATGCCGGCGTCGAGCAGATGAAATACCTGGTCGTCACGCGAGAACAGCGTCTGCTCGAACACAGTGCTGTTGCGGCGCTCGATCTCGGGACCCAGCGGCGTAGCGGTGATTACGATGCTGTAGTGCAGTGGCTGCAGCAGGTCCTCGGTTTTCGGAGCCGAAGGCGCGCTCCCTTTAGGGGATTGAGCCGGGCCGATGGCAACTCCCAGGAGTGCGAGCGCGAGGGGAAGAACAGGGCGCACCATAGATCCGGAGATAGTAGCACAAAAGGCACAATTAGTGCTACGACAACTCAGATAGGTCACGCGGGCAAGTTCAACCCGATCCCGGCCCGAGGCCCTGACCACAGATACGGCAGTGGCTTCTGCGTTTGGCGTTCAGGCTGCCGCACTCGCTGCATTTGTAATACATCCAACGAGCGAAGGCGTTGGTCAACAGGGCGCTGGAACCGAGGATCAGAAGCAGCAAAGCCGCATTGATGAGGAAATCGGCCACGCGCTTTAGGATGCCGGATCGCGGGAGCCGCGGGCAAGCAGCGGATTCCGGAATGGCAGGGCGGGCCAGATTAGCCTGCACGTGAACGTGCTCGGCGATGGGCAATGCAAGCCTCGGGCATTTGACGGATTCCGCCCTTTCCCGTAATCTCTAGTAAGTCGATAGAGATTGAAACGTGGAGATTTCGGTCAAGAGCGAGTACGCTTTACGCGCGGTGTTCGACCTGGCCTCAAGGGAGGGTCCGCAGCCGACGAAAATCGCCGAGATCGCAGGCCGTCAGGCTATCCCCCAGAAGTTTCTGGAGCTGATCCTCTCGCAGCTCAAGCAGGGCGGATTCCTGGCCTCGCGGCGCGGCGCCGAAGGCGGTTATTTTCTGGCGAAGCCGGCGGAAACGATCACCGTGGGAGAGATTTTGCGGCATATCGACGGGCCGATCTCCCCCGCCCGCAGGCAGTTGCGCGAGGGCCTGCCGCCCGACTCGCCGTTCCCGGAGTTCTGGGGAGAAGTGGAGGAAGCGCTCGCCGGCGTGCTCGATCGAACCACGTTTGCCGACTTGGTGTCGCGCTGGCGCGAGAACAGTACACGGCAGGTTGCCAACTGGCAGATCTAGCCGGAGACAGCCACTGTGTTCAGGGGGGACTGTTCAGGGGGGACAGTCACCCCGGGCAGAATTTGGGCGTGGATTCAGGCGGCGATAACCGCGTGACTGTCCCTATAACGACCGCGCACAATTTTGAGGATGGATTCCGGCGGCAATAGCCGGGTGATTGTCCCCATCACGAGAAAATCAGATTGGTCGGATTCCATGGGCCGATTTTTTGAAGACAACTCGTTGAGCATCGGGCGCACGCCTTTGGTGCGGTTCAATCGCGTGACCGATGGAGCGAAGGCGACGGTGCTCGGCAAGGTCGAGGGTCGCAATCCGGCCTATTCGGTGAAATGCCGCATCGGCGCGTCGATGATCTGGGACGCCGAAAAGCGCGGCGTGCTCAAACCCGGCAAAGAGCTCATTGAGCCGACCAGCGGCAACACGGGCATAGCGCTGGCGTTCGTATGCGCGGCGCGTGGCTACAAAATCACTCTGACGATGCCCGAGACGATGAGCATCGAGCGCCGCCGCGTACTGAAAATGCTGGGCGCGAATCTCGAGCTGACTCCCGGGGACGACGGCATGTACGGTTCGATCGCTCGCGCCGAAGACTTGGTCGCCGCCGAACCCGAGCGGTACCTGATGCTGCAGCAGTTCAAGAACCCGGCCAACCCGGCGATTCATTTCGAGACGACAGGGCCGGAGATCTGGGAAGACACCAACGGCGCCATCGACGTGCTCGTGGCCGGGGTCGGCACCGGCGGCACCATCAGCGGCATCTCACGCTACCTCAAACAGAAGGGTAGGAAGATCATTTCGATCGGCGTCGAGCCCGCCAGCAGCCCGGTGATCACACAGACTCTGGCACGCAAGAAAGTCACGCCCGGTCACACCGCTATCCAGGGCATCGGCGCGGGTTTCATTCCCGACACGTTGGATCTTTCGATCCTTGACCGCGTTGAGACCATCCAGGATGAAGAGGCGATCGAATTCGCGCGCCGCGTGGCGAAAGAGGAAGGGATTCTTTGCGGCATCTCGTGCGGCGCGGCTGCCGCCGTGGCTTGCCGGGTTGCCAAGGAGCCGGAGATGGCGGGCAAGCTGATCGTGACGATCTTGCCCGATGGCGGCGAGCGCTATCTGAGCAGCGCCCTGTTCGACGGAATCGCGTAACCAGCGAACCCGCTAAGAGCCGCCGCCTTCTTCAATCGGCAACTTCGCATCATTCCAGGCTCGCCAACCCCCTGCCAGCGAGTAGACGTTGGTGTAGCCCATCTTTTGCAGCGCGTCGGCCGCAAGCGCCGAGCGAAATCCCCCGCCGCAGTAGAGCACCAGCTTCTTCGATGTGTCGGGGACCTTGCCTTCGATGTCGCGCTCGATGATCCCCTTGCCGAGATGGATAGATCCCGCGGCGTGCGCCTTATCCCACTCCGAGTCTTCGCGAGTGTCGATCAACACGAAGTCTTCGCCGGACTCATGGCTGCGTTTCACGTCGTCGGCGGTGACTTCCTTAATGCGGGTCTTGGCATCATTGACGATTTGCAGGAATCGCTCGGAATGAACCATGATCGGGCCTCCAAACGGGATCGTAAGTATTCAGGCTAGCGGCAGGCGCGGATGGAACGCAACCAACACGGCTGTGTCTTCGCTACCGTCGTAGAGCGGGGACCGGCAACGGGCGCGTTGGTCCGATCGTGGGAGATCAGTAGGCGAATTTGACGCCGAGATTTCCTTCGACGTCCTCGGTTGGCACCATGTCGATGGCGTCCCAAGGGCAGCCATCGAGGAAGGTGTCGTCGGGGCCCTTGCTGATGCACTTCTTGCAGCCGATGCAAAGCTGGTAATCCACGTCGATGCGGCCGAAGGGAGGATGGTCCTCGTCGGGCACCCAGAACATGCACTCTTCGACCGGGCAATAGGTGATGCAAACGGGCGAACCGGCGCATCCGGTGCAGCATTCGTTCGTGACGGCCAGCTCCTTGGGCTTCTTTTTCCGCGGGGTGGAAAGGCCTTCCGACCAGGGCTCCGCTTTGACTAAACCCAGATCTACCGTCGGCAACTCGATACCCGGCCGGGCCGGCTTGGGTTTGGCGGCGGGCTTCGGCGGAGGCGGAGTTGCGGATCCGTTCGTTTCGGTAGCGCCGGTTTCTTCTGGTGCGGCCATAAAGATTTCCTTCGGTTGCAAGGATTATAGCAAACGACTTTGCGAAGTCCTCTTTCGGGAAGCTGACTCAAGCCCTATTCAAGGCCGCGAAGAAGTGGCGCGCCGGTCAACAAGCCCGGAAGATCCTTCGTGAATGCGCCGCGAGTGAGAACCTGGTCACAGCCCGCCTCGCGCGCCTGCTCGATCAGATCGGTCCGCTCATGGTTGACGAACCCGACCACGCGAGCTATATCGGGGCCCGGGTCAGCCTTGAGTTGCGCGATCAGCTTGATCGGATCGAGCGTGGCGGCGCCGAGGTCCAGAATGACCAGCGAAGGCGCGCCGGACGCCTTCTCCAAGACGGCCGGGCCGGAGGACGCAAACTCGATGGCCACGCCCAGTTGGCGAGCCGTCTCCCCGATTCTGGCCGCAAAAAACAGGTCCGGCACCCCCGCAACGACTTTGAATGGGTTCTCGCCCGCCATATGGGTCGCTCCTTACTCAAACGAGGGGTAAAAGGTTCGCCCCGGCAGGCTCAAAGCCTCGGCTGGGCGCGCCGACCCGCTTGCTTCCCGCTTCTTCAAGATACACGAGTATTCCCGGCCATTCTGCTACAGTAGATGTCTTGCTTCCTCGGGGGGAAGCCTGCCCGCCACTGCTGTTCCGCTTCCGGGGCACAGCCCGGAATTGGTCGCTATCACGGGCCCCGTGCGCCTGGACTGGTGATCGACTCAAACACGGCCGGTGTTGGTGGTGAAGTGTCCTCCGGGGCTGGAGTCTCGCATGGAAACGCCGCAGCACACCGTCAACATTGCGCACAGCCCGGATGCTGATGACGCCTTCATGTTCTACGCCTTGGCGACGGGCAGAGTCCGTTCCCCGCTGGTCCGTTTCCATCACATTCTCGACGATATCCAGTCTCTCAACGCGGCGGCTATGGAAGGCCGCTACGAGATGACGGCGATTTCCTACCATGCCTATCCCTACGTCGCCGAGCACTACATTCTCACGGCTGCCGGTTCGAGCGTCGGAGACGGCTATGGGCCGATCGTCGTGTCCAAAGGCGTCCTGTCACCCGCGGATCTAAAGGGCAAGACCATCGCCGTCCCGGGCTTGCTCACGACCGCCTATCTGGCGCTGCGGCTCTATCAGCCCGATTTCGAACCGCTAGTACTTCCTTTCGACAAGATTCTGGACGCCGTGGCCAAGGGAACCGTCGACGCCGGGCTGATCATTCACGAAGGGCAGCTCAGCTACTACCAGTCAGGGCTTCACCGGGTGCTCGACCTGGGGGCGTGGTGGAAAAAAGAGCACAACCTCCCACTGCCTCTGGGGGCCAATGCGGTGCTGCGCTCGCTGGACCCTGAAATCCAAGCCGAGGCCCGGCAAAGACTGGCGCAGAGCATCCAGTACGCACTCGACCACCGCGAGGAAGCCCTGAGCTACGCGATGGAGTTTTCGCGCGGTCTCGACCGCGAGTCCGCCGAAAAATTCGTCGGCATGTACGTGAATCACCACACCACCGAGATGCATCCGGAAGTCCTGCAGTCGGCGCAAAAACTACTGGAGATGGGCTACCAGGCCGGCTTGATCCCCGACCGCATCACGCTCGAGTACGTCTGAGCCACGATTCGCTTTCTGCCCGATCCAGCCACGCTTCAGAGCCAAGTTCCTATAATGATAGGAATGCCTTGGCGGCCCCGTGGCGCCTCAGAGGATTGTGCCGTCATGAAATTTTTCTCCCCCACCTCCACAACCGCTTTCTTGATGCTGCTGACGTTTTCGCCCATCGTGGCGTACGCGCAGGTGGAAGGCCTCTCGGATCCGCAGCCCAAGCAGCGTATTCGCGCCATCAAGCAGCTCGCCGACACCAAGGAGGCGCGCTTCATTCCCGAGCTGGCGAAGGTTCTGAAGGACCCAGTGCTCGACGTGCGTCTCGAAGCTGTTTCCGCGATCACGCAGATCGGCACCCAAGACAGCCTCGAGCCGTTGATGTCCGCCACTCGCGATGCGTCCCCGGAAATGCAGGTGGTCGCCGTGGACGGCTTGGTCAACTTCTATCAATATGGCTACGTCAAAACCGGCTGGCTGAACTCGGTCAAGGATTTCGCCGGGAATATCAAGAGCCGTTTCTCGCGCCCGGAACCCGTGATCATTGACCCCTACGTGCAGGTGAATGCCGAAGTAGTCAACACCATCGGCCGTATCGTGGTCGGCGGCTCGAGCATGGACTCACGCGCGAACGCCGCGCGGGCGGCCGGCATTCTGCGCGGCAAAGGAGCCGTGCCTCAACTGCAGGAGGCGCTGCTTTCCAAGAACACGACTCTCATCCTGGAGTCTGTGCATGCCCTGAAAAAGATCGGCGATACCAGCGCCGGGCCGTCGATGGTCTTTCTGCTTCGCGACCTCGATAAGGACGTTAAGCTCAGCGTCACGCAGGCGATGGGCCAGTTGCAGGTGAACGAGGCGGTTCCGGAACTTGTCGGGATCGTGAAAACCAACGACGACAAGAAGCTGCGCCGGGAAGCCCTGGTCGCCTTAGCCAAGCTCCCCAACAACGGCCAGGAAGAGCTCTTCCGCCTCTATCTGCGTGATCGCGACGATGACATTCGAGCCGCCGCGGCGGAGGGTATCGGCCGCATCGGCACGGAAAGCGACCTCAAGCTCGTCAGCGAGGCCTTCGCCCGCGAGAAGGACGAGTCGGCCCGGCTATCGATGGCGTTCGCGCAGGTCTACCTGGGCGATCTGAACTACACCAGCTATCTCGTGGATGGCTTGAACTCCTCGATTCACCGCGGCGAAGCGCGGCCTTTTCTGATTGAGTTGGCGCGCAAGCCGGAAGTGCTGGCGAAGCTATACGAACCGCTCACCACCGGGACCATCGATCAGAAGCGGGAACTGGCTACCGTGGTCGCTTGGAGCGGAACGCGCGAAAGCCTGCCCTATCTCGAAAAGCTGAGTCAGGACCCCAACACTCAAGTGGCGCAGGCGGCGATCCAGGCGATGAAGAACCTCCAAGCAAGGCTATAGGCGGGCTCTGCTGAATTGACGCGTTCGTTTAGGGTTTCTTCGATCCGGCGCGCGGATCCCAGGCGCGCGAGGAGATCACACCCGTGTTGAGCCCGAGCGTGTGCAACGCCCCGAAAAAGCGGGCATGCTCGACCTTCATGCATTGATCCATTACGACTTCGAGGCCGGCCTCGCGCGCACGCCGCGCCGCTTCGTAGTGGATCACTTCATACTGCATCCAGACCACTTTGGCGCCGACCTCGATAGCTTCTTCGACGATGGGCGGCACCGCCTCCGGCGGCCGGAAGATATCGACAATCTCAACCGGCCCGGGGATCTCCTTGAGGCTTCGATAGCATTTACGGCCTAGAATCCGTTCCTCCCCGGGATTTACGGGTAACACGTTGTAGCCCGCGGCCAGCAGATACATGGCGGCGAAATGGCTGGGGCGGTAAGGGTTCGACGAGAGCCCAACCATGGCCACGTTGGAGTACAGCTCGAGGATGCGAAGGCGGTCGAGTGGCGAGGTGGCGAATTCGCTGCTATGCACGGGGGAATTCGCGCTGACCGCGCCACTCCGCAAACTGCAGGTGAACGGTTGGTTTGGCATTGCGCCCTTCCTATCGCGTTCGCCTTGCCTTGCGTCGCGTTTAGCCTTGCGACGCCGCCAAGGCCTGGTCGATATCCCAAACCAGGTCCTCGATATCTTCGAGACCCACAGATAGTCGAATCATGTCGGGAGTTACGCCAGCGGCTGTCTGATCAGCTTCGCTCAGTTGCTGGTGCGTAGTGCTCGCCGGATGAATCACTAGACTCTTTGCGTCACCGACATTGGCAAGATGGGAAAAAATCTGCAGCGACTCGATGAACTTCTTGCCGGCTTCCAGACCTCCCTTGATGCCGAACGTGAAGATGGCGCCGCAGCCCTTGGGCAGGTACTTCTTCGCCAACTCGCTATAGCGGCTTGACGGCAGCCCGGGGTGATTCACCCAGGTGACCGACTTATGCTTGGTGAGGTGCCCGGCAAGGGTCATCGCGTTTGCCGAGTGGCGCTCCATGCGCATGCCGATCGTTTCGATGCCCTGCAAGAACAGGAAAGAGTTAAACGGGCTGACGCACGGACCGAGATCCCGCAGTCCCTCGACACGGCACTTGATGATGAACGCCATCTCACCGAACGTCTCGGTGAACTTCATGCCGTGGTAGCCCGGGCTGGGCTCTTTGAGCTGCGGGAAGTTGCCTTCGTTCCACGGAAACTTGCCGCTATCGATGATGATGCCGCCGATCGAAGTGCCGTGGCCGCCGATGAATTTTGTCGCCGAGTGAAGGACGATGTCGGCGCCGTGCTCGATCGGCCGGCACAGGTACGGCGATGCAAAAGTGTTATCGACCACCAGCGGGATCTTCGCTTCATGCGCGATCTTGGCGACAGCGGCAATGTCCACCACGTTCATGCGCGGGTTGGCTATCGTCTCGATGTAAAGCAGTTTGGTCTTCGGGGTCAGGGCTTTGCGGAAATTCTCCGGATCGTCGGGGTCCACGAAGATGGTGTTAAATCCGAGCCTCCGGAAGGTCACGTCGAACTGCGTGTAGGTGCCGCCGTAGAGCGTCGAGGAAGAAACCAGGTCGTCGCCGTTCTCGAGCAGACCTGTCACCGTCAGCATCTGCGCGGCTTGGCCGCTGGCAAGGGCGAGCGCCCCGATGCCGCCCTCCAACGACGCCATGCGCTCCTCAAACACCGCCGTCGTCGGGTTCATGATGCGCGTATAGATGTTGCCGAAACGCTGCAACGCGAACAGCGCGGCGGCATGCGCGGTGTCTTGGAACACGTACGACGTCGTCTGGTAGATGGGAACCGCGCGCGCCCCCGTGGCGGAGTCGGGCCGCTGGCCGGCGTGCAAGGCGCGGGTGTGAAAACCGAATGCGTGGTCTGGTTCTTGTTCGGGCATAGGGCTCTATGTTAGCGCGCTTCAGGGCCGTTCCAGGGCGCTGGCCGTACTCGGCGTTACGGGGGTCCACCAGGCCCGGGACGCCCCCTGCCCGCATCGTACAATGGGGTTTTCCTGGGCGACGATAAGGAGTTTGGCCGCATGCGTAATGTCGTGATTCTCGGTTCGGGATGCGCGGGAAATACAGCCGCCATCTATACGGCCCGCGCCAATCTCGATCCCTTGGTCATCGAGGGTCTGGAGATCGGCGGCCAGCTTTCCCTGACCACCGAAGTCGAGAATTTCCCGGGCTTTCCCGAGGGCATCATGGGACCCGAGCTCGTCGAGAACATGAAAAAGCAGGGCAAGCGCTTCGGCGCCGAGTACAAGACAGGCGAAGTGATCAAGGTGGATCTATCGAAGCGGCCGTTCACGCTGTCGACGAGCGAGGAGACGATCGAGACGAAAACACTGATCGTCGCCACCGGAGCGTCGGCGCGTTGGCTGGGCCTGGAATCCGAAAAGAAGCTCATCGGCCACGGCGTCAGCTCCTGCGCCACATGCGACGGATTCTTTTTTCGCGGCAAACCGGTTACCGTAGTCGGCGGTGGCGATTCGGCGATGGAGGAGGCCACGTTTCTGACCAAATTCGCCTCGGAGGTGACCATCGTTCACCGCCGCGACGAGTTTCGGGCGTCGAAGATCATGCTCGACCGGGCGCGAGCCAACGAGAAGATCAAATGGATCACCGGCGCGGCAGTTTTGGATGTCCAAGATGTGTCCAAGAACGAGGTAACCAGCCTCAAGCTGCAAGACATCAAGAGCGAGAAGATGTGGGATCACAAAACCGATGCCTTGTTTCTAGCCATCGGCCACATTCCCAACACCAAAATCTTCGGCGGGCAGCTCGAGCTCGACGCGCAGGGCTACATCATTTCCCAGGGTGGCGCCAGGACGAACGTGGAGGGAGTATTTCACGCCGGCGACGTTCAGGATCGCGTCTACCGCCAGGCCGTGACGGCGGCGGGCATGGGCTGTATGGCGGCGATCGAGGCGGAGCGATTTCTGGAGGCGGCAGGCCACTAACCCTGGGCTAGAGTCGGATCCGGACGACTCAAAGCGCCGATGGCCGCCTTCATCGCCGCAGGCGATCCGAGCCCCATCCGCAAGGGTGGGGCCGCACTTTTCAAAATATCAACGCCAGTTAGCCGCGGTTCACGGGTTGTGAACGCGTGGACAATCCACCGCGCCCATACGCAGGTATCTCTTCAAAACCCCGGGCGAGTGGGTTTCGAATCACCTGGCGCGATCGCCCACCAATCCACTACGACGAATACTTCTTCGCCAGCTCGTTCATGGTCTTCAGGTGACGCGGCACGGCCGTGAAGGGGTCTTCTTCCGCTTCGTATTCCAGCGAGATATAGCCCTTGTAGCCGGCGGATGCAAACATTTTCGTGATGCGATCCCAATCGGATTGCTCCCGGCCGCCCTCGCCCTCCCGGATGTTCACCTTGTACTGCGAGTTGACCGCATAGGGGATGCACATCTCGATCTGCTCGTACGGATCACTGCGGAAGTTGCCGGTGTCGAGGTTGATGCCGACAAAGGGATGGTCGACAGCCTCGACGATCTGAATGATGCGCTTGGCGTAGAGCGTAATCCCGCCGTGATTCTCGAGGCCCAGGATGACGCCCTTGCTGCCGGCATAGTCGGCGGAGCGCTTGAGAATCTCGGTGACCCATTTCGCCGCGTCGTCTTCGCTGGCGCCCTCGGGAACGTTGCCGCCGAAAATGCGGATGTGGCCGGCGCCAAGCCGCTCGGCCGCATCGACCCAGTGGTTGAGCCAGGCGGCTTCGCGCTCCTGGTCGTTGGCCCTCCGCTGGCAGAGATCCGAGCGAACGGCGATCGCGGGAATCTCAACCGCCGACACGTACGCCTTGCGGCGGAGGGAGCTATAGAACTTGTCGAGGTTTTCTTTGGGAAACCAATAGACCGTCAGATCAAGCCCGTCAACGCGGTTCTCGACGGCCATATCCACGAGATCCTCGTAGGACAGCTTGTTCGCCCCCAGTGCATCCCGGAACGAGTAGGCGCAGAGGGCCGTTTTGATGCGGGCCTTACCCCCTTCCACTTGGCGCGGGGCGGCCGCAGCCGGCAGGGCCAGCACGGCGGCGGGCAGTGTTTTGAGCAATTCGCGGCGATTCATGACAAGCCTCCTGAGTTCCGACTCCCGTCAAGCGGGTGTTCCGCTCTCGATTCCGTCCAGTTGCAATTATAGTGTGCCCTGGCGGCGGGGAGTCCCGGTCCAGGCCAAAAAAGCGCCTCTTCTAGTGTTAGCGGCTGTTCGCGTCCGGACTGGCGAGTTCCGTAGGCAGGCCGTCTTCTCAGGTATAGACCTGCCTTGAGCATGCAGGGAAACCCCAATTGGCAGATCTGGACGTATGAGGCAAAATGAAGCTGGTCGGCGTTCGCCTCGTTCCCGAATAAGCGGCGTGCTTGTTCGCTTCCCCTGGAAACGCAACGCAGTTGAACCGATACCGGCCGATATTGCGTGAATGCAATGGCCGGTCGAAAGCCTAGGGAATTGGCAATGAGCGAGACCGGAATATACCGCACCACTGAGGCCGACGTGCCCGATGAGTTGCTCGAAAAGCGACGCCACCCGCGGACCCGGGAGTACGGGTCTCAAAAGCTGGAAATCCTGTTTATCGGCGACGAGGGTCCGCAGACCACCACCGCCACACTGTGGGATTTCAGCGAAGGCGGCCTGGGCATGGAAAGTGAGCGCGCCTTTGCTCCCGGCGAAGAGCTGGAGATTACGGGCGAGCTTCGCAGCCCCGACTATTCGATGCAAGTGAAAGCCAAAGCGATCGTGGCGTATAGCCGCAAAGTCGACGCCGAGTCGTTTCGTATCGGCGTGGCTTTCAGCGAGGTCGCCTATCGCCGGCTGTAGTCCGGCCGAGTAAACGCTCGCACCGGAATGAGTCCGGCTACGAATTCGAATCGGCCCACACTACCAGGCGTCGCCGCGTAGTTGGAATCCGCTCACCAGCTCAGATCGCGGCCTTCGTTCTCCTTCTTCAGGTACTCCAGCAGCGGCGAAAAGTACTCCAACATCGCCCGTGTGCTCACTTCCTCGCCGGTCTTTTCGCGGATTACTTCTCTCCAGTCGCGGGTGGCCCCCAGCCGCAGGATCTCCCACAAAAAGTCGCCCACTTCCTTGTTGCCGTAGTAATTGCAGTTGCGCGGGTCCTGCTTGAGGATGTTCTTGGCGATGTAGGTGTGAAGCTGATACTTGATGACGAACGCCATCGCATAGTCGTAATATTGCGCCGGGTCATCGCTGATGTGCGTCTTGGTGCAGGCATCGCAAAACTCCTCGCCGCGCGGCTCGGGAGGCTCGATTCCCTGGTACTTGGCGGCGTATTCCCACCAGCGCTGGTTGAACTCGTCGGGCGAGAGATTCTCCTCGTAAAGATCACGCTCCCAGAACGACATCGTGCCCGCTGAAAAGGGGATGAAGACCACAGCCTGGTCGAGCGCTTCGTCGAGCAGCCACTGGACTTCGTCGATCTCCGCGTTCGGGTCGAGCACGCCGATTTCCTTCAAATAGGCGGGTTGGCGCGCGGCGATGCCGATCAGGTCGCCCACGGCTTCATGAAACGCGCGGTTGGCGCCCTCGCGCAGCGTCAGCGGAACCTCCGGACGGGCGTAGGCCAGGAAATAGTACACGTGCCCCAGCTCGTGGTGGGTGGTCTGGAACCAGCGGAAATTGGGTTCGACGCTCATGAGGGAGCGCACATCCTGGTCGAGATCGATGTGCCAGGCCGAGGCATGCGTGTTCTTCTTGCGCTTCGCATCCGCCGGCAACTCGTAGAGGTCGGATTTATCCCAGAACGACTGCGGCAGCTCGGGCATGCCGAGCGAAGTGTAGAAGCGCTCGGCCTGCTCGACGATCCATTCCGGAGATTTTTCCTTGAACAGCGCGTCGAGATCAGTGGCCTCGGTCAGCCCGGGCCAGGCCTGCGCCCAGCGGTTACCGATCCAGTGCGCCGGGATGCGCTTCGGCACGGGTTGCTTATAACGTTCGGCGAGCTTGTATTTGGCCCAGCCGTGCACCTGCTCGTAGAGCGGCTTCAGGTCGCGGTTGAAGCCTTCCATCATCTCCATCATTTCCTCGACCGTCATACGGTAATCGGCGACCTGGAGGCCGAAGAACGAGCTGTGGCCCATTTCTTTCGCGAGTTCGTTGCGCAGGCGGCGCAGCTCGATGAGGCCGGGCTTGAGCGCCGGGCCGGTTTGTTTGGAAACCTCCCAGATCTTGCGCCGTTCGGCTTCGTTGCGCGATTCCACAAGGATGTTGTCGATTTCGTTCGGCGTAATGGTCTTGAGGCAGCGCTCGCCGCGCCGGTCGGCGCAGAATTCGAAGCCGTCGAGAATGGCGCTTTGCTTGGCTTCCTGCTCGACGCGGGCCGCGACGATGTCGGGGATGGTGCCGGGATACTCCGCGGCGGAGAGGAGTATCTGCTCGAGCTGGCGAACCGTCAGTTCGTCGAGCTGGGCTCGCTGTTCGAGCAGATTGCGGTCCTGTTCGATGATGTAGCGGCTGCCGCTGAAGGCGGCCAGCGCTTGCTCCGCGCCGATACGCTCCCCAGTGTGCGTGTCGCTGACGTCAGTGGATGCCTTCCAATAAGCCTCACTGGTCACCGCATAGAGCTGTTGCGACAAAGTGTTGTACATCTCCAGGAATTGGTCGGCGCGCTGCTGCGGGTCGAGTCCCGCGCTGCACGTTCCTAGCAGGAGAAGGGCAAGAATGGACGTCGGGAGCAGAACGACACGTTTCCAGGACATAGGGCCATTTTAGCGGCCCGAGGCCACCGCAAGCTCGCCAGCGGGCGCGCCGCGGAGGCTCCGCCGGCGGAACGTGTCGACGAACAGGCGGCGTCCGTCAGTCGCCACCGAGATCAGGCCTTCTTCGTCAGTTCGCAGCACCGTCGCCCGCGCCTCGACCAGCCGTTGGATGACCGCGGGGTGAGGGTGGCCATAGAAATTGTCGGGCCCGGCGGAAATGATCGCAAACAGCGGCCGAACCCGCCGCAGAAACTCTGGCTGGGACGAACTGCGGCTGCCGTGGTGGGCCACCTTGAGGAATGAGCTCGGGCTCAGCCGGCCCGACGCCGCCAGGCTGTCTTCGCGGCCCTGCTCGATATCACCGGTCAACAGAAAATTTTGCTGCCCAAAGCGAAGGCGCAACACAAGCGATTGGTCATTGCGCCTTTCGGCGGGCGGCAGGGAAGGTCCGAGAATCTCGATTTGCGCGCCGCCGAGCGCTTCGCTTTGACCCTCGTGAATGCGTCGTAGGCTGGTCCCCCGCGCCCGCGCGAGATTCACGATGCCGCCGTACTCCGCCGCGAAGGTGGCTTCTCCCAGCCACAGTTCGCCGACGTCGAAATTGCGCAGCAAGGCGGGGATTCCCCCCAGATGGTCTTCGTCGGCGTGGGTCACGGCGACAACGTCGAGCCTTTTGACGGAGCGCGACCAAAGATAGGGCGACACAACCAGCTCGCCGATATCGATCGGCTGCCGCCGTGTTGGGGGGTCGCCGGGATCTCGAAAATCCGGCTGCCCGCCGCCATCGACGATCATCGTTTGGCCGCCGGGAAAGGCGACAAAAAGCGAATCGCCTTGGCCGACGTCGAGAATGGACAGCTCCATTCGCCCGGCGGTGAGATCGGGCGGGAAGGGGTGCCACACGAGTAAGAAAAGCAGCGCGACGCTGACGGCGGCGGCCAACAATTGCCCGCGGCGGACTGCACCGGACGGCGGTGCGCCTGACGACCCCGGCGTGGATGCCCCCGCCGCCAACGAAAATACGACAAGCACTAGCGAAAGACCGAAGCAGACAGCGAGCCAAACGGGCGGCGGCGGAACACGGATCTCGAGCGGCAAATGGCTGGCGTGCCATTCAACGACGGCGCTGATCGCTCCCGCTGCCCAGAGCGCGATTTGGGCAAGCGGCGCCCACGCCGTCAGCAAGGCCGCCAGGCCTACCGGGACGGCCACAAACAGAAGGGGCACGATCGCCAGATTGGCCGAAACGCCGCTCCCGGAAAATCTCTGAAAGTGAAACACCAGCGGGAGCGCCAGACCCGCCTGGATGATCAGCGAGACCACCGCCATCTCGGCGGCCCAAACCAGCCCCCGCATACCTGCGGTCACCGGAAAACTGATCCAGGTGCGGCGCAAACCTGTCAGAACGGCCAGGGGCTCGAGCCAGGTGCGGATAGCGACCCGATGACCGGCCACCACGGGTACGCAGTGCAGGTCGCGGTCGGTATTCCAGATGTCGCGCAGCGCCATCCGAAGCGGCTCGGTGGTCGTATCAAGAAGGGGAACCGCGACGCCCGCAATCAGGGCTACAGCGAGGAACGACAACTGGAAGCCGGCGTCGAACAGCAGGTCCGGGTCGGCCACGAGGAAAAAGAACGCCGTCGCGGCGATCACATTGAGCGCCCGGCGCTGGCGGTAAACCAAGGTAGTGACGAGATAGGCCGCCAGCATCCAAGCGGCGCGCAGCACCGGCGTCCCGGCGCCAACCAGGAGCGCGTAGAACGCCAGCAAAACCACGGTGAGGGCCGCGGCCAGGCCTCGCGGAACCCACAATAGGCGCAAAACCCGCAGCAGCACAAACGCCAGCAGGCCGATGTGCAGGCCGGAGATGACGAGCACGTGATAGGCGCCGGTGCGTTGAAAATCCGTCGTCGTCTGACGGTCAAGCGACTCCCGCTCGCCCAACAGCATTGCCCGCAGGATGCCCGCCGCCGGGGCGGAACGGGTTTGCTCAGCCGCCCCGTCCCGTTGACCCGTCGTGGGGCCGCGGCCGTCCCGGCTGGGGCAGCAGGTTTCGATCCAGGCAAAGCGCTCCCGGGCCCACAGCCTGGCCCTCCAGACCACCGACTCCCACCGCGAGCCGCCGTAACCGCCCACAACGGGGCTGCCCACAACCGGGCCACCCAGAGCAGAGCCGCCCACAATATGGCCCTCCAAACCGTGGGCGTCCGGAGCCAAGATCGGCACGCCCGCGCGGACCGTGGCGCTCGCGAAAACTCCCCGCCGGTTCTGGTAGCCGACGAAGTCAAAGCTGCCCGGATTCTGGAAGTTACGCAACAGGCGAAGGCGGGCCAGGAACTCCACCCCCTGGCCGTAGTCGAGCCGCAGCGGCGGCGCGTCCGCAAAACGATTCACCGTCACGCGGACTCCGCCCCGCACCGGCGTGTCGCGAAAAATTGATTCCACCTCCAGGACGAAACGGTCGGAATCGCCGAGGTCGACTGGGGGTTCCCGCACCCAGCCCCGCAGCCGGATCGGGTCTCGCAAGTCGGCCTGCTCGCGGTCCAGGACCTTGGTGATCAGGGCAGGGTCGTCGAGAGGGTCGCCCGGGCGGGGCAGAGAAGCCAGCAGCGCGCCGGCCAGGAAAAAGCCGCTCAGGCAGGCCGCAAATCCGGCGCCGCACACGCGCAGACGCAGAGCGGCCAGGGCCAACGCGGCCAGTAAGGAGACGGAAAACAGCGTTTCCGAAAGGGTGATTGTCGCGAAGCGCGCCGCCCAAATGCCCGCAGCCAGGGCCGTCAGCGGCGCCACCAGCGGCTGCTTCATTCCGGTATAAGCGCCATTTTAGCAGCCTGACCGGCGAGATGCAGGCGCCTCGACGGTACACTAAGAGTTACCGATGAAGATCTTGATTTCGGCCGGGGAAGCCTCGGGCGACCGCTACGCGGCCGAGTTGGTCGAGGCGTTGCGTGCCCGTATTCCCGATGCCGAGTTCTTCGGCTGCGCCGGGCCGTGCTTGCGAGAAATCGGCGTGCGGCCGGTGATGCGCGCCGAAGAGCTGACCGTGATCGGGGTCTTTGAGGTGCTGCGGCACATCCCGCGGATCTACCGGCGGCTGCTGCGCCTGACCAAGGTCGCCCGGCGCGAACGCCCGGCAATGGCGATTGTCACCGACGCGCCCGGGTTCCATATCCCGCTGGCCCAAAAATTGCGCCGCTTGGGGATTCCCGTCTTTTATTACGTGGCGCCGCAGGTATGGGCGTGGCGGCCGTGGCGAATCCACAAGATCCGCCGTATCGTCAATCACGTGCTTTGCATCTTTCCGTTCGAGGAGAAGTACTACCGCGAAAGGCGGGTGCCGACGACATTCGTGGGTCACCCGCTGGCGGATACCGTCGAGCCGGCGCTGACCCGGCAGGAGTTTTTCACCCGCTATGGGCTGTCGACCACCGACCCGCTAGTGGCGCTGTTGCCGGGCAGCCGGGAATCCGAGGCCGCGCGGCATATGCCTGCCCTCGCCGACGCCGTCGAGCGGCTGCGGCGGTGGAGGCCGATGAACTTCGTACTACCCGCCGCCTCAACCATTTCCGAAGGTTTTTTTCGGGAACGCATCCCGCGCGGTGTCGTCCAAATAGTCGAAGGCCAAACGGAAGACGCCCTGGCCCACGCGGACGTCTCCCTGGTGGCCAGTGGCACGGCGACGGTCGAGGCGGCGCTTTTCGGTGCGCCGATGGTGGTTTTCTATCGCGTCACGGCCCCAACTTGGTTCGTCGGCAAGTTTCTGGTCAATGTCCCCTTCTACAGCATGGTGAACCTGCTGGCGGGCCGGCGCATTGTTCCGGAGTTGATCCAGGGGGATTGCACCGGGGAACGGCTTGCCGCCGAAGCCAGACGCCTTTTGGAAGATGAGCCGCTGCGCAGGAAAATGAGGCGGGAGCTGGCGAGCGTGCGAGACAGCCTGCAAGGAGACGTGCCGGCTGCGGAGCGGGCCGCGGAGGTGATATGCGAGAAGTTGCAGATGCGAGGATTTCCCAATCCAGTCGGAGCCGGGCCGGTAGCGGTGTCGTGAGAAAACGGCGCTGGTTCCAGCCGGAACGCTACGTCCTCCAGGCCGCCTGGGCCTGCGCCATTGTGGTGTGGTGCGCGCGCGCCCTACCCGCGCAAGAGCAGCGTCCGCTGATCGACGTGCAGTCGTACAACATTCAGGCCGTCATCGAGCCCAGTGCGCAAACCATCGCGGCCACGGTGGAAGTTCAGTTCATTCCCCGCGAGGCGACCAATCAGGTTATCTTCGAGCTGAATAACGGGCTGAATGTGACCGCGGTGAAAACCGCGGACGGCGCCGACCTCTCCCCGCTGCGCTACCGCCAGGATTCCACTGTCCGGCTCAGCTTCCCGGATACGCTGCCGGTAGGCGAGCCTGTTTCGTTGACGTTCCGGTATGACGGCCGCCTGGCAGGTCACGAGAACTCGCCGGTCGAGGGCCTGAACCTGGCTTCCATCGATCCCGAACGTTCGTTTCTGCTCTACCCGGGGCGTTGGTTTCCCGTGAACGGCTACGCGGCGGACCAATTCACGGCTCGCATCCAAGTCGCCCTGCCGGAGGGTTTTCGCGTGATCGGCAGCGGTCTTTCCAGCACTCAGGCGGGCGATGGCGGCCGCGTCGCGCACAGCTTCGAATTCAATCAAGCGTCGTTTCCTGGCAGCATCGCGATCGTTCGCGACGAGCCGTTGAAGGCCGAAAGGGCCGGCATCGCCACGGCGGTGTATTTCAAGTCGGTGGAGCCGGATCTGGCGCGCGAGTATGGCGAGACGACCGGCGAGATCGTCGAATTCTTCAGCGGCAAGTTTGGCGCGCCATATTCATCCTCGCTGACCCTGGTCGAGACCGCGGAATATTCGCCCGAAGCCTACGCCGCTCCGGGGATCATCTTCCTCAGCCCTTATACGATCGGAGCGGTGGTGAACCGGCGCGCCCTGGCGACCGAGGTTGCCCACCAGTGGTGGCGGCTGATCGTCTCGCCTGGCAATCGCGACCACCTTTGGCTCGATGAGGGTCTGGCGATCTACTCGTCTCTGCTCGAGATTGAACAAACCGAGGGCCAGGAAGCCTATGGAAACGCCCTGTCCGCCGTTCGCATCGAGTCGTTGACGTACGAGGATATTCCCATCATCCAGTCCGGACGCCTGACCGATTTTTCGCCCGAGATGGAAGCCCTCGTGGGCGCCAAAGGCGCCATGGTGATGCACATGCTGCGCTGGACGATCGGCGACGACGCCTTCTTCGCCACGCTCAAGCAGATGCGCGATCAGTTCGAATGGAAGTCGGTCACCACGCGCGATCTGCAGGAGATCGCGCAGACCGTCAGCGGCAAGGATTTGCAGTCTTTCTTCATTCAATGGACGGAATCCACCGGCACGCCCGAGTTCACGCAGGAGTACACGATCTACCGGCTCGGCGATGGCAAGGGTTTTCGCGTTCTCGGCAAAGTCCGGCAAGACATGGACACCTTCCGCATGCCCGTCGAGCTGAAAATTGAAACCGAAGGCGAGCCGGAATTCCAGACCGTTGAGGTTGCGGGAACCTCCTCCGACTACACCATCGACACGTTCGGAAAGCCCAAGAAGGTGATTCTCGATCCGAACAACCACATCCTGCGGTTTGACGAAAACATTCGGGTGCGGGTCGCGATTCGCAAAGGCGAGCAGATGGTCGAGTACGGCTACTACAACGAGGCGCTCGCGGAATACCAGAAAGCCCTCGACATCAATCGCTATAGCTCGCTGGCGCACTACCGCATCGGCGAGGTGTTCCAATTGCAGAACAACATTCAGTCGGCGGCGAATGAGTTTCGGGAATCGTTGAACGGCGACCAGGAGCCCGCCTGGACCGAAGTGTGGTCGCACATCAACCTGGGCAGGATCTTCGACGTCACCGGGCAGCGCGAGCGCGCGGTCAACGAGTATCAACTGGCGATTCGCACCCGCGACAACACGCAAGGAGCGCAGGACCAGGCCCGCAAACACCTGGAAAGCCCTTACGTCCGGCCCCGGCGCACCGAGCGGATCTACTGACGCCTGCGATCAGCGGCGAACCATACTGCGCCAATCGGCGTAATCGGCGAGGCGCAAGCCGGTTGGGCGCTTGCGGCCTTACGATCCGGATTCCCGGCGGTACGCGGTAAGGCTCCAGGTGCGATCGCTGAGGTCGTAGCGCAGGATGTAAGTGTTGCCATCGTCGGCCCTCACCCGGAAATATTCGTAATCGGGCCCGTACCAGCGGTCCACAAGTTCGCTGACTTCATACGAACGCCCGTCGATTTCAAATGCGATAGGGCGCTCGTCGGCTTTGAAGCCGGAATAGGTTTTCACGTTCAGCGCCATGGGCCGAGCCTTCCCAAGATCATCTTCGCGCGAATAGGCCGACGAATCAACAGTTTAGATCCGGCGGCCCCCTAGCCGGCGATTCTGGGCCCGTCTTAACCTAGAGTTTACGATCGGCCACTAACCTGTCCGGGGGAGGCAGCGTCTAAAAAGGTGTGAACGGCGAGAAGCGCACTTCCTGGGCAATGCTGGCGATCGCCGTGCTCTGTCTGATCCTGGCAGGTGTTTTCGCGCCGCGAATCGGCGTGGAAGCCAAAGCGAATTCGCAAACGCAATTCGTGATCGAGGACGTCTCGAATTGGCTGTTACACCTGGCCACCTGGATGCCCACCGAGGTCCAACTCGAACATCCCGCCTGCGCCGAGACGGCGCGTACGGTGGCGCTCTGGGGCTACCTTTAGCGCGGTTGTCCGCCATCCGCGAAGCCACGGAAGAACCCTGCGTCCGCGCGCCCCTTCACCCGACGCCGTTACTCCATATCGCGATCGGCGCCCGCCAGCCTACCCGTCTTCTGAAAAACAAGGTAAGCGTGCATGAACTCCCCTAAATCGCCGTCGAGCACGCGGTCAACGTCGCCTGTTTCCAGCTTGCTGCGCAGATCTTTGACCAGGCGGTACGGCGCGAGAACGTAGTTGCGGATCTGACTGCCAAAGTTGATGTCGGCCTTCGATGCCTCGAGCTTGTCCGTCTCCACCTGCTTCTTCTTCATTTCGTGGTCGTAGAGGCGCGATTTCAGCAACTTCAAAGCGGTGGCCCTGTTCTTGTGTTGCGAGCGCTCGTTCTGGCAGGTGACTACGATGTTGGTCGGCAGGTGCGTGATGCGCACCGCCGAGTCCGTCATGTTGACGTGCTGGCCGCCGGCGCCGCCCGCGCGGTAAGTATCGATACGCAGATCGTCGGTCTTGATGTCGATCTTGATCTCGTCGTCGATCTCCGGATAAACGAACACCGAAGCAAACGAGGTATGGCGGCGCGCCGCCGAGTCGAACGGAGAAATGCGCACCAGGCGGTGGACGCCGATTTCCGCCCGCAGCAGCCCGTAGGCGTTTTCCCCGGCCACGGTGAAGGTGGCGGATTTCAGGCCCGCTTCTTCGCCCGGGAGGGAGTCGGTGACCTCTGCCTTGAAACCTTCGCGCTCGGCCCATCGCAGGTACATGCGCAGCAGCATCTCGGTCCAGTCCTGGGCCTCGGTGCCGCCCGCTCCCGGGTGCAGCACGACGATCGCGTTGCGATGGTCGTTTTCGCCGGAAAGCAGCGCCTTGGTCTCGATTTCATGAACGCGTTGCTCGAGTGTTTTCAGCTCGGCGCGAATTTCCTTCTCGACCGCCTCGCCTTCATGGGCGAGCTCGAAAAACGTCTCCAGGTCGCCGACGCGCCGCTCCATCTCCTGGTCATTTTCGAGGACATCGAGCAGCCGGCGGCGCTCGCGCATCACTTCCTGGCTCTTTTTCTGATCGTTCCAGAAGTTAGGATTCTCGATCAGCTTTTCGAGGTCGGCCAGCTTTTGCTTGTTGGCGGCGGGGTCAAAGATACCTCCGGATGACGCGCGCGCCGTCTCGCAGCTCGGAGAATTGCTGTTCCAGTTCGTCTAGTGTTGTCATTGTCCTTATCCAGAGTTCGAGGTACGTTCTTATCGGGTTTGGCGCCGCAATTTTACGGCGCCGGCCTGGCTGCAGCGCCGCCGCGAAGCTTGTGAATCGCCAGGAACACAGCGCTGGCCACGATCGACAGATACCAAAACCACTCACCGAATCGCGTAAACCAGGTCAGATGGCTCGAGTAGCTAAATCGGCCGTCGAGAATGCCTTGCTCATACGACGGCAGCGCCCCGACAAGCTGCCCTGCCGGGTTGATGATCGTCGTGATGCCGTCATTGGTCGCCCGCAACAGCCAGCGCGAGTTTTCCATGGCACGCATGCGCGCGATCAACAAGTGCTGGAAGCGCGCCGCCGTCGGGCCGTACCAACTGTCATTCGATATATTGATTAGCACTTCCGCACCGTTGGCGACGAAGCGGCGAACGCCGCCGGCGAAAACCGACTCGTAGCAGATAAACGTCCCGACGCGGCGCTCCCCGACCTGAGCCACGGCAACATCGCGGCCGGGCACGAAATCACCGGCTTCGAGCGTAATCTTTTCGATGAAAATGGAAAAAGGCCAGGGGACAAATTCGCCGAACGGTACTAAAAAAATTTTAGCATAGCGCGACACCACCTCCCCGGATGGGGACAGCGTCACCGCGCCGTTGAGCGGATGCCGGCGTTCGGCATCTTCGTACGCAACCGTGTTGAAGATGAAGTGTGCTCCACTCTGGCGGGCGATCTGCTCCATGAATTGCCGCGAGTTCTCGTTGTCGAAGAAATAGGCCGGCACGGGGTATTCGGGCCAGACGAGCAGCTCGGGGGGCTCGCCGTCGAAAACCTCGCCCGGCTGCGTCGACAAGGCCTGCATGCGGCGCATGTGGTCGGTGGCGGCAGCGGCGGTCCAGCCACCCTGTTTCAGCAGATCCGGGTGCACATTCGGCTGCACGAGCCGAACCGTCTCGTCACCGGTGCGGGAACTCGGCAGCGGTGGCAGCAGATAGAGCAGCGGCAACGCAGCCACCCAGAGCAAATCTTTTCGGGGCCGCCGCAAGAGGACCAACGTCAGGGCCACGTTCATCATGGCGAAGGCGAACGAGAGACCGTAGACGCCCGTGTAGGGCGCCAGCGGCGCAAGCACCGCCATGCTCGCCGCGGCGTTGCCCAGGTGGAGCCACGTAAAGCCCAAGTACTGATGCGTTCCCTCGACCGCGACCCAGGCCGCGGCGACCGCTGGAATCGCCCAGAAGCCGCGCAGCAAGGGAGCGGCGAGTAGAGAAAAAAAACCCAGGTGCAGCCCCTTGACCAGAAAAAAGCCCGCAAAGATAGCGGCCGCTGCCGGAGCAGTCAGATCCGCGTAGTCGTGCATCACGCCGTAAACCCAATAGCAGGAGCCGCCCCAAAAAATGGAGCCCGCCAGCCATCCCAGCAGAAACTGCCTTTTGCGGCGAGGCTCGGAGGCCAGCGCCATCAGCAGCGGAGTAACGGCGACCGCCGCCAGCAGCGGAATATGGAAACGGGGGAACGCCAGGACCTGCAGTATCCCGCTCGAAGCCGCCAGCGAAAAGGTGAGCCATGCACCTCCCTTGCGAAAAGTGATCACGTCTTCTCGATGTTAGCGTTTCAGCGGGGAACGAAAGAGCCGGCGGCAAACAGGATTTGCATCCGGGTTGTTGAGGTAGGTCTCAACCGTGAGTCGTTCGATCGGGGGCTTGCGTTCGGACCAGATACAAATCAAGGAGCCGGAAAAGAAGGCTTCGCGCTCGAGTGAGCCTGACCGGGCCGCAGCCGTCATTGCCGCCGGATCGTCATTGACGCCGGATCAGGGAATCCACGCCTTCCTGCTCGAGTCGCTTCTGATAGTCCTTGGCGTCGCTGTCGGTGTTGAACGGGCCAACCATCACGCGGTACCAGCCGTCGCCGCGATCCGACAGAAGCGCAGGGTGGCCCTTGGCTTTCAACTGCTGGACGTACACCTCGGCATCCCCTTTGACGCGAACCGCCGAGATCTGCAACTGCACATTTCCCCCGGCAGCCGCCGTCGTGGGAGGCGGCGAGCTCTTTGCGGCCGGCGGAGCCTTCGCCGGAGTGGAAGTTTTGGGCGTGACAGCCTTGGTGGCGGCAGTGGTCTTCGGAGGAGGAGGAGGAGGAGCAGAGGATTTCTTGGTTTCCTCGACCGGGCTCGGCTTAGGCACAACCTGGGCGGGCGTCGTGCGCGTGGGTGAGGTCGGGGGCGAAGCCTGCTGGGTTGCGGCGGCGGCCGCCGGCTCCTTCTTAGCCGCCTCGGTGGGCTCAGTCGGCTTAGGAGCGCTTTGGAGCAGAGTCTCGGGTAGCTGCACCTTCTGGGCCGGCTCTTCCACCGGCTCGGCGCTGGCGACTTCCCGCGTCCGGCTGTTCTCCCCGCGGCCGTATCCCACGGTATAACCGAACGAGAAGAAAACGCCGAAAAGCACTACGACAAGAAAGAACAGGCTGAGCAACTGTTTGTTGCCCAACACGAGTTCGAACTCTTCTTCCTCACGGCTGGCCATAACTACTCCAATTGTAACTCTAGACAAACCATATTGGAGCTACTTTGTTTCACTAAAACGCCCTTGCCCTCAACGGTAGCGCAAAAGGAACCGCGCTGCAAAAAGCCCTGATCGGATATCTACTCGGGGGGTGTCTTTTCGCCCGGCGACTTGCTGGCGACACGCTTGTCGATGAGCTGGTCCGCCCAGGCCGCCATCCCCCGGTATACGTCGAGAGGCAGCGGGAATACGACGGTGGTGTTCTTCTCGGCGCCGATTTCGGTCAGCGTCTGCAAATAGCGTAGGGTGACGGAAACGGGCTGTTTGGCGAGCATTTCCGCCGCTTCGGTCAGCTTCGAGGATGCCTGCAATTCGCCCTCGGCGTGGATCACCTTGGCGCGGCGTTCGCGCTCGGCTTCGGCCTGGCGTGCAATGGCCCGGATCATCTGCTCGGGCAGGTCGACATGCTTTACCTCTACCGCCTGCACCTTGATGCCCCACGGGCCGGTATGTTCGTCGAGGGTTCCCTGGAGGCGCGCGTTGAGCTTCTCGCGCTGGCTCAGCAGCTCATCCAGGTCAGCCTCGCCCAGCACCGACCGCAAGCGGGTTTGAGCCAACTGCGAGGTCGCGTGGACGTAATGGGCAACCTCGACGACGGCCTTCTGGGGGTCGATCACCCGGAAAAACACGACCGCGCTGACCTTGACCGTGACGTTGTCTTTGGTCACCACGTCCTGGGACGGCACTTCCATGGTTTCCACCCGCAGCGACATGCGCACCATGCGATCGATGGGAGCGAAAACCAAAACCAACCCGGGACCCTTGGGCCGCGGGAGCAGCCGGCCGAGCCGGAAAATCACGCCCCGCTCATACTCAGCCAGAATCTTGATGCAGTTCACAAGATAAAGACCGATGACGACAAAAACGAGCCAACCGAAGTCTAGTCCCATGATGTCCTCCTCCCCGTGTCAAGAAAATGCGCGGCGGCCGGGCGACTTGAAAGTAGCGGAGCAGCCGGGTGGAGTCAATCGGCGCGAACGAGTTTTGCGTCCTCGGCCGGGGCCACACTCAGCAATAGACCATCGACGCCCACGATCCGGACTTTGGCGCCTTCGACAATTGGCTGCTCCGACTGCGCGTTCCACCACTCGCCGTGAACAAAAACGCGGCCCTCGGTATGGATATCCGTCTTGGCGACACCCACCTCGCCGAGCATCGACTCGACGCCGGTAGCCACCTTGTAGCGGAACGACCGAACCGCCAGACGCAGCAAGAAAACGGTAATCAAGGCGAACGGCAGCGTGACGGCGATGGCCGTTCCCCAGCCAATTGCGAGTTCCGGCACTTCGGTATCAATGAGCAGGACGGTGCCGAGGACCATGGCCAAAACGCCGCCCGCACCGAGGATGCCGCCCGAAACCATCGTTGCTTCGAGAACGAAGCAGACCAGCCCGAGCAGGATCAATGCAGCCCCGGCCCAGTTGATGGGCAGCAGCGAAAGCGCCATCAGGCTGATGATGACAAGGATGCCGCCGGCGACGCCGGGGAAA
This sequence comes from Bryobacterales bacterium, assembly GCA_040902925.1. Taxonomy (GTDB): domain Bacteria; phylum Acidobacteriota; class Terriglobia; order Bryobacterales; family UBA6623; genus JBBDWJ01. Next base: position 30,354 of record JBBDWJ010000262.1, on the reverse strand, counting down.
ATCAGCCCAGGGTGTGTGAATTCGATATAGACCCCAAGCACCCCAAGAATCAGCAGAATGAACGCGATACCCGGATCGGTGAGCGGCAGCAAGGCCCGTTGCCGCACGCTGAGCTCAAACGGATACAGAACCGCGCCTGCCAGCCGTAAAGTGTGCTCTTCGCCGTGAAAACGGGTAATCGCGCGGCCATCCAACTCGCGCAGCAGGGCAGACGCATCGTCAGCAACCAGGTCGATCAAATCGTTATCGAGTGCTTCGACCTCCGTAAAGGCGCGGCTTTCGAGCACGGCTTTTTCGGCGATCTCGCCGTTGCGGCCGCGCTTTTGGGCCATGGACCGCACGGCTGCCGCGGCGTCGTTGCTGACCTTCTGCTTCATGATGTCGTCCATCTCGGACCCCATCAGGACGGGGTGAGCGGCCCCGGTGTTCGTTCCCGGCGCCATGGCGGCAATATCGCCGGCGATCAGGATCATGAACCCGGCGGAGGCGGCGCGCCCGCCGCTCGGGGAAACATAGGTGATCACCGGCACCGGCGAAGCGATGACTTTTTGGATAATTTCCTGGGTGGCGGTCAGCAATCCACCCGGAGTGTTGAGACGAATGAGGACGGCTGCGGCGTTGTCGCGCTCGGCCTGCGCTAGCCCCTGGCTGACGATTTCCGCTGTCAGAGGATGAACGACCCGGTCGACATCGATTTCCAAAATTCGGGCCGACTGGGCCTGGGCGCCGGCCACCACGCCGAGCAGCAGCGCGATGCGTCCCCAAGAACAGGCTAAGTTGCCTATTTTCATGGGTTTCTAATTTCATTCTAGCATACTTGAGGCGCCGGATTATTTTCGATATCGCATCCAACGCTGCTGCACGCAACTAACGGCTAACTGTCACCACTTGCCGCGACGCGGAACGCCGCGCCTACCGGCAGCGGCGCGAGCCCAGTATAATGATCCCGCCCGGTTGGCTGGCACGAAATTTACACCGCGCATCCCAGGACCGCCGCAGGCGGCCCCAGGGTAGACGGCCAAGCCTGATTGACGCCGGGATAAAGGCGACGTTGTGGAGTTGAGTTCAGCATGAAACACAAGCGTTGGGACGACATCGAGCACGAGCAGCTCAGCGCCGGAATCGCTCGCCGCGTGCTGCACGGCGACGGGCTGACGGTTGCTCGTATCTACTTAAAAAAAGGGGCTATTGTCCCTCTCCACAGCCATGTCAACGAGCAGTTGAGCTGCGTGGTCGAAGGCTCTCTGCGGTTCGATTTCGAAGGAAGCCAGCAGGTGGTGTCGGCCGGGGAGATGATGCAGATCTCGGCGAATGAGCCGCATCTGGTCGAAGCGCTCGAAGATTCGGTGGCGCTGGACTTCTTTCAGCCGGTGCGCGAAGACTGGGTGCGCGGCGAGGATTCGTACTTGAGGAACCCACTTTCCAGCCCTAAGCGTAATAAGATAGAGACTTAAGTCCGTTTTGGCACTCCCGGGGGCCGCCCGTCCTCACATCATTGTCCGCCTTGCAGCCCGACGCCCAATCAGAAGCAATGCTGGATGCAAGAAACCGAGACCGCAGGGCCTCGGGGCGTCGTGGCCGCGGTGCGATCCGGCCTGAGGCCTAGAGCTCCAAGGCCGGTGAGGGCCGGGGTTCCGGCGGCGGGCATTGGTGCGGTATTCGGTGCGGTATGAGGAGCGGCGGCAGCGCCAATGCGTTCAAGGCAACTTCAAATGATTCCACGAAAACCAAAACGTTTCGCCATGTTGCGGATGGCCGCGATCATCCTCGCTGGAATGTCTCTTCTAGTAGGGGGCGCGGCCGGAGAACCCACCTGGGTTAACGGGCAAGGGGCCCGCCTGGTCATCGGCCAAAGCAGCTTCACACGCCAGAGCCCCAACCCGAGCAATCAATCGTTGGGCGCGGCCGCTGGAGTTGCCGTGGGGGGCGGACGGCTGTTCGTGGCTGACGGAAACAAGATCGGCGCGCTGTCGGGTGGCGAGATCGTGACAGGCGGAACGCCGAATACCAGGGTAAGCAACAATCGAGCGCTGGTCTACAACAACCTTTCCTCTTTCATCCCAAGCGCCGGGGACGCACTGCCGCAAGGCTCGAAGTGTCCGGCCTGCGTGGGAACGGCCGATGTCGTTCTGGGTCAAACCGATTTTACGGCGCACGACGCGCATTTGTCGCAAATGGGTTTGCGGAATCCGACGCACATGGCCAGCGATGGCAATGTCCTGGTGGTATCCGACACCGACAACAATCGCGTGCTGATCTGGCGCCAGATCCCCTCGAGCGCAAACCAGGCGGCCGACGTGGTGGTGGGCCAGCCGGACTTTACAAGCAACTTGGCCACCACCAGCCGCGAAGGCCTGCGCGGGCCGCAGGGAGTGTGGGTCGACAACGGCCGCTTGTACGTCTCCGACACCGTCAACGGGCGGGTGCTGATCTGGAATTCGATCCCGGCCGCGAACGGCGCCCCGGCCGACATCGTCGTGGGTCAACAGGATTTCGACACACGGCCCGAGCCCGACCTGACGCAATCGAACTTCGAGCCGCAGGCCAATCGCATGCTCGATCCCGTCTCGGTGACCGTGAACAACGGCCGGATGTTCGTCGCCGATTTGGGATTCAACCGGGTGCTGATTTTTCACGCCGTTCCCACGCAAAACAACGCCGCGGCCGACATCGTCATTGGCCAGCCGGATATGGAGAAGGGCGCGGTGAACAACAGCCAGGAGATGTGCGAGCTGTTGCCGGAGGACGCGCAGCCGGGAATCGGCGTGCCCGTCGAGCTCCCTAGCGATACCGACGAAGATGGCGACATCGACTCCGACGATGTATACCCGCGCCAATACCCGCGGCGGTGCGAGAAAACCCTCAATTTTCCCCGGTTCGCCCTGTCGGACGGCGAGAAGCTCTATATAGCCGATGGGGGCAACGATCGCGTTCTCGTCTACAACGAAATTCCAGCCGCCAACGGCGCCGCCGCCGATGTCGTGATCGGCCAGCCGGACTTTCAAACGGTGGAGGAGTCCGACGGCGCCGGCAGCGTCCGGTCGCCGACCGCTCTGGCCCACGACGGAACCAATCTTTACGTGGCCGATCCGTTTTCCCGCCGCGTTCTGGTGTTCAGTCCGGGAGAAGACCTGATCGCGCAGGACGGGTTGCGTAACGCCGCATCGTTTACGGTCAACTCGATTGCCTCGGTGACCTTCACAGGCGACCCCGGCGTCGGGCAGGAGGTCACCATCACGATCAGTGATGTCAACAGGCGCTTCCCGGAAAGGGCATTCGAATACACGGTCGTCGAGGGCGACACCAACCTGTCGGTCCGCGACAACGCGCTCGCGCTCATCAACGTCGATGCGGAACAGGGCGGGCCCGTCTACGGATTGCCGATCGAAGGCGAAGGCGTTCACGCGGTCGCCCGCGTCCAGTTCGGCGGTGAGTCGCAAGCCGGCGACAGCGTGACATTGCGAATCGGCGATCAGGTTTACCAAGCGGAAATGCAGGCGGGCGACCCGCCGGCCCGCATGGTGGACCGCCTGATCTTCGTGATCCAGGGCCGTCCCGATCCTTTGGTCATAGCCGAACGTGAGTTCGATGCCGAGGATACATTGCTGATTACCTCCCGCACCGTTGGCCCCACGGGGAACGGAATCTCCGTCCAGGCTACGCTTTCGCCTGACGCAAAGCTGACCGTCGAAGCGGATGAGTCGCTGGACGGCGGGTCTTTCCCTTATGCGATCCGGCTGGTGTCGGTCGCCGAAGGACCAGTCGGCGAAGACGTGAGTTTAACAGCGGCGATCACCGGGAGCGGAATGTCGATTGCCAGTTCGGGCAGCCGTTTCTCAATTGGCAGCGACGCCCGGGAGTTGCCGCCGGGGACGATGTCGGCGATCTTTGGTGACAATCTGGCCGACGGCGTCTACATGCCGGCGGAAGGCGCCGCGCAGCTTCCCACCGAGCTTGGCGGAGTGCAAGTCTACGTCAACGGCATTGTCAGCCCGCTGTATTCGGTGACGCCCGAGCAGATCAATTTTCAGGTGCCCTGGGAGAAAGAGGGAACCACCATCAGCGTCTATGTGCGGCGGACGATGCCTGGAGGAGAAACGCAGGTAAGCGCCGCGCGCGCCACGCCATCCACGGGCTTCGCGCCGGGGCTGTTCGCCTTCCCGGGCCTGGAGCCGCGCCAAGGCGTTGTTTTGCACGGCACCGGGCAAGCGCAGGGCGTGATCGCGCTGGCGACTCCGTCCGGCGAAACCGGCGGTGACAGCTCCGAGGGCAGTTTCGTGATCGATCCGCCCGGCGTGGATGTAACGATCAATATCAACGGCCGCCAATATCTGTACGTTACCCAACAGGACGATACGGTCAGTACGGCTCGCGACGCCATGGTGGCCCTCATCAACAACTCCAACAACGGCTCGGGCGATCCGGAGGTCTTGGCCGTCCCCGGGGAGCAGGGTTTCTTCTCGGCGCGCGCCACGGTGGAGTTTGGAGGCGAGATCCAGGCTGGGGACACAGTTTCCATCTTCATTGGGGACCGCGTCTACACCTATACCGTGAAGGAGGGCGATACCCTCCTTATCGTTCGCAATGTCCTGGTGCAGCGGATCAACCTGGGACCGGAGCTGAACGGGCTCGGCGATCCGGGAGTCAACGCGCGGCGCCTCGAGGATGTGGGCCTCGTCCGCCTGGAGGTCGTCGCTCGCGACCTGGGCACAAGCGGCAACGACATTACGTTTACGGTGGCGGTTTCTCCCGCGACAGCTCTGATCACTGCGGAATCCAGCGTCGCGGCGAGCGAGGATGACGAAGAAGGAGGGCCGGAACCGGACTTCCTGCGCGGCGGCCAGACGCCTCCGGTCGTGATTCTGCTCGCCCGCGACCCCGGTTCGCAGGCGAACGAGATCACTTATTCCGCCGAATCGAGTGACGTGGGCCGGCTAGTTGTGACTGGGCGCTCGACCAACCTCTGTTGCGGCAGCGAGCCTTACTCGCTGGTGACCGAGGCGAACCCCGCGGTGCCGGGAGAGAGCATCATCGTCATGGGATCGGGTCTCGGATTGACAGCGCCGCAGCCGGCGGAAGAAGGGTTGGATTCGGGCGAGCCGACGCCGTCCACGCCCTTGTTCAACGTGCCGCTCAACGCCGCCGATTTCGTTTCTTCGCTGGCCGGAGGAAAGACGGCCCAAGTGGAATTTGTTGGATTGATGCCGGGCATGGTCGGGATCTACCAGGTCAATTTGCGCCTCAACGATGATCTGCCCGACGACCGGAATACGACGCTCGCGATTTTCCAACAGCGGTTCGCCAGCAACACGATTACGTTCGCGGTGAAGAACATCAAACCGCGGCTAACGGCCGCTGCCGACGACGACGACGAGGACAACTAGGCCGCCTCGCATCGGGGTTGCGAGCGTGACCAAACGGCGGCGGCGTTGATTTCGCCAATCCCTTCGCTAAGACCTTGCGGGCTGCTGGCGGGAGTTAGGAAGGCCGCCAAAGCGCAAAGCGCTCGCCTCGCCTATTGCACCGGGAAATCGTTCGAGTCTCCAGGGGTTGGCAGGAGGACCACATGCTCAAAGCCGGCGACAAGGCTCCTGATTTCAAAGCAACGACCGATCGCGGAGAGAAAGTCAGCCTCAAAGACTTCCGCGGCAAGAAAGTCATCCTCTATTTTTATCCCAAGGACGACACGCCCGGCTGCACGCAGGAAGCCTGCGACTTTCGCGATTCCATGGCGGGCTTCCAGACCAAGGGCGCGGTCGTGCTCGGCGTCAGCCCCGACAGTGTCGCATCCCACCAGAAGTTCAAGACGAAATTCGAGCTGCCATTCCCTCTGCTGGCCGACGAAGGGCACGAGATCGCCGAGGCCTACGGAGCCTGGGGCGAAAAGTCCATGTACGGCAGGAAGTTCATGGCGATCATTCGCTCGACGTTTGTCATCGACGAAAAGGGCAAGATCGCCGAGGTCTACGAGAAAGTCAAGGTCAGCGGCCACGTGGACGAACTGCTCGCCAAGCTCTGAGAAGCCGCAGGCCTGGCTCAAAACGCATCTTCAGCGGCGGCTCGCCGCCTTACGAAACCGGTCAGCGACCAAATTGGTGACGGGCGCCTGCGCCCACGGCGACTTTGGCAAGCCCACGCCGGATTCTCCCATCCAATACGTAAACCTTTTGTTTTAAATCCGTTAGCAGCCGGGGAGGCCGTGATTGGGCCTTCGCCCCTGGCCCTGCCCTGACACGCCCGCAAAGCTATCGAAGAATAACTCTTGACTCTATATCTGACTAGAGGGTTTACACTGAGATCGTGGCGATCAAAGAAAAGCAAACTTCCTCCTCGCGGCTTCTGAAAATCGGTGAAGTAGCCGCCCGCTCAGCGCTCGGCGTGGAGGCCCTGCGCTTCTACGAGAGCCGCGGGCTGCTCGAGCCCGTTACGCGAACCGAGGCCGGCTACCGGCTCTACGACGAGGCAGTTTTCGAGCGCCTCGATTTCATCAAGAAGGCGCAGGCGATCGGGTTCAACCTCGACGAGATCTCGAGGATCATCGCTGATTCCCGAAAAGGCGCGCCGTGCGCTGAGGTGAGAAGACTGGCGGCGGAGAAACTTGCCGCGCTGGACCGCCGGCTTGCCGAACTGCGGCGGTATCGCCGCGAACTCAAGGAAACAGTGGACGCGTGGCAAAGTGTCGGAGAGAAAGACGGCGTTATTTGCGGCCTCATTGAAAGCCTGCAGCCGCGAAACGCGGACACGCCAAAGGTCGAACAAATCCTGCTTCGTCCTCAGGGGCTTCGAAGACGGCAGGGAAGGAGGGCATGATGGCTCACCAAACTACGGAAACACATGCCGCCGGCAATCAACAGACCGCCCGGCTGAAGGTTGCGGGGATGACATGCAACGGCTGCGTGAACACGGTGCGCCAGGCGTTGCTGGCGGTTCCCGGCGTTGGCGCGGTCGAGGTGGACTTGGCAGGCGCGCAAGCGACGGTTCGCATGGACCCCGCGCGCGCCACCGTCGAGGACCTCGAAGGCGCGGTACGCGCCGCGGGTTATCAGGCTGAGTTGCACTCCTCGGGCAATGCCGTCGCGGAAAACACGCCCGCAAGCACGAAGCGGACGAGCGTGCCGGCTTCCGGCAACCTGATGTCGATTGCCCCGGCGGCTCGTCCATCGGCTGCGCCAACAACGCTCACGACGATCATACCGGCCGCACCCGCTGCGCGGCGAAAGGCGGCTTCCGAGCCTGCTGAACCGTCCACCGCAGCCGCTAGCGTGACGCAACGAGCAGACTTGCTGATCCGCGGCATGACCTGCGCCGGCTGCGTGCATACGATCGAATCGCGCGTGAAGGCGCTGCCGGGAGTTTCGGAATGCGACGTCAACCTGGCGACGGGCACGGCGTCGGTGGCCTTTGACCCGAGCCAGGCCGGGTTGGAAAAAATCCGCCAGACGATCGATGAGGCAGGCTATGAATCGCGCGAGGCAACATCGGAACATTCCCACGGCATGGAGGATTCCGAACAAGAATCCCGGGAGTGGAAGCGAAAGCTGATCGTTTCGGCGATCTTCACGCTGCCGCTGCTGGTGATTGCGATGTCGCACGGCGCGATCTCGTTCCCCGGAGTTCATTGGGTCCAACTGGCGCTCACTGTGCCGGTGATGATTTACGGCGGTGGAAAATTCTACCGGCTGGCATGGTTGGCGACGCGTCATGGCACGGCTGACATGAACACCTTGATCGCGGTGGGCACCGGCGCGGCTTTCCTGTATTCCACCGTGGCCACGATGACTCCGGGCTGGATCGCTCCGGGGGCGGCGGCGCACGAGGCGCCGGTCTACTTCGAGACCGCGGCCGCGATCATCGTGTTGATCGTGCTCGGGCGTCTGCTCGAAGCGCGCGCGCGGGGTCGAACGTCGTCGGCCATTCGCAGCCTGATGGGCTTGCGCCCTAAAACGGCGCGCGTGGTGCGCGACGGGCAAGAGACCGAGATCCCCTTGGAAGAGGTCCAGGTAGGCGATATCGTCGTCGTGAGGCCGGGCGAGAAGATCCCGGTGGACGGCGTCGTAGTTGACGGCCGCTCGGCGGTCGATGAGTCCACACTGACCGGGGAGAGCATCCCGGCGGCCAAATCTCCGGGCGATGAAGTGTTCGGCGGCACGCTGAATAAGACCGGCAGCTTTCGGCTGGAGGCACGTAAGGTCGGCAGTGAGACAGCGCTCGCGCAGATCATCGAGCTGGTCAAGAAGGCGCAAGGCTCGAAGGCTCCGATCGCGCGCCTGGCTGACGTGATCAGCGGTTATTTTGTCCCGATCGTGATCGGCATCGCGGTGGTGACCTTCCTCGCCTGGTACATGCTTGCGCCGCCCGAGATCGCTCTGCGGATGGCCGTGCTCAACGCGGTAGCCGTGCTGATCATCGCCTGCCCCTGCGCCATGGGTCTGGCGACGCCGACGGCTGTGATGGTCGGGATTGGGCGCGGCGCCGAGAACGGCATTTTGATCCGGAGCGGCGGCGCGCTCGAAGTCGCTCACAAGATCGACGTGGTTGTTCTCGACAAGACGGGCACGATCACCGCCGGCGAGCCTCGAGTGACCGACATCATGACTTTCGGCGAGCTTTCCGAGGAGCAGTTTCTGGTTGCCGTCGCTTCCGCCGAGCAGCGCTCGGAGCACCCGCTCGCCGAAGCCATTGTCGAGCGCGCCCGGGCGGCGAACCTTCGCGTTGCGGATCCGGAATCGTTCGACTCGCTACCCGGAAACGGAGTCAGCGCTCAAGTCGGCGGTAAGCGGTGGTTGATCGGCACGAAGAAGCTCCTCGCCGACAACGGCGTGGACGTGACGGCCGCGCAACAGGCCTCTGATCGTCTCGCCGAGCAAGGCAAGACCGTGGTGTTTGCGGCGATCGACGGAAAGATTGCCGGGCTGGTGGCTCTCGCGGATACGCCAAAGCCGGACGCAGCTAAAGCGGTTGGGCGCCTGAAAGAGATGGGTCTTGAGGTCGTAATGATCACCGGCGACAATCAGCAGACGGCGCGGGCCGTCGCGGCCGAAGTCGGGATTGAGAGAGTCCTGGCCGAGGTGCTGCCCGACCGTAAAGCCGCGGAAGTGCGCCGGCTGCAAGCGGAAGGCCACGCGGTCGCCATGGTGGGCGACGGAGTCAATGACGCGCCGGCGCTCGCCCAGGCGGATCTGGGCATCGCCATCGGCGCCGGCACCGACGTCGCGATCGAGACGGCCGACATGATCCTGGTGCGCGACCGGCTGGCTGACGTTGCCGCCGCGATTGAACTTTCGCGGCGTACCCTGAAGACAATCCGCCAGAATCTGTTCTGGGCTTTCGCCTACAACGTGGTGGGAATTCCCATTGCCGCTGGCGTGTTTTACCCTTGGACGGGCTGGTTGCTCTCGCCGATCGTGGCCTCGGCGGCGATGGCTTTCTCGAGCGTTTCGGTGGTCACAAACAGCCTGCGGCTGCGGGCGTATCGGCCCCGGACAGGATAATCGCTATAGGTCGATGCGTTTCACGCGGATCTTTTCGTCATCGTAGATGCCCAGGCCCATATTGCCTGCCAGCTCGATGTGCTCAACGTGAGTGTTCAGCCATTGGCTGTCCTCGTCGGGCTTGAGCAGCGCGATCGAGGGCACGCCCACTTCCGCGCGCTTCTTGTCGATTTCTTTCCAGCCCGTCTTGTCGAGCGCCACCGGATCGGTTGCAAAATACATCGTCTTGTGCGCCCACATGTATTTGCCGACTTTCGACCCAGGGCCGCCATGATAAGCAGCTTTGACTCCGTCGAGAATGTTCAGCACGACCTTCTGACGAATGACCGGCAGATCGACAATCGCCGGGATGAAAATGCCGCAAGCATTGGCGGTCGTGCTGGCGTGGCTGCGGTTGACGTTATTCACGAGCCCGTGCGAGAGATTTTTTAGCGCCAGCGTCACACCGGCCGACTGGTGATGCTTGAGCACGCAGACGTTGACGAGCTTGTTGATTTCCTTGGAAAGGAACCGCGACACGTAGGAGCGGCGGATGTGCGAATCATCGGCCCGATAGTCGCTCAAGTAGTCGGGATGCACCAGCGGCAGCTCGCGGTAGATGTCCGGGTCGTAGCCATCCATGTCCATTTGGACGTTCAGATAGGTTGCTGAGGCCGACATCCAGCGCACGCCCTCCGGCAGCCACTTATCGAAACCAGCGCCCTGGAAGGCGTCGTGATAGCGGTCGTAGGCGATGATGTCCTGGCGTTTGACGCCGGCCTGCTCGAGGCCGTCGATGATCGGATGCAGCACCTCAGGCGCCGAAATCACGTGCGGCGCGCCTACGGGGTTGAGCTTGATGCCCACCACGTCGCCCGGTTCGAAGAATTGCTTCCAGGCGTCGGCCCAGCTTTCGGCGTGCGTGAGATCGAGCATGCCGCGCTCCATCATCTGGCGCACGGGCTCGGCCTGGTATTGGTCCCCGACGATGCTGCCGTCGTGATGAACCGCCACGACGCGGCCCGGATAGGGGCCGGGGATTCCCGCCGCGGCCTGCGCGCCCGAACCGGAGGACGCTTGTTTGTCGGCGGCAGTTTTCTGACAAGCAGCGGCGGTGGCAGCTAGCGACGCAGCCAGAAATGCTCTTCGGTCCAAGGCCATGGCAACCTCCTCGGCAGTCTGGCCTTCATTCTAGCTCGGCTTTTGGGGGCTTGGCGCGTGGTTGGCGTCCGCGCTCGGGCGGCGTACCGCTTTTCCGTCTAGGTCCTCGATGGCCCGGCTGGCATGGGCTATGCCCGGATCGGGCCTCGAAGCAGCCGAGCCGGGAAGGTCACCACGGCCCAGAGCAACTCCAGCACTCCGCCAACTGCGATCCCAACGATGCGGAACGGCAGTAACAGCAGCCAAACCAGCGGATAGGCAATCAGCGCCAGAAGCGCCAATGGCCAGCACACCACCAGCAGCAGCAACCACAGCAGAAAGGTGAACACTTTAAGGCTCCTCCCGGCCTACTTGCAGTTACGCGATTCGCTCAGCCGGAGTTCCGTGTTTGCGAGAAACAAGCGCCACCCCGGCGGCGATTGGCTCTGGGATGCTCATGCCGGACAGCGCCGCGATTCCTGCCCTCGCCATTGGTACCGCCAATGGCAACTCAACAACGAAAAAACGCCCCGCCACGGGCGTCGCGGCGGGACAATTCATTGGGCAATCAGAGAAATCGAGCGCTTGGGGTCGCGCCGGGCCGGGACCGAAACCCAAGCATTGGCTAGAACCCGGAGAACCGCGCGCGTTCAGCCCCGGAGGCGGAGGCCTGCCAGGGACATCGCAGCGCAGCCAGCAAAATGGTAGGAAGCAATGCGCGGCGGCGAATCACCAGCCCGGGTAGGCGACCAAGATGGCCAAGACCCAACCCAAGGCCCACTTCCAGCGGGCCGCGGGCGGGAAATGGCGTTCTCCCGTCACGCCAACGATCCAGGCAAGGCCGACCAACAAGGCTAGCGCCAGCGCGGAGTCCATAAGCGGTGAGGCTACCAATGGGAAGTTGCGGACGTGTAGCAGTTTATTGAAACCTAAGCCAAGAAAAAGTTACTGTTCAGCTACCAGCGTTTCGTTTGGGATTGGAGAAGGGGTTATCCACGAGGGAAATTTGCGGACAGGATCTAGGCCGTGCAAGCCAGTGCAGCTCGCGAAGGCCGTATGCGCAAGGCTGACGGCCTACTCAGCGCAGCGAATCGATCACCCAGGCGTCTCCCTGAGCGCGAAACACGACGGTAACCTTGTCGGTATTCGTCTTCTGATTGCCGCGCTGGTCAGTGAAGGTGAACAGGCGGCGGCATAGCAGCGACGCCTTGTCGGGAGAGAACACGGCATCGCCTTCCGGATAGAAGCTCAGCTCGATGGATTTCGAGATGCGGAAGAACTCTTCGATCCGCTCGACATCGCGGCTCTCCAGACTGGGCCAGACAGCCGCCAACTGCGCGGCGTTACGCGATTCGTAGGCTTGTTCGTAGCGCCGCAAGGCCTCGAGAAGCGCTTGCTGGCGGCCCTGAACCTCTTGCAGATTCGCAATGGCGGCACGGGCGCGGTCGGCAAACGGACCCGCCGGCCGGCGCTCGTAGAAAGCACGCAGCAGCGCGATGTCGTTGCTGTTCTGGACGCGTTCCCAGTCCATCTCTTCAAGCCTGGCCACGGCTTGCGCGGCGAACGGCCCGTCCGGATATTTTTCAAGGAACTGCTGGAAATCCTTGGCGGTGCGCCGGTCCCGAATGCGCTCCCACTCGCTGAGCGCCTCGCTGTAGCCTGGTCTGGCCGGGTCGGAAGCGCTCCCTTGCACGGCGGTGGCGATGACCAGCTCGCTGGCGCGATAGCCGCTGACTTCGGCGAAGGGCTTCTGCGCTTTTTCGGCCCCCAGATCGATTTGTACGCGCCGCGGCACAACCTCTTGCACGTATTTCTCGAGACCGGCGAGCGTCACTTCGCCTTTTTCGTTAGCCGCGCCACCCTTGAGCGCCTCAACCACCGCCCACGTGAAATATCCGTGCCGCCGCTCCGAGTACTCGTAGGCGCGCTGGCCAACGGCCGTGGCATAGAGAACCGCGAACGCTTCGATTCCCTCGTTGCGCTGGTCGAACCGGAACCCCTGCGTGAAGGTCTCGGTCAATTCGTTGGGCGCATCGTCTCCGCGGCCCGCGACGGGGCTGTTGCGGCAGGCGTCGAGGAACATCAGGACTTGCTTGACGTGCATGTCCTCGATCCACGTCCGCAGGTTGGTGACGCCGATGCCGGTCGCTTCCAGAATTTTTATGTTTTCCGTCATGCGGGCGTCGGCCGGCATGAGGAACGCGTTGCTGTCGCGCTCGACGCCGTGCCCGGCGAAGAAGAACAGAAACAGGCCGTCTTTAGGGACCAGTTGCGAGAGGTTGGAAATCTGAAACAGGATATTGGCGCGGGTCGGCTGCCGATTCCGAGGCTGGTCGGGCGACAGCAGTATGACTTGCTCTTCGGGAAAGCCGGCGTAGCGAGTGATTGCCCCGGCCATGGCCGCGGCGTCATTGCCGGCGCCTCGCAACGGGACGATCTGCGGGTCGTCGTAGCGATCGACGCCAACTACCAGAGCCCAGCGCTTTTCGACCGCTGGCAGCACGCTCAGAGTGACGTCGGCCCGCAACGCAAGCGGCGCTGCGAGCAGGAACCACGCTGCCAACCCGGCGCGGCAAGCCCACTGGAGACAAACCGACAGAATTCCCCCCTGCGTCAACGCGGCCCCGGCCGCCCGGGTGTGGCGAGGACGCTCCGCAGTTCCAAAGTGTCATGTTTTTGCCCCGTCTGGAAATTGGGAGAAACCCTTATGGTCCTGACTCGCCGCGGGAAGCTAGGCGCGGCAGCAAATCCAGGCGCGGCGGCGCCTGGCCAAGTGGCGACAGGCGCTATCGCCTGTCAGCCGCCGCGGAGCGGCGGCTATTTTGGGATGCCGATCGAAAGTCGAGGGATCTTGATCGCGCTGCCGGGGTGCGTGCAAAGGCTTGCGGCGGGCAGAGGCCCCGCCCTGGGGCGGCTGACAGGCGGGAGCGCCTGTCGCCACTTGGCCTGTCCCGTTCGGGACAGGCGCTATGCCGAACCTGCTGTATTCCCCTGCACTATGCCAACCAGCTCATGCCGAACCTGTTAGCGCTGCTGCCGGGTTTTTTATCAGCAACTGATCAATCTCCTCGCTGGAAAGACCTGCCGCCGTAAGCTTGGGGACGAATTCCTCCAACAACAGAGAATACCCGCGATAGTTGCCGCCGCCCGGCTCACCGGGACGATACCATCCGGCGTCTTGAGAAACCAGTGTGCGGTGCAGCAATCCGGCCTCGGCCATCACGCGCACACACTCGACGTGCCAGTCGATGGACTTCGGGCCCACGCCGTCGAACTCGACCCAGGCTCCTTCCTTCGCGACGCGGCGGTGGATCTCGTGGTCTTTCTCGCTTTGCGCGTGTACCCAGATGAACGACTTTGGGGCCACGCCTTCGGATGCGAGAATTTTCAACTCCTCCAAAGCCGGAGCCCCGGGGCCGGTGTGGGACGCAACCGCCAGTCCTGTTTGCTTGTGCGCCAGCGCCGCGGCTCTTACCAGCTTGCGCTCGATCTCGGGCAAGGGCGTCGCGGTGTTGACTCCTGTCTTGATGATTCCCGGCTTGACACCGGTATCGTCGATGCCGTTCCGAAACTCGCGCACGTAGCGTTCCGCGAGCTGTTCGGCGGTTTCGTCGCGCGCGTAATCGGGGATGAAGAGCTGCTTCGCGGCCCCATAAATGCCGGTGGCGCATACGATATGCAGTCCCGATTTCGCGGCAAGTGCTCGCAGCGCCAACGGGTCGCGGCCGATGTGGATCGGCGTGATCTCAACCAGGGTACGGCAGCCGGCTTTGCGAAGCGCCTCAAGGTGCGGTAGCGCGACACGGATCGCATCTTCGCGGTCATAGTCACCGGCCCTGCGTTCGGCCGGATCGCGCAGGTCGGTGACGATATGCTCGTGCATCAACGTCACGCCTAGCTCGGAGGCAGCGATCGGTCCCGTGACGGTTTGCACAGTCCCGGCGGGGAGTGTTTGCTGAGCCAGCGCGCGATCTTGCCGCGGCAACAAGGCCGATGCCGCCCCGCCCGCCAGCATCCATCGCAGAACCTCACGGCGTGGCGTGTTATGTTTTAGGTTCTTCCGGCTGTTCATCAGGCTATCTTAGCGGCAAGTGGGACAGGCAATCTTGCCTGTCCTTCAAAAGTGTGGGCTTAGAAAAAGGCATCGAACGGGGCGTTCGTAGCGCGCGGTTGGCGTCCTGGACAGGCAGGATTGCCTGTCCCACTTGGCATAGCAATCGTTATGGAGCAACTCGGACTCGACCTGGCGCCAAAACAGCCGGTTTTCACCGTCTCGGAGCTGACCGAAGCAATTCGGGCGCTGCTCGAAGGTGAGCTCGGGCGGGTCTGGGTTTCGGGTGAAATCTCCAATGCCCGGCTGGCTCCCAGCGGGCACTACTATTTCGTCCTCAAAGACCGCGACGCCCAGCTCCGCTGTGTTTGCTTCCGGCAGGAAGCCCGCTACCTCAAGGTCAAGCCACAAGACGGCCTGGCGGTTACCGCCCGCGGCCGCATCAGCGTTTACGGCGCGCGCGGCGAGTATCAGATGTACGTCGAAACGCTCGAGCCGCAGGGCTATGGAGCGCTGCAGCTCGCCTTCGAGCAGCTCAAGAAACGGCTCGCGGCCGAGGGCCTGTTCGAGGAATCGCGCAAGCGGCCGCTCCCGATGCTGCCTCGCACAATCGGCATCGTGACTTCGCCCACGGGAGCCGCCATTGCCGACATGCTGCGCATTCTCGAGCGGCGGTTCGCGGGATTGCGGGTATTGATCTACCCGGCTTTGGTGCAGGGAGAAGAAGCTCCACGGCAGATCGCGCGCGGCCTGGCGTACTTCAGCAAAACACAGTCGGTCGACGTGGTCATCGTCGGGCGCGGCGGCGGCTCGCTGGAAGATCTTTGGGCCTTCAACACGGAGCTGGTGGCGCGGGCTATCGCCGACTGCGCCGTGCCCGTCATTTCGGCGGTAGGGCACCAGACCGACTTCACGATCGCCGACTTCGTAGCCGACTTGCGAACACCGACGCCGTCGGCCGCCGCCGAGCTCGTCGTGCAGCGGAAGTCGGAGCTGCTGCACGCCGTGCAGAGTTTCCGGGAACGAGCGCTGCGAGCGCTGCGCTATAAGCTGGCGACTTCGGGGCGCGAGCTGCTCGAACGCAGCGTCGAAAGGGCAGTCACCATCCTGCGGCGAAAGATCGCCGCCGGTCATCAACGCACCGACGAGCTGCACTTCCAGGCGCGCCAGCTTATCGTGCGCCGCATGCGGCTCGCTGAAAACAGGCTGCGCGACCAGCAGCACGCGCTTGCGGGGCTTGATTTCCGCGTCCGGCTGGCGCGCTCGCGCTCGCGGCTCGATCAACTGTGGGAGCGGTTGCCGCCGCTCATTCGCTGGCGTCTGGAGCGCGAAGGCGCGGCGCTCGGTTCGTTGTGCCAGCAGCTCCAGCACCTTAGCCCTCTGGCGATCCTCGAGCGCGGCTACGCTATCGTCCAAACCCCCGCCGGCGGCGTGCTGCGAGATTCCGCGCAAGCCGCCGTCGACGACAGGCTGAACGTCCGGCTCCATCGCGGGCTCCTTGGCGTGCGCGTCGAGGATAAGGAAGGCGGGTAACCGGAACGGGTCCGGCGTCGAAGTGTCTTGTAGGCCAGGATGCCTGTAACCTGCTGCCTGGAGCGCCAGTCCTAGGCCTGTGGAGAGGCGTGCTGAGCGCGGAGCCGGAAAAGTCCAATGGGTATAATCAGGTTTACGTTCCAAGGAGAGTTTTGATGACGAAACGGATCGCTCCGGTTGCGGCCTTGGCCGCCGGGCTACTATTGACGGGCTCATGCACACTGAACTCGGAGGTGTCGGAGGACACGGTCTCGGCAGCGGACGCTAACCTCGAAGAACGCAAGCCCGCTCCGGAGTTCACCCTGAAAGACGGCGACGGCAACGACGTGAGCCTGGCCGATTTTCGAGGGAAAGTCGTGTTGCTCAACTTCTGGGCCACCTGGTGCGGCCCGTGCAAGATTGAGATGCCGTGGTTCGTCGAGTTCCAGCGCAAATACAAGGATCAGGGTTTCAGCGTGGTGGCGATCTCGCTCGACGAAGAGGGCTGGGATGTCGTGCGGCCCTTCACCGAAGAGCTCAAGCTCAATTTCCCCGTCCTGCTGGGTGACGACGAACTCGCCGAGCGCTTTCCCAACGGCATACAGGCCCTTCCGACCACCTTCATCATCGACAAGGAAGGCCGCATCTTTAGCGAGCATATGGGCCTGGTCAGCATGAGCGACTACGAGGATGAAATTAAGAAACTTCTGTAAGGCCGCCGCCCTGCTGACCGCGACGACCGCCCTCCTGCTGCAGTTGGGCGTCGCGAGGGCGCAGTTCCGAGGCGTGCAGGCCGCCAGCGTGATGCCCCCGAAGGGTGTGCAGATCAAGCCGGGAGAGGACTTGGCCGTTGCGCTCAAGGTCGCTATTCGCCCCGGCTACCACATGAACTCGGACAACCCCGCGGAAGACTACCTGATTCCCACGCGCCTCACCTGGGACGTTGCCGGGCTGACGGTGAAGTCCGTGGAGTACCCCAAGGCCGAAACCGTCAAGTATGAGTTTTCGGAAAAGCCGCTCTCGGTATTTTCGGGAACCATCACGCTGCTCTCCACCTTCAAAGTTCCCGAACCGCTTCCCGCCGGCCTGAACGAGCTGACCGGAACACTGCGTTACCAGGCATGCAACGAGAAGGCGTGCCTTCCCCCGGTCACGGCGGAAGTTAGCGTACCCGTCACCAAACACTGATTTGGCGCCGGCGGCTGTGGAGTCCCCGCTACCGAACGCGCAATTGATCAAAGAACTCGCTAAGCCGCGCCGGGTACTGTTCGCGGGCTACCTCAAGAATGTCGCTGTGGCGCGCGCCTTCGACGCTCCAGAACTGTTTCGGCTCGGGCGCCGCTTCAAACACCGCACGCCCCAACTCGTGGTCGATCACCTGGTCTTTCGTGCCGTGAATGACGAGCACGGGCGCCTTCACGCGCGGCAGCTTTTTCGCGGTTTCCAGATAGCCTCGCGCGGCTAGTGGGCCCAGCAATGGGAGTACGCTGCTGGCTACGGCCGAGGCTGATGGGAAGGGCGCTTCCAACACGACGCCCGCGCACTCGCGGCGCGAGGCCAGATCCACCGCCACTGCCGTTCCTAACGATTCGCCATAGACGACCAGATTTTCAGGCCGGTAACCCGCCTCGACGAGATACTCGTAGGCTGCGTCGGCGTCCCGATAGATACCTTCCTCGGTTGGCTTGCCTTCGCTCTTTCCGTAACCCCGGTAGTCGATGATCAGCAGGTCCGATCCAACTCGGGGGATCGTTTCCATGTGGTCAACGCGATGCGTGAGGTTGCCGGCATTACCGTGCAGATAGAGCGTGACCCACTCCGCGTGCGACTGCTCCGCGTGCGGCCGGGCGCGCAGCTTCCAGCCGTGTATCCGCACGCCGTCGGATGTTGTCAGCCATACATCCTCGGCCTTGAAGTGCTCTTGCAGATGCCACAAGCCCCCGGGATACTGCTCGGGGTGAAACATCGACCATTGAACCAGTAGACTCAACACAAAGTACGTCCACAGCACCAGCAGCGGCCATCCAACCCATTTGGGGATACGAACCGAAGGCATTGAGGAGTCCTTTGCGCTTCGACAGAGTGCGTAGCGTTCCGTACGTACCCGCCCAGTATTGTAGAGTACGCTAGAAAGCGGTGCGTCTCATGACCTTGGCTCGCTGCAGGCTGGCTGGTTTTTTTTTCGCCGCGTTGATTTGCGCGCCGCTCGCGGGGCAGACGGCTGCTGGTTCGCCGCAGCTTAGCCGCGAGGAGCAAGAGCGATTTCTGCTCGACGCCCAGATCGTCAACAGTGAGCGGCTCTCGCAGGGAATCACGGGCTCGCAACGGGCCACTCTCAGCGACGGACGCATAACTCACGACGCTCATATCCAATCCATCGACGAGTTCACGCCTCGAAAGAAGACGGACCGCGGGCTCGAAGTCAATTTTCGCGACAGCTACAAGTTCAACATTGCCGCCTACCGGCTCGACAAGCTGCTGGGGCTGAATATGGTTCCGGTCTCGGTGGAACGCAAAGTGGGGCAGAACATGGCCGCGGTCACCTGGTGGGTGGACGATGTGCTGATGCAGGAGAAGGACCGCTTCCTGAAAGGAATCGACCCGCCCGACATCGACGCCTGGAACCGCCAGATGTACCAGGCGCGCGTTTTTAACCAATTGGTCGCCAACACCGACCCCAATCTCGGCAACTTCCTCATCACCAAGAGCTGGAAACTCTGGACGATCGATTTCACGCGCGGCTTTCGTACCCACAAAGACCTGCTCGACCGCAAGCAGCTAACGTGCATTGATCCGCGGTTCCACGAGGCCCTCAAGACGCTCAATGAAGAGTCCATAAAGCACGAGGTGGGAAGCCTTTTGAGCGACTGGGAGCTGGCAGGGCTGCTGGCTCGCCGGGAGAAGGTCGTAGAGTTTTTTGATCGTAAAGCCACCGAGCAAGGCCCGGCTCAGGCCTTCTGCGCTACGCGGCCCTGAGTTTTGCGGTGCGGCGCTGAGTGCTTCGCGCGCGGGTTACTGCGCCGTCCAGCCGCCGTCAATCACGATGTCGGTGCCGGTGATGAACCCGGCCTCGGCGGAGCAGAGAAATGCAGCCAGCGCGCCGATCTCTTCCACCTTGCCCCAACGCCCGACGGGAATTCGCGACGTGAACATGGCGTTCTTTTCGGGATCTTCCATAAGCGCCTTGTTCATCTCCGTCCCGAAAGGCCCGGGACTGATGCCGTTCACTGTGATGTTGAACGCGGCCAGCTCGAGCGCCAGAGATTTCGTGAATCCCAGCAGGCCGGCTTTGGTGGCGCTATAGCCGGTGCGGTTGGGCAGCGAGACGTGCGTCATGATCGACGTCATGTTGATGATGCGGCCGAACTTCTTGCTCTTCATGCCGGGGACGAACGCCCGCGACAACAGAAACGGCCCGGTCAGGTTGACCGCGAGGATTTCCTGCCACTCGGTCAAGGTGAAGTCCTCGATCGACTTGCGGTTGTTGATGCCGGCGTTGTTGATAAGGATGTCGCAGACGCCGAGTTTCTCCTCGACGTGCTGGGCGACTTCACCGACGCCGGTTTCGTCGGTCACGTCGGCGACCAGAATCTCAGCCTTGCCGCCCTGATTGCGAATCCCGGCCGCCACGTCTTGCAGTAGCGATTCGCTCCGGGCGACCAAAGCCACCGCGGCGCCGGCAGCCGCTAACGACTCGGCCATTTGCCGTCCTAATCCTTTGCTGGCGCCGGTAATCACGGCGATGCGGCCTTCCAAATTCGGTGCAGCCAAACCTACCTCCTCAACACGGATGCTTTGCGAATGTATGAATGTAACACACCCCGATCCAAGCGCATTGGCAGCCGACGGCGGATGCGCTAGCTGGTCGCGGGCCGGGACAAACTACCACAACAGGCACTTGGCGACGAGCAACGCCATCACCACCAGAAAGCCGCCGAAGGCCTGATACTCCTGGTTCCGCAGATAAAGATCGGATCGGAATCGCTGCCGGGATGCTCCCTGCCGCGACAGCCGCGGCCAGAGTCTGGGCACGCGCTGCTCGTACTCCGCGAACTCGGGGAACTTCTTCCGCAGATAGCTCTCTTCCTCTTCGATCACCGGCAGGTAAAGCATCACGAAAAACGCCACCAGCAGCAGTCCGATGCCGAGATGCGCGCCGGCAATCGCAAACCCGACGCCGACGATCAGCGTTCCGGCGTAGAGCGGATTTCGCAGATGAGCAAAGGGGCCGGAAGTCGAGAGCTTTTCGTACTTGGCAAGATGGCCCGCAGCCCAGGCCCGCAGCGCCAGCCCGAAGAGAGCAATCACTCCGCCGGCCGCCAACGACGGCCAGCTCGGGCGAGCCATTGCCAGGAAAGCAACGGCAACGGCGAAACCCGCCGGCACGCGCCAACGCGCCGCAAGCTCAGCGTAGCGCTTGGGAAAACCCATAGCGCTCCAGTCTAGAACAAACGCTCCTGCGGCCTGAGGGTTCCAAACGAGCCGACATTGGCGATCGAAAGGCTGGCGCGAAACTGGTTTTCGTTGCGGGTCTGCCCGATGCTGGTCTGCCGCCGCCATTCGACGCTGAAACCACAGCAGTCGGTGGTGTAGGTGATCTGCGAAATTGTGTACAGAAAGATTTTCTGGCGGTAGTCGTAGATGTTGGCGATGGCGGCGTTCCAGCCGCGGCGGTTGAAATCGCCCCAGCGTACCGTCGTGCGAATCTGATTGCTCGGCGGCGCCAGCGCCGTAGGCGAGCGCACGGCGTTGTGACTCACATTGATGTTCCAGGCATCAAACTGAGCGGCGGCGCCGACGCGGCTATTGACCAGCTTGCCACGCAGCGGATCGTAGTCGTTGCGCCACTCGAGCGTATACCGCCAGGTCGGCCGGAATTTCATCGACGACGAGATGGGCGAGTAATTGCGCGGCCCGTCCACAAAGGCAAACGGCGTCGAGTCGATCGTCGAGGCAAAAACGTTGCGCCGCCCGGGCACGATCGCTCCGCCAAACTCGGGGTCGAAATATCGCCGCTGCCAAACGTCAAGGCTGAACACTTCACGCACCTGCCCGGTCTTGTCGTTCTTGGCAAAGAGCCGGTTCGTCAATGAGATCTCCGCTTCGTTCGTGTTGTTGACGATGTCGCGCTCGTCGAAACGCACGATGTGGTCGAAATCCTCGACGCCGTCGACGTAGCGATAGGTTAGCCGTGGTTCGATGACGTGCTTGACGCGGTCCCCAAGCCATTTCGGCCCTTTGTAAATGCGCTCCAGCGATGGCGGCAGAATTTCGACGGACGCCTCCATCGTCGTGCGGTGCAGGTTCTCGCCAACTGGCCGGTTGACGACGGTATCGAGGCTCTGGCCGTAGGAAGTCTGCCGGGCGCCCAACGTCGGCCGTACGTGAAAACCCTTCCAGTCGAACTTTGTGGACATGCGCGGATAGAAGTCGCCGCGTTGCACGAAATTGCGTGTTTCAAACCCAGGCTGCGTCACGTCGGGAGTTCGATAAAGCGGCTGGTCGCGGCTCAGCAGGTCGAACGAGCTGTCAAAGCTGAACCAGAGCGGCACGGGCCCCTCTAGAAACTGGTTGTCGACGCTGTTGAATTCGACGTTCGGAAGCTTGCGAATGACCACCGTATCGTCGGGGTTCAAACTCTGGAAATTCGCATCCCGCGACAGGGACGCGTTGAGGCTGTAGGACGAGAAGTTCTTCGAGACATAGCCGATCGAGTGCACGCGCGACCAGATGGCTTCCTCGAAACTCTGCGTAAAGGCCTGGCGAAATTCGAGGGAAGTGAGGATGTTGACGTTGGCGACGCCGCGCAGCCCCCAGGGAAACAGGGCCGTGCCCTTCATCGAGAAGACCGCGCCGCCTTGCTTATAGCGGCAATCGTCGGTGGCGCTCGGAGTACAGTCGTTTTTTTTCGCCCCGCGGTCTTTCACACCGAAGAAGTAAACGTCGAAGCTGCTGTTGGCCGTCGGGCGCCCGCGGAAGTCGACCTGGCTGGCAAGGCCGCGGTCGGTGTACCAGGTGCCTCCGACGGTGGCGTCGTAGCTGCGGTTGATGGCCCAAAAATAGGACTGCCCGAGCATCAAACCCAGCCGGCTGCTGTTGCCAAAATTGGGCGTCAGGAATCCGCTGCGGCGCGGCATGCGTTCGAGAGATTTCTTGTAGTAAGGGAAATAGAACAGCGGGACTTTGCCAAGCCGAAACACACCGTTGCGGATCGTCGCCGAGTCGCCGGGCACGATCGTGGTCCTGGGCGCGCGCAAAGTCCACCAAGGGTTCGGGCGTTCGCAGTTGGTCACAAACCCGTCATGCACGACATAGTGATTCTTCGTTTTGAGCACCACTTCGCCTTCGATGTAAAAAGGGTTGTCGGTGGTCAGCAGACGGAAACCACCCTGGCTGGCCGAGGACACGGTTCCATGCACGGTATAGAACGTACCCAGCTCGGTGCGGGTGTTGTAAGCGACCTTTTCGGCGTAGAGGTCCTCTTCGCTCACCACATTGCGGTAGTGGACGTTGCCCCGCGCCTCGACTTCGCCGCTGGTTTCGTTGTAGTCGAGCTCCTCGCATCGGAGCACGATGTTGTTGAGGCGAAACTCGACCGTACCGCGGAAGTAGCGGGTGTCCCCCACGGTTTCCTGCTTGACCGCGAACACCTCGAGATCGCCGGTCTCACGCTGCGGCGGGGTGAACTCCTGCGCGAGCAGGCCAAGGCTTGTGAGAGCCAACAGGGCTGGGATGAGGGCAAGGCGCAAAGTTCTGACGGTCCCGAAGACTTACCGGAAGGCGAAATCTGAACCTATCACGCGAACAAGACCGCTGCAAGCGGACTACGGCTGGGTCGAACCTGGGGGTTCAAGATCCTCGCGCCCGCTCCGTTCCATCCGCGGTAAAGCGTTTCATCATGCCGCTTCGAGATCTGACAGCGTCTCACGTTCGCGGCTCGGTTTCCGAGCAGTATTCGAATCGAATCCACTGCCGCTCGAGACTCTGCCACCAACTCTGGAAATGAGCCGGCCGCTCCGCAGGCAACGGTAGAACGCTAGCGCGAACAGCGACCGGCAGCGGGTCTCGATCAAACGGATAGGGGCGGCAAACGATGCGCCGGTTGGCGCCCGGCGTGAGCTCAAGGGTGATACGATCGTCCCAATTCCGCCGCGTTATTCCTTTCAGACTCAGGGGTTTATCGCCACCAAAACCGAGGGCCAGCGACAACGCATCGGCGAGCTGCAACAAACGGACGTGCGGTTTGAGGTTTTCCGGATGAACCGCCGCCGACCAGTCCGCATCCTCACGCAGCATGGCCACCAGTCGCTCTTGGATCTCGCGCTGCTCGCCGACGAATTCTTGCGCTCGTTGCAGATCCTCTCCTTCGAGCGGCGGTGCGTTTTGCGGATCGCCAAACAAGGGGTGGAAAAACGCCGCATCGGGATGAGGCCCGCAGCGCGGCGCATACAGCCAATACGCATGAAAGCTGATCAGCAGCGACACGTAGGGATGCTGCTCTATGAATCGAGGCACTCCGAGGCGCCAGCGCTCCATGCCATCGTGCTGTGTCAGGTCGAGCAGCCCCAGGGGAAGCTTGTCGCCGGGGTCAAGCTCCGGGTCGGCCTCCCACTCCCACCAGCCGTTGTCGTGCTCGGCGATCGCCAGCACGGTTTCGGCCCGCAGGCGCTCGGGCTCGGCAGCGGCGGCAAAATAACCCGGCTGTGCGAACTCTTCATTCCCCCAGTGGGCAGCCAGATAGCCGGAGACCACAGCATGGTCCGGCTGCGTGATCAACCAAAGCTCGCTACCGACTCGGCGTTTAATCATGGTTCAGAAGGAAATGGCTTGGAGGGAATGATTTAGAGAAAATCACGAGTATGCAATCTGGATCGGCTCCGGGCGCGTCCGGTTACAACTGGGAACCAACCAGCGCTAAGTCTCGAAACACTCTGGCGCCCAGCAGCGAGTCGGTTCCAGCATCCTTCATGATTCGCGGCGCGGCGATCAGCAGCTTGCGGTAGATTCGATCCATCTCCGCCACGGTCGGCTGATGGTGGATGCTCACCAGCGCGTTGGTGAGCTCCCGAAACACTCCCTGCGCCGTGCCTCCGTGGATATAGGGATCGGTTCCGTTCAGGTCGCTTAAGGATTTACTCAATCGCGCCGGCCGCGACTCGAACACAAACCAATCGTGATCCCGTTGCTGGACGTGCAAGGCGACGGTCAGCCCTAACTCGAAGGGCATGTTGAACCGGGGAGTAGCGGGCGGCCGGCGGTCGAGTTGCACGCGCGACAGATCGTGGAACGAATAGCGGCAGCCCTGAACCAGCTCTAGAATGCGGTCCAACCTTCGTTGTCCGCCCGGCAACTCAATCGTGGCCCGCGGCGTTAACTGGTATGCCGATAAGCCGGCAATAAAGGCCAGGAACAATTTGTGGTAGCGCGAATCGTAGGGGACGTTGAGGAAGGCGCTCTTATCCCTTTCGATCTTGGGTACGTGCACGTTTACGGGATTCCCGTTTCTCACGCCGCTCCACCTGCCTCGATACTTCCTCAGCCAGCCTCGAAAGCTCGGCCGCCCGCTTAGGGGGCACGCCAAGAATCCGGGCAACGTCCTCAGGCGTGGCGGGGGGAGTCGTTATGACGACAGGTTTTCTCATACCAAGGTCCGCAACTTAAGCCTAACATGCCTAAACCGAGAACTTGCGCCCGCGGTGCTGCCCCACTAGGATCTCGAACAGCCGGTGAGCAATCAGCTCGTGCAGCGTGAGCAGTTCGCGGTTGGCTTCGACGATGTCGTTCACGTCGTCGGACCCGCCGCCGCCCTGCTTCAGCGCATCGGTCGCATCCTTGATGACGGCGTCGGAAATCACTTCGCCGGCAATCTCCCACAAGGTGATGAACCGGTCGACCGCCGTCGGGAAGCTGACCTTGAACACGCCATAGTTGCTGGTGGTGCGCGGCGGCTTGAAATCCAGATTGAACGGACCCTCATAGCCGTGCGAGCGCAACAGCACGAGCACGTTCAACCAATCGAGCGGATTGACGAGCCCCACGCCGAGGTCCACATCGTGCTTCAACGGGTAGCCGTCGTTGATGTCGAAGTGCCACAGCTTGCCGCAAATCAACGCCCGCGCCAGCGCCGCCCGGCAAGCCGCGCCCCACATCAGCTCGTGCAGGTACTCGGGGTTCAAGCCCACCATCTCGGGATGAGTCAGCAACCCGCTGCTGATAAAGGCCAGCATGGCATCGCTCGACGGCAGGATGATCTGCGACATCGGCTCGAAAGGCTTGGCCTCGAGGCAATGCTTCATCGTCGAGCGGCCGTTCGATTCGGCCAGCTCGATGTCTTTTTCGCAAGCCGCGTTGAGCCCGTCGGCGAACCACCGCAGGGTCTGCGTCTCTTCCATCGCGCCCTGAATCATGTAGCCCAGCGTCCCCGGCCAGTAAACCGCGAACTGCGCACCGAGCCGGTGGCCAATCTCGACCGTGTTCTGCAGCCGCCGCACCGCGTAGTTCCGCACCTCCGGCGCCTCGGCCGCCGCGCTCGCCGCCCACACCGCATGGTGAAACGTCTCGCAAGTCACCATCGAGCAGCGCACGTCGTTCGCCTCGAGCGCTTTGTTGATGCGTTCGACAACCTCCCACTGCCCCTCGGTCAATAGGGTCTCGGTGGGGATGACGTCGGTGTCGTGAGTCGTCCAGCAGGGAATGCCGAGTTCACCAAGCCGCCGGATCACTTCCTCGAACGAAACTGGCTCGCGGGTGGCGGCATGAAACAATGCATGGCCTTCATAAGCAGCCGCCCACTGCGGCCCGCTGATGAAATATTTGCGGCGCTGCTTCGGCGTATAAGCGCCTCCGGTGGCCTTCATCAGCCGATCGATCAGGGGACGCTGCTTGTCACGGGGTATGGGCATAGACATCAAGTAGAACGCCCGCGCCCGGCGGGCGTCAAGTTGTGGTGTGTAGTCATGGGGAGTACCCGCGGGCCAGCGGGGGTTATCAGGACGATTCCCGAAATCGCGGCACGCGATGCGCCTCACCGCGGGGCTGGGGGGGACACTATCCAAAACTCCGCGGTTGCTCCAGTGCATGAAAGCTGGCGACCCCACCCTCGCTGGCGGAGGTCGGGTCGACTGCGATTTCGGGAATCCGCGGCCGCGTCGCCGAATCTAGGCGAGCACGTCCTTTACAACCTTGCCCGAGACATCGGTCAGCCGGAAATCTCGCCCCTGAAAGCGGTAAGTCAGCTTTGTGTGGTCGATGCCAAACAAATGCAGCAGCGTGGCCTGCAAGTCATGCACGTGGACAATGTTCTCGACCGCGTTGTAGCCGAGATCGTCGGTCGCGCCGTAGGCCGCGCCGCCCTTGACGCCGCCGCCAGTCATCCACATGGAAAACCCCTTGATGTGGTGGTCGCGCCCGTCGCCCTGCGCCATCGGCGTCCGGCCGAACTCGCCGCACCAGATGACCAGCGTCCCATCGAGCATGTTGCGCTGCTTGAGGTCTTTCACCAGCGCCGCCGAAGCCTGGTCGACGTAGCCGCAGGTCTCGACGATGCCCTTCTTAATGCCGCCGTGATGGTCCCAGCCACGATGGTAGAGGTGAATGAAGCGAACGCCGCGTTCGGCGAGCCGCCGCGCCAGCAGACAATTCGCCGCGAACGTTCCGTCGCCGCCGCGCGTGCCGTACATGTCGAGAATTTCGGCGGGCTCGTTGCGAAAATCGACCAACTCGGGAACGCTCATCTGCATCCGGAAAGCCAACTCGTACTGCGCGATGCGCGTGGCGATCTCGGGATCATCGACGAGCTTCGATTGCACACGGTTCAGCGCGGTGACCGTGTTGATTAGGTCCGACTGCGCCTCACGGCTCACGCCCGGCGGATTGCGCACGTAGGAAACCGGATCGCCGCTGGAGCTGAATTTCACGCCCTGGTACTTGCTCGGAAGAAAGCCGCTGTGCCATTGCCGCGCCGCAATCGGCTGCGCCTGGCCGCCGCCCTCCGACGTGAGCACGACGAAACCGGGCAGATCTTCGGACTCGCTGCCGAGACCGTAGGTGATCCACGACCCCATGCTCGGGCGGCCGGCGATGCCGGTCCCGGTGTTCATGAACGTGTGCGCCGTGTCGTGGTTGATCTGCTCGGTCTGCATCGAGCGGATGATACAGATATCGTCAGCGATCCCTCCGATGTGCGGCAGCAGCGACGACATGTGCTGCCCCGACTTGCCGTAGCGCTGGAAGGGATGCTGCGGGCCCAGGATGCGCAACTCGCGGCCCTGCAATTGGGCGATCTGCTGCCCTTTGGTCACCGACTCGGGCATCGGCTCGCCGCTGCGCTGCTCGAGAACCGGCTTGTGGTCGAACAGCTCGATGTGAGAGGGCCCGCCCGCCATGCACAAGAAGATCACGCGCTTGATCTTTGGCGAGTAGTTGGGAAAACCTTCGATGCCAGGCGGCTGCCCGTACGCCCTACCGCCAAGCAACGACGACAAGGCCATTCCGCCGAGGCCGAGCGACGTACGGCCTAGAAAAGCGCGGCGGGTTTGCGCCCCCGGCGAAAGAAAATGCATGCCCGTGTTGCGTCTCATATCGATACCGTTACGCTCTTACGGCTTGTTCATACATGGGGTCAGTACCGCGTGATGAACTCGTGCTTGTTGAACAGCGCGCGGGCCACCGAAGTCCACGCCGCCAGCTCGACCGCGTCGAGCGTTCGGGGCGCTTCCCAGATGCCGACCGAGAGCAGCTTTTCGGCCTCCGCGGCGTCAGCGCGGAAGACTTGCCGCTGGCGATCGAGAAATTCAAGCAGCATCTGCCGCTCTTCGTCCAACGGATCGCGCGAAAACGCCTGCTGAAAGGCGAAGCCAAGACGCTCCGTATCCCGCGCCGCTCCGGATTGCAAAATACGCGCCCCAAAGGCCCGCGCGGCCTCGACATAAGTCGGATCGTTCAGCAGCGCCAGCGACTGTAGCGGCGTATTCGAAACCGAACGGTCCGCCGCGCACTCCTCGCGGCTCGGTGCGTCAAAGGCCATCATCGACGGATGCACGAACGTTCGCTGCCAGTGGGTATAAACGCCGCGGCGGAACTGATCCGCGTTCAAGTCGGGCTTGTAGACCCGCTTCGGGAAATTCAACTCGGCGTAGTAGCCCTGCGGCTGATAGGGCTTCGCGCTCGGCCCGCCCATCTTTCTGTTGAGCAAACCACTGACCGTCAGCGCGTTGTCACGAATGAACTCGGCGTCGAGCCGCATCATCGGCTGCCTGCCGTGCAGGCGGTTGTATGGGTCGCGCTCACGAAGCTCCGCCGTCGGCTCGCTCGAACGCCGGTAGGTTTCGGAAAGCATCATCGTGCGGATAATGTGCTTGACGTCCCAGCCGCTTTCCATGAATTCGACCGCCAGCCAGTCGAGCAAATCCTGGTGGAGCGGCGTCTCGCCCTGCGAACCCAGATCATCGAGCACTTTCGAAAGGCCCTGACCGAAGTAGAGATCCCACAGGCGGTTCACGAACACACGCGCGGTGAGCGGGTTGTCTTTGCTGACTAGCCAGTTGGCCAGATCGAGCCGCGTCAGACGTTCGCCGTTCGTCGCGATCGGCGAAAGAAATTGGGGCGTCTGCGGTTCGACGATTTCACCCGATTCGTCCATCCAGTTGCCGCGCCCCAACACACGCACAACTCGCGGTTCCTCGGCCACTTTCGTGATCAGACAGTGATCGGCGAAGTCGTGCAAGGCCTTCTTGCGGCGCTCCAGCCTGCGGATGCGATCCCAGTTGGCGTTTCCGGCGTCGGCCTGCTGGAAGGCCTGCTCCAACGCATTGCGCTGCCCGTCGTTCCAATCGCCCGAGAGCACGGCGGCGCGCAATGTGCCGAACGGGGCGGGCTCGGGAAAATCCGAATCCGTCGCCGACAGCCGGAACTTGCCAAGCATCGTGCGGCCCGCGCGGCCGTTGAAGGTCATCGTGATGCGCAGACGCTCGCCCGCGCGCATTTCCAAAGGCTGATCGAAAACAAACACCGCCTGGCGCTGGATATCGGCGCAAAGATCGCCGCCCCAAACCGTGTGATGGTTGTCGTCGAGCGTGTCGCGCAGCATCGCGTCCGGATCTTCGCGGTCGGCGGCCACGGCGCCAATGGCCACGGGCGACGGCCGCGGGCCGCGCCCCATCAACACGACCTCAAACATGCTCAGCAGGAAGCGCTCAAAAACGTCGGCGAGCAAAGCCTCCAGCCGGATCGCCGTCGTCTTCCCGCTCACGGCCGGAATCTCGACCCGGTACATCGCCCGCCCCGGCTTGCCTTCCCCAACGATCGCCGTCTCCACGATGCCGGCTTCGGCGATGCGCAACTCGAGACTG
The DNA here is from genome assembly GCA_040902925.1 of Bryobacterales bacterium. GTDB lineage: Bacteria > Acidobacteriota > Terriglobia > Bryobacterales > UBA6623 > JBBDWJ01. The sequence continues at coordinate 832 of JBBDWJ010000262.1, read as the reverse complement.
TCGCAGCCGGAAATGTCAGGGTCGGAGCAATCGTCGGCCGCGCGATCTGGCTGCAAAGTGCGCCAGGCTTCCATCTGCTTGCGAAGGCGGCCGGCAAAATCGGCGAGCTGCCGCGGCCCGGCGTCGGCGGAAGGGTTTCCGCTTCCGCGCAAACTCGCCAGCTCGCGGTCGATGGCGGCAATCTCCGCCTTGGCCGAGTCCGGCAGAATGCGCATGCTCGATCCCCAGCGAGCCTGGCTGCTATAGACGCCCTCTTCCTCGACGTCAGCGAAGAAGGCCTGAAGTTGATAAAAGTCCTTCTGCAGAAACGGATCGAACTTATGGTCGTGGCATTCGGCGCAGCCCATCGTCGAGCCAAGCCACGCCGCCGACACCGTGCGCGCCCGGTCGGCTGCGTACTTGACGAGATATTCCTTCGCCTGCGAGCCGCCTTCGTTGGTCATGCGGTTGAGGCGGTTGAACGCCGTCGCTACCAATTGCCAGTCGGTAGGGTTCGAAAGCAGATCACCGGCCAGTTGCTCGCGAGTGAACCGGTCGAACGGCATGTTTTCGTTGAACGCGCCGATCACGTAATCGCGATACGGGTAGACGTCGATGGCAACGTCGCTATGGAAACCGACCGAATCGGCATAGCGAACCAGGTCAAGCCACTGAACGGCCATGCGCTCGCCAAACTGGGGTGACGCCAGCAGCCGGTCCACCACCTTCTCGTAAGCCGCGGCGTCGCGGTCGTTCACAAACGCGGCGACCTCCTCGGGCGTCGGCGGCAAACCGGTCAGATCAAAGCTCACCCTGCGGAACAAGGTCCGGCCGTCCGCCTCGGCAACCGGCG